>NZ_JAEBEP010000006.1:0-484477 GCF_046548915.1 Streptomyces sp. cmx-18-6 | reverse complement strand
GGGCATTACGGTGGACCACGAGGGCCTCCTGATCTCGGTGGAGATGTCGCAATCCACACCGAACCCGGAGGCCCTCACCCATTTCAAGAACCCAGCACGCGTGTCACCAACGTCCCGGGACAACACACCTAGGGGCTCGGCAGGAGACCGGCCCCCCGGTCGGCGCGCAGCCGGTCCAGGTCGAGGGTGCCCTCGGTGGCCTCGGCGTTCGGCGGCAGGCCCAGGGCCGTGGAGACGGGACCCGGCAGGGGCGTCGTGCCCAGCAGCCCGGTGACCAGGGCGGTGGCGAGGTGGTGCCAGGCCGGGGCGCGGCGGATCATGGCGTGGTCGCCGCCCCGGACGGTGACCATGCACGTACGGGCTCCGGCGCGGCGGGCCCGGGCGGTGAGGGACTGGGTGGCCTGGGGGCTGGTGACCCGGTCCCGGCTGCTGTGCACCAGGACCACGTCACGCCCGGCGAGCTGGGTCACCGGGTCGCCGGGCGGGCACCAGGGGGCGAGGCCGACGACTCCGCGTACGAAGGGGTGCCCGGCGGCGCGCAGGGCGGCGCGGGCGCCCATGGAGTGGCCGAGAAGGACGACCGGTATGTCGCCCGCCTCCCCGGCCAGGGCGTCCAGTGCGCTCACGGCGTCGTGGAAGGCGTCCGCACGGGCGCCGTTCCAGCCGCGGTGCACGTACCGCACCTGCCGGACCAGCACCTCCGTACCGCCCTCGTGCGCGCGGGTGGCCCGGCGCAGGGCGCGGACGAACGGGCGCATCCGCACGCCGGGGAGGTTCAGGAGGCCGGGCGGCGGAGGTTCCGTCCCGCTCTCGTGGCCCCCGTGCAGTACGAGAACCGCTGCCGAGGGCGGTCGCTCCGTCATACGTACCTCCGGGGTGTGGACGGCGGGGCCGGACGCCCGCACTTCCGTACTCGTCATTCGTCGCCGGAGCGCGTGCGGATGGGTGCGGTGTGACCGGGAAACGTGACCGCCAAACGTATCCGGCCAACGTCATCGGGGAGGCGTGACCGGAAAAATCCACGCGCACACCCGAACCGCACCCTCCTCGCCCGCCCCCCCAATCTCTCCCAGGGCCCTCGCCGCCCTCAGCGGCGCAGGGGCTTCGGCGGGTTCGATGCGGAAGGGCAGGATGGAGACGCACATGCCCGGAGCCGCCCGCACGAGGAACGCGGCGCGGCTCGAACACACCGGTCGGCGCAGGCCGAAACCCGTGACATCTCATCCAGGGAGCGACCTCATGGCATCAGGACCCCAGCTCGGCAGCCCGGCTCCGGACTTCACCCTCCCCGGCGGAGTCCTCGCGGGCGAAGCCTTCGAACGCGGCGAATACCGGCTCTCCACCGCCCGCGGCCGCGCCCTGGTGCTGGCCTTCTACCCCGGGGACAACACCACCGTCTGCACGAAGCAGCTGTGCTCGTACTCCTCGGGCATGGAGTCCTTCGAGGGCCTCGACGCCGACGTCTGGGGCATCAGCCCCCAGGGTGTGGACAGCCACGAATCGTTTGCCCGCGCACACGGGCTGCGGATGCCCCTGCTGGCGGACGAGGGCCGGGAGATCGCCAGGGCGTACGGTGTCGCCGCCCCCGGCATCGGCGTACGACGGGCGGTCTTCCTCGTCGGACCGGACGGCGTCCTGCGCTGGAAGCACGTGGCGCTGCTCGGCGCCACCTTCCAATCGCTCTCCACCCTGACCGATCGGTTGTCCGGCATCAAAAGCGCGTAAAGATTGCCGGGATCCGGCAGTGATTCGATCAAGGCGTGTATGGGATCATCCAGCTGGATCAACGGAAATACTTCGGGGGAAGCCGAAAAACAGGGGAGTGATCACGTGACCTTCTTTCTCGGTCTCGGCATTGTGGGAATCGCCCTGCTCGCTCTTTCCCTCATCTTCGGCGGCGTCCTCGAAGGGATGCTCGACGGCGTACTCGACGGGCTCTTCGACGGCCTCCTCTCCCTTCCGGTGATCGCCGGCTTCATCTCGATGCTCGGTTTCGGCGGGGCGGTCGTCCTCGGGGCCACGAGTGCCGGTCCTGTCGTGGCCACCGTCGTCGGCGTCGCCGCCGGAGTCGTGGCGGCCTGGCTGACCTGGAAAATCAGTAAGGCCCTGATGCGGGACCAGACCGCGTCCACCCCGCGCGGAGGAGACCTCGTCGGCACCTCCGGGACCGTGGTGACGGCCATTCCGGCCGAGGGCTACGGCGAGGTGATGCTCCGCCTGGCGGGCCACCCCGTGAAGTACGCGGCCAAGTGCCCGACGCCTGTCGTACGGGGCACGGAGGTCTGGGTGGAAGCGGAGCTGTCGACCACCTCGGTCGCGGTACGCCCGGTCGAGCGCTGACCGGGCCGACCGCCGCCGCACCGCTTCACCACCCCAGGACCCCACCACCCCGAGAAGCACCACCAGCACCCCGACCAGCATCACCAGTCAGTCCCACCCCGCCATCCCGCCCCACGCACACCCCACACATCAAGCTCCACAGCCACCCGCCCCGCTCCACCTCACCCCACCCACCTCACTGACCCCATCAGCACCCCGCACCACACCACAATCTGCCGTCCCCCACCCGGGAGGCAGGGGGGACATCTCTCATGAGTCCAGTTGTCATCGCCGTCATCGGCATCGTCGTACTTCTCGTCCTGCTCGGCCTCGTCGTCATCACGCGGTACAAGGTCGCCGGGCCCAGCGAGGCGTTCATCATCACCGGCCGCCGCGGCAAGAAGTCGACCGATCCGGTGACCGGCCTCACCAGCATCGACAACAGCGGCCAGAAGGTCGTCGTCGGTGGCGGCGTCTTCGTCGTGCCGTTCGTCCAGCAGAAGTTCACCCTGGACCTGTCCAGCCGGCACATCCCGATCGCCGTACGCGGCGCGGTCACCCTGCGCGGCGTCAAGTCGAACCTCGAAGGCGTCGCGATCGTGAAGGTCGGGGGCAGCGAGGACGCGATCCGCGCCGCCGCCCAGCGCTTCCTCCAGCAGCAGGACGGCATCGTCGGCTTCACCCAGGAAGTGCTCTCCGGAGCGCTGCGCGCGATCGTCGGCCGCATGTCGGTCGAGGACATCATCCGGGACCGGGCCGCGTTCGCCGGGCAGGTCGCGGAGGAGGCCGAGGCCAGCCTCTCCGGCCAGGGCCTGATCCTGGACGCCTTCCAGATCCAGGACATCACCACCGAGGGCTCCTACCTGGAGGACCTCGGCCGTCCCGAGGCCGCCCGCGCCAAGCAGGAGGCGGACATCGCCGAGGCGATCGCCAGGCGCGCCTCGGAGCAGGCCCGGCTGAAGGCGGCCGAGGAGATCGCCATCGCCGAGCGGACGTACTACCTGAAGCAGGCCGAGATCAAGGCCGAGACCGAAGCGGCGGCCGCCAAGGCCAACGCCGCCGGTCCCCTCGCCGAGGCCGCGCGCCAGCAGGAAGTCCTCCAGGAGCAGGAGAAGGTCGCCGAGCGCCAGGCCGCGCTGACCGACCGCGAGCTGGACACCAAGGTCCGTAAGCCCGCCGACGCCGCCCGCTACCAGGCCGAGCAGGAGGCGGAGGCCCGCCGCATCGCCCAGGTCAAGGAGGCCGAGGCGGACGCGGAGCGCTCGCGCCTGACCGGTCAGGGTGAGAAGCTCCACCGTTCGGCGCTGGCCGACGCGGTGCGCATCGAGGGTGAGGCCGAGGCCGCGTCGATCGCCGCCAAGGGTGCGGCCGAGGCGGAGGCCATGCAGAAGAAGGCCGACGCGTTCGCGCAGTACGGTGACGCGGCCGTCCTCCAGATGCTGGTCGAGGTCCTCCCGGACGTCGTCGCGAAGGCTTCCGAGCCGCTGAGCGCCATCGACAAGCTGACGGTCATCTCCACGGACGGCGCGAGCCAGCTGGCCCGTACGGTCACCGACAACGTCGCCCAGGGCGTGGAGCTGCTCAGCTCGACGACGGGCGTGGACGTCGGCGCGCTGCTCCAGAACCTCAAGAACCGCGCGGGCGGCCCGGCTTCGTCGTCCGACGCGGCTGCGACCGGGGGCGCGGGCGACAAGGAGACGGCCCCGGCCTCCTCCTCCCAGCAGAAGAACGACAAGATCGAGATCACGGACTGACGCCAGGCCCCGAAGCCGACGTCACTCCCCCGGCCCGAATCCGTCCGGCCTGACCACCTCTGGCCGGTCTCCCTCTGGCCGGTCTCCCTCTGATCTGTGCCCGGCGACAAGCGACAAGTCGCCGGGCACAGCCATGCCCGCTCCCACTCCCACGGCGGCGGCCCGCCCCACAAATCCGCTTCTCATCCCCAACGCCACCGTGCGAGGTTTGCACGATGACCGCCTCAACGCCCCCTCCCCCGCCCCCCTCCGCCACCGCGATCGACCTGCTGCGCTGGCAGTTCGATCTGACGTGGTCACTGTTCGAGTACCACTTGGAGCGGATCGCGCCCGGCGACTTCCTGTGGGAGCCCGCCGCGAACTGCTGGACGGTGCGCCGATCCGCCGACGACGGGACCTGGACAGCGGACTGGGCCGACGTCGAACCCGAGCCCGTCCCCGTACCCACCATCGGCTGGCTGAGCTGGCACATGGGCTGGTGGTGGAGCGTGACCGTGGATCACGTCCGAGGGAGAACGCCCCGGGACCGGAACGACATCACCTGGCCCGGCCCGGGAGCCCCGACCGTCGAGTGGCTGCGCGACCTGCGGAAGGACTGGCTGGCGGCATTGGACGGCCTCACCGCCGCCGACCTCGATGCCACGGCTACGTTCCCGTGGCAGAAGGACCCGCAGCACACGGTCGCCCACACGATCGCCTGGGTGAATGCCGAGCTCATGAAGAACGTCGCTGAAATCGGCCAGATACGCCTCCAGCGAGCCGCCGTCCCGACCTGACGCACCAGCCGGCCCGCCACTCGATGACCGACTCTCCCGGCCCCAGGCCCTACCGATCGACTGCGAGCTCGACCCCGACTTCAGCCTCGACCCCGACTTCGGCGCCGTCTCCGGATCCGGTCCCGCCCCCGGCCCCGGCGGCGGCAGCGAGCCGTGCCCGCCACCCGTCCGGACTGCGCCCGGCCTCCACGGCGGCCGCGGCGTCCTCGGCGAGGTCGATCCCGAAGTCGGCGGCCCGCCGCTCGGCCCAGCGCGCCCAGGCCGCGGCCTGCTGGCAGTCGGGGCACTCGGTCTCCCCCGCCATGGACCGGAAGACGTGCTCGGTCCCGGGCCCTTCGCAGGTGACGAGAGGCGCGACGTACCGAGGAACGACAGCGGCGGACGGCACCGCCTCAGCCGTTCGCACGGCCTCGGGCTCCACCTCCCGGGCAGGGGCCCGCAGCTTCACCTCCGGCGCTTCGGGCATCTTCTGTACGAGCCGATGCCGCAGGAACCCCACAGCGGACCGGACCCCGTCCGGCGGCAGATCACTGCTCAGTACGCGCCGGAGATCACCGCCCGAGACCCCGCGCCGCAACCACTCGGCGGCCCGTTCGACGAGCGTCCGGGCCTCGGCGACTCCAAGGTGCAGCTGCCGATGGGAGTGCCGGAGGGACAACAACACCCGCTCGGCCTCGGCAGCGTGAGGCGACAGCTCCTCCAACTCGTCCGCTTCGTGCGGGGCTTCGGTGGGAGGGTGGGATGTGTTCTCCCCCAGTTCTTCGTCTACCGGTAGTTGGTGACCGACAGTCCGGGACCTCGGTTCACCGACGGTCGGATAGTGCGCACTCGGAGCCGACCCGGACCCCACACCGGCCTCCCGCCAGACGGCACGAGCTTCGGCGTCGGTCAACGGAACGTTGGAGAACAGCTGATGGGTGCCCCACAGCCCCCGCTCCCCGGAGACCTTCCGCTCATGCACGAACCCATTGAGGACCAGCTCCTGCTTGGCCTTCTGGTAGCTGCGCCCCTTGATGCCGACCTTCTGAGCGTGCTCGGAGAGGGCACGGTCGCTCTGGTCGTCGGGCAACCCCTGAACGTAAGAGATGAGAACCTTCGCGTCGCTGCTCAGACGCGGATGACGCATGACGTCGTGCGAGACCTTCGTGTAGCGCCGAACCGGCGCGATAGCATGCCAAAGCATCCCTGTGGCTCTTTCCACTAGTGGGTGAAGGCCCTCGGTCCGGTGCTGTGAACACCTCCGGGGGCCGCTCCATGCATGCGCAAGGCACGCACAGAGCGTGATGACGCGATCACGGTACCGCAGCGCCGAAGCACCGTGCGGCCAATCGGCTGAACGGCCTTGCAGAGGACCACAGATCAACCCGAAAGGGTGTTCCACCAGGTCACGTTGACGCCCGGTGGGACGCGAACGCCTCCCGCGATCCAGGCTTCCCGAAACAGTCGCGCACCCAGAACCCGGCGAGCAGCTCCGGTCCATGACGCTGAAACCCAACCGACAGGGGGCCGGAACGATGCGATGGAAGATCCACGGGGAACGTCCGATCTACGAGAACAGCTGGGTGAACCTGTGGCTCACCGACGTGGAAACGCCGGACGGGAATCGCTGGGAGCACCACGTCGTCAAGCTCCGCCACTTGGCCGTGGCAGCGGTCGTCAACGAGCAGCGCGACGTCCTCATGATGTGGCGGCACCGCTTCATCACGGACGCGTGAGCATGGGAGTTGCCCATGGGCTTGGTGGAGGAGGGCGAGACCCCGGCCGAGGCGGCGGCCCGTGAGGTCCTGGAGGAGACCGGCTGGCGTCCGGCCCCGCTCAGGCCGCTAATCTACGCCGAACCGGCCAACGGCATCACCGACTCCCAGCACTACGTCTTCCGCGCGGACGGGGCAACGTACGAAGCTCCACCGACCGAGAAGAACGAGTCCGACCGCATCGAATGGATCCCGCTGACCAACGTCCGGGGAATGATCGACCGCCGCGAGATCGTCAGCAGCGGCTCACTCGTCGGACTCCTCTACGCACTCATGGACGAGGCAACTCGCTGACTGAACAGCGCAGTTCCTCCCGCCCTCAGGAGTCCCGGGCGAGCCTCCGGCCATCATGCGCCCGGACGCGGGGAGCACCGCTCGACAGGGCATCGGTGACCCGGACCGCGTAGACCTCGGCCATGCGGCTGGTCACTTCGTCCGGGGTCAACCACTCAACCGCCGAGGCTTCATCGGACAGTTGCTCGTATCCACCCTCGGCGCGACAGCGGAAGACCAGAGCGACGATGCCGCGAGAGGTGTTCTTGTAGACCCCGGTCAACCGATCCACCTGGACCTTGACGCCAGTCTCTTCGTACACCTCACGCCGAACACCGTCCTCCGGAGCCTCGGCCAGTTCGAGCACCCCTCCCGGCGGCTCCCAGGTCCCGTTGTCGGCCCGCTTGATGGTGAGCACCCGACCGTCCTCCCGGACGACGATTCCGGCTACGGAGACGGAGTGGAGCGGCGTGGGCGGCGTTGACGGGGTCTCCTGATGGATGTTACTCATGTACATGAGAATAGGAGACTCAGAAGGACTATGGCGAGTAGTGATGTGACCTCTTCGGCCAAGGCGAAGTATCTCCAGATCGCCGACGACCTGGCCGCACAGATCCGGTCCGGTGTATTGAGAGCCGGGGACGCCGTGCCGAGCGAGACGGCTCTCATGGAACGCTACGGCGTCGCATCGGGAACTGTACGCAAGGCGATCGCGGAGCTAAGGGCGACTCAGCTGATCGAGACCCACCACGGGCGGGGCTCGTTCGTCAGGTCCCGGCCGCCCGTGCAGCGCAAGTCCTCCGACCGGTTCCGCCGGACGCACCGGAAGGCGGGCAAGGCCGCCTACCTCGCGGAAGCAGAGCGGTCCGGCGGCAAGCCGTCCGTGACCGTCCTCCTCATCGGCCCCATCGGAGCGCCCGAGGAGATCGCCGAGCGGCTGGGCGTGCCCGCCGGCTCCCAGGTCCTCGCTCGCAAGCGCCGCTACTTCCGGGAAGGCGTGCCCACGGAGGAGGCCACCTCTTACATCCCGTGGGACGTTGCGAAGGACATCCCGGAAGTGTTCGCCGAGAATCCCGGCGGCGGCGGAATCTACGCCCGCCTCGAAGACCACGGCCACACCCTTGCAGAGTTCAGCGAGACCGTTCGGGCGCGCCTCGCGACCAAGGCCGAGGCATCCGCACTCGCGCTGAGCCCGGGCTCCCCGGTGATCCACCTCGTACGGAACGCGGAAACGGCGGCCGGACGAGTCGTAGAGGTGTGCGACACGATCATGGCCGCCGACCAGTTCGTCCTGGACTACCGCTTCGCCGCCGCAGACTGAGACAGCGCCCGATGCCGCCTCGCAACGGGCCCACACCAAGGACCACTTGACTCATGTACAGGAGTACGTCATTCTTTCCCTCATCACTCATGTACATGAGTGAAGGAGATTATCTCTTCTATATGAGGTGCTCATGCCTTCGTCAAAGGTCGCTCAGGTACGCATGACACTGCGGGTCTCGCACGACTCAGCCCGGACGTGGGGGCCTCTCGTAGAAGTGCGTGTGAGCGACGACCCGGTGCTCCCCGACAACGCGGGCGGCTTCCCGCCCTGCGCATGCGGGCGATGCGCGGAGCAGAATTCCGCCGACTCCCTGCGGACGGTGTCGTGATGCGTTGCAAGCACTGGCGTCGGGTGCCGCTGGACCTGGCGCAGGAGGCACGGCAGAAGGCTCCGGCGGGCTGCGTCGACAGGGCCGTCCAATGCCAGCTGTCGACCCACGACAGCGACGAGCACTACGGCCTCGTGGCCGAACTCGACTCGTACGGCACTGCTCTCTGGCTCTGGTGGCGCGGGACCTACGTGGACCTGGTCGTGCTGTCGGACTGCCCGGCGGTCGGTCCGGGGCCGGACGGGGAGGGCTGCTGTCTGTTCGCCGACCACGCCGAGCAGCACACCTGGCAAGACGTCCTGGGGAAGGTCCCGCGCAACGGCTGACCGCAAGCTCCGAGAACCCGCATCAAAGCTCCCGTCCCGCCGCCCCCGGGCGGCGGGACGGAGAACACCGCACCACCCCGAGAACCGAGCACTACGGACCCGAGTGAAAGGCGACAGTGATGTACGTACTTCTCGATCGCACCCCGACCCTCTCCCACGTGACCCGCCCCCAGCCCCCCGGCCCCCTGGCCACCCGGCCCTTCGGGCTGGACGCCCTGACCGCCCCCGTCACTGTCGGCCGGCGGCCCGTGGTCTCGGTCGACCCGGTGTCGCAACTCTCGCTCGTCGAAGGCGTAACGGCCATCCACATCGAGGCGATGGCCGGTACGTCGTGCAACACCGAGTCGGACGGCAAGGACGCCATCGCCATCGACACCGACCAGAACGACGACTGATGCCCCACACCCACGGGCAGAGCACGCGCGGCACGGTGGTGCCGCGCGTGCTCGTCATCACCTACGCGCTCGACCCCACCGCGGACTTCGTCCTGCGCGAACTGAACGAGCGCGGCATCCCGTTCTGGCGTACGGACCTGTCCGACTTCCCCAACCGTTCCACGCTCACCGCCGAGTTACGGCCCGAGGGCCGATGGGACGGGCGGATGTACGACGAACTGCGCGGCATCGACTTGTCCGAGGTCCGATCGGTGTGGTGGCGCAAGCCCACCCCGTACGCGTTCCCCGGGACCATGAGCGAGCCCGAACGACACTTCGCGGCGTCACAGGCCAAGGGTGCGCTCCCCGGTGTGCTCGGTACGCTCCCCGGCACCCTGTGGGTCAACCGCCCGGAGCGGAACGCCGACTGCACGAAGCCGGCACAACTCGCCGTCGCGGCCAGGGCCGGACTCCGCGTGCCGGAGACTCTCATCACGAACGACCCGGCCGCCGTCGCCCCGTTCGCCGCCAAGTGCGGCGGACGCATCGTGACCAAGGTGTTCGGCGGCATCGTTCACACCGAGGGCGGCAAGCGCGGGCAGCTCTACACACGCCGTGTCCCGCCCGACCAGTTCGGCAACCCGCGCATCGGACTCACCGCCCATCTGTTCCAGCGGGAGATCACGACGAAGGCGTACGAGATCCGCGTGACCGCCGTAGCCGGTCGGCTCTTCCCCGTAGCCCTTCACGCGCCTCACGGACCGGCCCGCCTCGACTGGCGACGTGACTCCTCGTCGCTCGCTCACACGCCTGCCGAGCTTCCGAGCGACGTCGCCCACGGCATCCGCACCCTGCTGCGTGATCTCGGGCTCGTCTATGCCGCGCTCGACCTCATCGTCGACGGCGACGGCGACGGCGACGGCACGCACTACCTGATCGATGTGAACCCCGGGGGACAGTGGGCATGGATCGACCTCACGCGCGAGGCCATCACCCACGCTCTCGCCGACCTTCTGGAGAAGGGCACCCTGTGACCACCGATTCCGACCTCGCCCAGGCCGCCACCGTCGAGCGCGCCCGACTCGTCCAGTCCCTGGTCGACTCCGGCGACATGACCGACGCCGCTTGGCGGGAGGCGTTCGAGCGAGTCCCCCGGCATGTCTTCGTCCCCTCCTTCTACGACCACACGGGCCGCGAAATCTCGGCGTCCGACGCCGGGACGCGCGACCAGTGGTTCGCCGCCGTGCACGAGGACCGAGCCCTGGTCACCCACCGCACAGCCGGCGCGGCGACGTCGTCGAGCTCTCAGCCCTCGGTCATGGCGACCATGCTGGAGGCCCTGCGGGTGGAGACGGACGGGACCGGCATGAAGGTGCTGGAAATCGGCACCGGGACCGGCTACAACGCCGCACTTCTCGCGCACCGGCTCGGCAGTGATTCGGTAGTCACCGTCGACACCGAACCCGATCTCGTCACCGCCGCCCGCGCTCGTCTCGCCGAAGCCGGATACAAACCGCGGGTCGTCCTCGCGGACGGCGCGTACGGCCACGCGGAACTCGCCCCGTACGACCGGATCATCGCCACCTGCCGGATCGGCTCCGTACCGTCCGCATGGGTACGCCAACTCAGCGGCGGGACAGGAACAGACGCCGGCCAGATCATCGCCCCGCTCGGCAACGCCTTGGTCCGCATCCACCGAACCGGCCCGCTCCGGGCCGAAGGCAGGTTCCTCCCGGGAGGGGCCTACTTCATGCCCCTGCGACGCGACACCGTCGACGGAGTCCCGACACGCCGCCCCGAACTCCCCACCGACGAGGGCCGCCGCACGGAGGTCCCCGCGTCCGCGCTGGCCGACAACGCGTACCGCTTCCTGCTGAGCATCGTCGAACCCGACCTCGCCTGGCAGTACGACCTCACCCAGGACGGCAAACCGGCCGCCGCCCGTGTCTGGTCCCCGGACGGCGCGATCGCCGCCCTTCACACCGACGGCACGGTGAGCGAGGCGGGCCCCCGCTCGCTCTGGTCCCGCCTCGAAGACGCATACCGCGTCTTCACCGAGCACGACGAACCCGGCCCCGAGCGCTACGGCCTCACCGTCGACGACGAAGCCCAGCGCGTGTGGCTGGACACCCCGAGGGGTCCGAGCTGGGGCCTGCTCACATAGCGGACTGCGAACACGGAGCCGCTCCGTTCAGGGGCGCGGCGCTCAGCCACCGGCGCTCGGCCACCGGCGCCCGGCGCTCGGCCACCGGCGTCCGGCACCCGGCACCCGGCACCCGGCACCCGGCACCCGGCACCGCAGCCTCAGCACCCGCCCCGCTCCCGCTCCCGCTCCCGCCCCACCGCGTACAGGTGGCTGTCCCGGAACTGTTCCGCGCCCAGTGTCCGGCCCACCATGATCACCGCCGTCCGGATCACCCCCGCCGCCTTCACCTGGTCGGCGATCGAGTCCAGGGGCCCCCGCAGGATGATCTGGTCCGGGCGCGACGCCATCGCCACCACCGCCGCCGGGCAGTCCGGCCCGTAGTGCGGCAGCAGCTCCTCCACCACGCGGTCCGCGTAACGGGCCGCCAGGTGCAGCACGATCAGTGCGCCGCTGCGGCCCAGGGTGGCCAGGTCCTCGCCCTCGGGCATGGCCGTGGCGCGCTGGGCGACGCGGGTCAGGACCACCGTCTGGCCCACCGTGGGCACCGTCAGCTCGCGCTTCAGCGCTGCGGCCGCCGCCGCGAACGCGGGTACGCCGGGGACGACTTCGTATGGGATGCCCGCCTCGTCCAGGCGCTTCATCTGCTCGTTCACCGCGCTGAACACCGACGGGTCCCCCGAGTGCAGCCGCGCCACATCATGGCCGTCCGCGTGGGCCCGTACGAGCTCCGCCGTGATCTGCTCGATGTCCAGATTCGCCGTGTCGACCAGCCGTGCGTCCGCCGGGCACTCGGCCAGCAGCTCGACCGGGACCAGGCTGCCCGCGTACAGGCAGACCGGGCTGGCGGCGAGAAGTCGCGCGCCGCGCACGGTGATCAGGTCGGCCGCCCCGGGGCCCGCACCGATGAAGTACACGGTCATGAGACGTCTCCTGAACCTGAGTCTGGGTCTGGGCCTGGGTCTGGGCCTGGGTCTGGGTCTGGGTCTGGGTCTGGGTCTGGGTCTGAGGGTTTGCGTACGGACCACTGCGTTACGGGCATGGCCTGGCGCCACCCGGTGAACCCGCCGACCGGCACCGCGTGGGCCACCGCCAGCCGCACCAACTCGCCCCCGTACAACCGGTATCGCTCGCCCAACAGCGCCTCCGACTCCAGCGTCACCGTGTTCGCGACCAGCCGGCCGCCGGGCGCAAGCGCCTCCCAGCACGCGTCGAGGAGGCCCGGTACGGTCAGGCCGCCCCCGATGAACACCGCGTCCGGGGAAGGGAGTTCGGCCAGGGCGGAAGGGGCCGGGCCCGTGACGACCCGTAGGCCGGGGACCCCTAGGCGTTCCGCGTTACGGGTGATCCGCTCGGCCCGCACCGGGTCCCGCTCCACGCTCACCGCACGGCAGGAGGGGTGCGCCCGCATCCACTCGATCGCGATCGAGCCCGAGCCGCCGCCCACGTCCCACAGCAGCTCCCCGGGGGCGGGGGCCAGGGCCCCGAGCGTGGCGGCCCTGATGTGGCGCTTGGTGAGCTGGCCGTCGTGTTCGTACGCCTCGTCCGGCAGACCCGGTACGGCTCCGAGCCGCAGCGCGTCCGCCGACGCCCGGCAGTCGATCGCGATGACGTTCAGGCGGTCCCCGGGGGCGTGCGCCCAGCGCTCCGCGACGCCGTCCACGTACGCCTCCGCCTCGCCGCCCAGCTGTTCGAGGACCCGCATCCGGCTCGGGCCGAAGCCGTGGGCCGTGAGCAGGGCCGCCACCGTCGCGGGCGTCGCCGCGTCCGCGCTCAGGACCAGCAGCCTGCGGCCCTCGTACAGGGATGCCGCCAGCCGCGCCGCCGGGCGGCCCACCAGCGTGACGACCTCCGTGTCCTCCAGGGGCCAGCCGAGCCGCGCGCAGGCGTACGAGACGGAGGACGGGTGCGGCAGCACGCGCAGGCCCACCGGCCCCGGGCCGTCCGCCCCGAGCGCCTCGGGCTCCATCCCCTCGGACCCCAGCTCCTCCGGCCCCGGGCCGTCCGCCCCCAGCTCCTCCGCGAGCGCGCGCCCGATCCCGTAGAACATCGGGTCCCCACTGGCCAGCACCGCGATCCGGCGCTCCCGGTGCTCGGCGAGCAGTCGAGGCACGGCGGGACGCAGCGGCGATGGCCAGGCCACCCGTACGCCGGCGCACTCCGGCGGCAGCAGGTCCAGCTGGCGCGCGCCGCCGATCAGCACCTCTGCCTCCCGAAGCGCTTCCCGCGCCCCGGCGGACAGGCCGGACCACCCGTCCGCGCCGATCCCCACGACGGAGACGGGGTGCAGGGGCGAAACCACAGAGGGGACGGCAGACACGGTCGGGACCTCGTCGTTCAAAGGAAGTTCGCGGCGGGGAGAGGGGCGGGAGAGGGCGGGGGAGGGAGCAGGGCGGGGGCAACGCAGCCGAACTTTACTGAACGTCCCGTTCCGCCCTCTCCAGCGGGTGAATCCGAGAAGGAACCGCGCGTGGTGTCGAGAACCCGGGCCCGGCCCCGACGTCTCCTGTGCAAGCGGAAAGAAGGAACGGCGCACGACCCACGAAGAACGAAGCACGAAGCACGAAGCACGACGACGACCATGGAGGCGACGGTCATGAAGTATCTGGTGATGGTCCAGGGCACCCAGGCGGACTACGAGGCGCAGTTCGGCAAGGGAACGCCCGGCAACCCGGCCTGGGACGAGAAGGCCGTGCAGGAGATGTTCGCCTACATGGGGAAGATCAACGACGACCTCGCCGAGTCGGGCGAGCTGGTGACCGGGTACGGGCTGCGGGAGCCCGCGCAGGGGCGGGCCGTCAGCCTCGACGCGGAGGGGCGGCCGGTGGTCTCGGACGGGCCGTACAGCGAGACCAAGGAGCTGCTCGCCGGGTTCTGGGTGCTCGACTGCGAGAGCCTGGAGCGGGTGACCGAGATCGCCGCCCGGGTGGCACGCTGTCCGCAGCCGGCCGGTGCGCCCGAGTACCCGGTGCTCATCCGGCCCGTCGACGGCGCGACCGACGACTAGAGGGCGTCCGGAGGCCGAAGCGCGTCGGGTGCGCGTCGGTTCCGTAAGGCAGGCCGGCAGCGCCTGACCTGCGGAACCGGCGCGCTTCGCGCTTCGCACGTCTCAGTCAGCGAGTTCGCGGGAGCGGGCGTCCGTTCCGGGCGGCTCGCCCGAGAGGCGGGCCGGCGATGACCGAGCCCATGTGTCCGCCACCCACGACGACGGTGCGATCCATTGATGCGGTCTCCTTCTGAATTCCCCGCGTGATCCCCGTGTGAATTCCCCGTACCGTTGAAATTCCCGGATCCCCTCCCCCGGATCTCCCGCCGGCAGGGGTATGCAGTGAACGGCGCGGCACCTCTCTGTCCGGCCGGGCGAAAGATGACCCTTTCGATCGTGTGGCGCTCCGCCGTGCCAGGTGATCGACTGTGTCGGGCCGGCACGGTCGATCACCTGGCACGGCGGCGGCCGGTGACAGCACAGCCCCGGGGAGACGGATGAGCCGTAGCACGGACGGCACGGACGGCACGGACAGCACGGACGGCACGGACAGCACCGGCGGCAGGGATGGCACGGACAGCGCCGGCACCGGCGACGACAGCACCAGCACCCGCACCCGCACCGACGGCATCGAAGACCTGTTGCGCCTCCACGCCCCGCAGGTCCTCGGCGCGCTCGTCCGCCGTTACGGGCACTTCGACCCCGCCGAGGACGCCGTCCAGGAGGCCCTGATCGCGGCCGCCGCGCAGTGGCCCGAGGACGGCGCCCCGGAGAACCCGCGCGGCTGGCTGATCCGGGTCGCCTCCCGCCGCCTCACCGACCGGCTGCGCAGCGACGAGGCGCGCCGGAGGCGGGAGGAGAGGGCGGCGGCCCTCACCCCGGCGGACGCGTTCGTCGCCCCGCCGCCCGGGGAGAGCCCTACCGGGCCGGGCGGCCGGGCCCCGTCCGAGGACGACACGCTCACCCTGCTCTTCCTCTGCTGCCACCCCGCGCTCTCCCCCGCCGCGCAGATCGCGCTGACCCTGCGGGCGGTCGGCGGGCTGACCACGGCGGAGATCGCCCGCGCGCACCTGGTGCCGGAGGCGACGATGGCGCAGCGGATCAGCCGGGCGAAGCGGGCGGTACGGGGTACGGAGTTCCGGCCGCCGGAGCCGGGGGACCGGGACCGGCGGCTCGCGGCCGTCCTCCAGGTGCTCTACCTGATCTTCAACGAGGGCTACACCGCCACGTCCGGCCCGGCCCTGCACCGTACCGACCTGGCCCGCGAGGCGATCCGGCTGACCCGCGCCGTACGCCGGCTGCTCCCCCACGAGGGCCGGGTCAGCGGGCTGCTGGCGCTGATGGTCCTCACCGAGGCCCGCGCCCCCGCCCGTACCGGGCCGGACGGTGAGCTGGTCCCGCTCGACGAGCAGGACCGCTCGCTCTGGGACCGTACGGCGATCGCGGAGGGCACCGCCCTGGCCGAGGAGGCGCTCGCCGGGGGCCCGGCCGGGGACTACCAGCTCCAGGCCGCCATCGCCGCCCTGCACGACGAGGCCGGGCGCGCCGAGGACACCGACTGGCCGCAGATCCTCGCCCTGTACGAGCTCCTCGTGCACCGCTCCCCCGACCCCGCCGCCGCCCTGGGCCGGGCGGTCGCGGTGGCCATGGTGCACGGGCCGCGCGCGGGGCTGGCTGAGGTCGACGCGTTGGCGGGGGCGTTGGAGGGGCACTACCGCCTCGATGCCGTACGCGCCCATCTCCTGGAGCGGGCGGGGGAGTCGGAGGCCGCCGGGGTCGCCTATCGCGCGGCGGCGGACGGCACCCTCAGCGAGCCCGAGGCCCGTTATCTGCGGACGCGGGCGGCACGGCTGAACCCGTAATCCATGAGGGCGGGGAACACGTGCCGCGAGCGGGCGACCACACCGCGTACTCCCATCAGCCGAAGCCGGGGGCCATCGGCATCACTGGAGTCGCCGTAGGGTCCCGCCCTCGGGATCATCGAAAGTATGACCAGGAGCGACAGCGGCAAAGAGCTCGGCCAGGAACTCGGGACGGACCCCGGCGCGGACCCCGACACGAGCCCGGGCGCGAACCCGGGCGCGGACCCCGGCGCGAACCCCGGCGAGGGCGTCACCCTGCGGATCGCCCAGCAGCCGGAGGCAGACGAACTCCTCGCCCGCAGCCCGCTGGCCGCCCTCGTCGGCATGCTGCTGGACCAACAGGTCCCGATGGAGTGGGCGTTCACAGGCCCGTACACGCTGGCCGGGCGGATGGGTGCGGACGACCTGGACGCGGCGGAGATCGCCGCCTACGACCCCGACGCCTTCACCGCCCTCTTCACCGCCAAACCGGCCCTCCACCGCTACCCCGGCTCCATGGCCCAGCGGGTCCAGCAGCTGTGCCAGTACCTGGTGGCCGAGTACGACGGCGACGCGGGCGCGGTGTGGCGGGACGCCGGGACCGGGGAGGAGCTGCTGCGACGGCTGAAAGCCCTGCCCGGGTACGGAGCGCAGAAGGCCCAGATCTTCCTGGCGCTGCTCGGCAAGCGGTTCGGCGTACGTCCCACGGGGTGGCGGGCGGCGGCGGGCCCGTACGGGGAGGCCGGGTCGCACCGCTCGGTCGCCGACATCACCGGGCCGGAGTCACTGGCGGAGGTGCGCGCGTACAAGCAGGAGGCCAAGGCGGCGGCGAAGGCAGCAGCCACAGCGGCTAAATCGGCAAAGGCATCAAAGGCGTCAAAGTCATCAAACACGCCAAAAGAATAGAAGTAATCAAAATAATCAAAGGCGGCAAAGGAAACAGAGCAACCAAAGCAAGCAAAAGCCTCACAGGAAGGGCGGCCAAAAGGGGCAGCCGGACAGAACGGCCGGAGCGAGCGATCAAAACCAGCCACAACGGTTCCCAGGAGTCACCCCACTCGCTAGCTTTCGCTCCACCGTTCCACATTCGTTCGTTCCAGCTTCGTTCACACGTCCAGAACGTTCAGAACCGGAAGGACTCCTGTGCACGCAACACGTCGCAGAGCCGTGGCAGTTGTGGCCGCCACCGCTCTGGCTACGCCGCTCCTCCTGGGCGCCGCCCCGTCCCACGGGCCCTCGCACGGCCACGGCCACGGCCACTCGCACGGCTCCAGCCCCTCGAAAGAGGCGGTCAAGCTGTCCCGGGAGCTGGTGAAGAACGCGTCAGCGCGTGACGCCCACCGCCATCTCCAGCAGTTCCAGGCGATAGCCGACTCGGCCGGCGGTCACCGCGCCGCGGGCTCGCTGGGCCACGACGCCTCGGCGGCGTACGTCTACCGGCAGCTCCAGCGGGCCGGGTACCAGGTGTCGTACGAGACCTTCAGCTTCCCCTACACCGAGACCCTGGCCGAAAAGCTCGCCGTCGTCTCGCCGTCGCCCCGCGATGTGACGATCAAGGCGATGACGTACACGAAGTCGACCAAGGTGGGCGGCCTGACGGCGGGGCTCCTGGCCGTTCCCGTCGACGAGACTCCGGGCTGCGAGGCGTCCGACTACGCCTCCGCGAACTTCACCGGCAAGATCGCCCTGATCAAGCGCGGCGGCTGCACCTTCGCGGACAAGCAGGCGGCGGCAGCGGGAGCCGGTGCGGCCGGAGCGGTCATCTACAACAACACCGAGGGCCTCCTCTCCGGCACCCTGGGCGATGCGTCGGCCGGCAGGATCCCGACCGGTGGCGTCAGCCAGGAGGAGGGCGAGAAGCTGGTCGCCGACCTGGGCAGGGGCGAAGTGACGGTCTCCTTCGAGGTCCGCCAGCTCCAGGAGGAGCGCACCACCCGCAACGTCATCGCGGAGACGCGCGGCGGCAAGGCGGCGAAGACCGTGGTGCTCGGCGCCCACCTCGACTCCGTCACCGAGGGCCCCGGCATCAACGACAACGGCTCCGGCTCCGCCGGTCTGCTCGAAGTCGCCCTGAAACTCTCCAAGTCGAAGAGCAAGCCCGCCAACAAGGTCCGGTTCGCCTGGTGGTCGGCCGAGGAGAACGGCCTGCTCGGCTCGGAGGCGTACGTCGCCGGGCTCTCCGAGAAGCAGCGCAAGCAGATCGCGCTCTACCTCAACTTCGACATGATCGCCTCCCCCAACGGCGTCCAGTTCGTCTACGACGGCGACGACTCGGACGGCGTGGGCGCGGGCCCCGGCCCGGAGGGCTCCGCCCAACTGGAGCGGGACATCAACAAGTTCCTCGACGGCAAGGGCAAGAAGCACGAGGGCACGGACTTCACCGGCCGCTCGGACTACGGCCCGTTCATCGAGGTCGGCATCCCCTCCGGCGGTACGTTCACGGGGGCCGAGGGCATCAAGACGGAGGCCCAGGCCCGTACGTACGGCGGAAAGGCGGGCGAGCCCTACGACCCGTGCTACCACGCGGCCTGCGACACCCTGAAGAACATCGACATGCGGCACTTCGACGTGAACATCGACGTGATCGCCAACGCCGTGGGCACGTACGCCCACGACCTCCGCTCGCTGACCCGCCCCGTCAAGCCGGCCCCCAGCACCGGCACGCCGGGCAGCGGCGGCGGCCTGCACGACGGCCACGGCCACGAGGTCACGGAGTAGCAGCCCCACATGGGCGGGACTGTCGCGGAGCAGCGGCTCCGCACGGGCGGGACTGTCACGGAGCGGCAGCCCCGCACGGGCGGGACTGTCACCGAGCAGCAGCCCCGCAGGGGCGGACCCCTGTCCCGCTATCCAGCGCTATGCGGCGCTCTACCCCCTTTGGTGGAGCGCCGCAGTGGGCTTCCCCGGCTGCGCCTGGAGGCCCTTGCCCGGTAGGCTTTCCGTGTGATCTTCAAGCGCATCGGAAATGGGAAGCCATACCCCGACCACGGCCGGGAAAGCACCCGGCAGTGGGCGGACGTCGCGCCGCGTCCGGTTCGCCTGGACCAGCTCGTGACCACCAAGGGCCAGCTGGATCTGGAGACCCTCCTCGCCGAGGACTCCACGTTCTACGGCGACCTGTTCGCCCACGTCGTGAAGTGGCAGGGCGATCTGTACCTGGAGGACGGTCTGCACCGGGCGGTCCGGGCCGCGCTCCAGCAGCGCCAGGTGCTGCACGCGCGCGTCCTCGACCTGGGCTGACGCCACCGCGCCCCACGGCCCTCACCGCGCCCGCACCACGCCCCACCGCCCTCACCGCGCCCGCACCACGCTCCCCCATCACACGAGACATTCGCGTATCAGCGAGACGTGAATTCGGGCCTTTCGGGTGCTTTCGTGCTCATCCGGGTGCCCCGCGTTGATCATTTAGTACGCATCATCACTGGGCGCACTACGCTACTTCCATGAGCATGCTCACTCCCCCCGGCATGGGCGGAAAGTACCGCATCACGGGCGACACGTACCCCCGCATGCGTCGCCCCCGGAACCGCCGCAGGATCATCCTCGCGGGCGTCTCGGCCGTGGTGACCCTCGGCCTGGCCGGCTGGGGAACACTGCAGCTCATCGACGTCTTCACGGGCGGCGACAAGAGCGCCAACGCCGCCGAGCACAAACGGGACTGCCCCACCCCGAAACCCGCGGTCGCCGCCAAGGCGCTGCCGAAGCCGGCCGGCGTCAAGGTCAACGTCTTCAACGCGACGACCCGCAGCGGGCTGGCCAAGTCCGCGGCGGACGAGCTGAAGAAGCGCGGCTTCGCGGTCGGCGAGGTCGGCAACGCCCCGGAGGCGTACGACAAGAAGGTCCCCGGCACGGGTGTGCTGCTGGGCGCCCCGACCGCGGCGGACGGCAGCTTCGCGGTGCTCGGCACGCAGCTGCCGGGCACGGTGCGCAAGACCGACAACCGCAAGACGGCGGAGGTCGACCTGATCCTCGGCACGAAGTTCAAGGCGTTCAGCACCCCGGCGGAGGCCACCGCGGCCATGACGGCGCTCACGAAGCCGAGCCCGGCCCCGTCCGCCTCCTGCGCGCCGACGACGAAGAGCGGCTGACCGACACCCGGCCCGGCCGGACCGGCGCCCCTCCCGCGCGACGACGGACCGGCGCCCCCTCCCACGACGTACGGCTGGTACGTCGCGGGAGGGGGCGCCGGTCTCGTTCTTCTCCCCGGGGCCTGATCCCCGGTCGTCGGCTGCGGGCTACTCCGCCGTGCCGTACATCCGGTCCCCGGCGTCGCCGAGGCCCGGCACGATGTAGCCGTGCTCGTTGAGCCGCTCGTCGACGGAGGCGGTGACGACGGTGACGGGGGCGCCGGCCAGCTCGCGCTCCATCACCTCGACGCCCTCGGGAGCGGCGAGGAGGACGACGGCGGTGACGTCGTCGGCACCGCGCTTGATCAGCTCGCGGATGGCCGCGACGAGGGTGCCGCCGGTGGCCAGCATCGGGTCGAGCACGTAGACCTGCCGGCCGGAGAGGTCCTCGGGCATCCGGGTCGCGTACGTCTCCGCCTGGAGCGTCTCCTCGTTGCGGATCATGCCGAGGAAGCCCACTTCGGCGGTGGGCAGCAGCCGCACCATGCCGTCCAGCATGCCGAGGCCGGCGCGCAGGATCGGGACGACGAGGGGCCGGGGGTGCGAGAGCTTGACCCCCGTCGTGGGCGTCACCGGGGTCTCGATGTCGACCTGCTCGGTGCGCACATCCCTGGTGGCCTCGTAGGCGAGGAGGGTGACCAGCTCGTCGGCGAGCCGCCGGAAGGTCGGGGAGTCGGTGCGCTTGTCGCGCAGCGTGGTCAGTTTGTGCGCCACCAGGGGGTGGTCGACGACGTGGATCCGCATGCGTCAACAGTAACCGCGCCTTCCGGCACCCTGCGCTGGCATCAACCACCTGTTCGGGGGGAAGGTGGGGGCATACGGACCCAGCGTTGGGGTGGTGTATCGATGGCGGCGGACGGGCAGCGGCAGCGGAACCCGGGCTCACGCGGAGTGAGCGACGCGCCCGACGCGCGCGAGCCCCAGGACATGACGGGTGACGCCGCGGACGCGCAGGAGAGTGACGCGGCCCGGCGCAGGCGGCGCGCGCAGTTCCTCCGCGAGCTCCATGAGGCCAAGCAGTTGCGCGACCGGGTGCAGCCGCGCAGAGCCCGCGCGGCCCGTATGCGCCAACAGATGCGGATGCGTACGTTCCGCTGGTGAGGCCGTCCCGCAACCGCGGGTACCACCGGCGCACTCCCCCCGCCGAACGGGTCCGTGACGCGTCCGTCAGGGAGAGGGCCGACCAGGCACTCCTGGAACTGATGGCCGACGCAACGGTCGAAGAGGTCTCGCCCGGCGCTTGTTTCTGCCACGATGCCGATTGGGCGGGGCTCAGAGCAGACGGATCGCCGTCTGCCCTCCCGTCGGACCGATTCACCTATGACCAGTGGGAGAGTCACGGTGTACTTCGCCGCACTGCTCGCGCGCACCGAAGACGGGTGGGAAGCGAGCGACACGGAGCTCGACGATGTGGAGACCCTGTCCGACCTGACGGATCTGGCCCAAGCGGTCTCGGTGGACGAGGACACGGTCCTGGTCTACATCGAGCAGGAGGACGCCTGGTTCGGCATCCTCCGGGTGGACGGTGAGGAGGACCCCCGTATCTACGTCTCGGACGCGTCCGCCGCCGCCCGCTCCTCGTACGGGGAGATCCTGCTCACCGACGAACTGCTCGGCCGCGAACCAGGGGCCGAGGACGAGATCGCCGCGCTGGAGGAGCTCGTCGACCTCGACGGCACGGAGGACGGCGAACCGGACCCGGGGGACCGCCCCGTCGCTTCGGCGGCCGGACGGACCGGAACCACCGACCGGAACGCGGATTCCACCTCTGCCTCCGCTCTCGACCCCGACCCCGGCCATGACCCCGGCCCCGACCCCGACTCCGACGCCGTACCGGCCGGCCCCATCGGCGAGCTGGGCATCCTCGCCGACTTCGGGGTCTCCGAGAAGGACCTGCTGACGCTGCGAACCGACGCGCTGACGGAGATCGCCGACGCGCTGGGAGCGGCGGAGGTCCTGGAGGCGGTCCGCTAGGGCGTGCCCGGCCCCGCGACGCCGGATGTGCCCTAGCCTCCCGGCTGGCCTCCCGGCCGGGCCGTCCACGCCCTGGTTCCCCGTCATCACGTCCGCCGGCACCCTGTCCGCTAAGGTCCGCGGGTGACCGCACGACCGCCGAAACCCTCACCCCGGCCCGCCACGGATCCCGTACACGCACCTGTGCCCGAGCCCGACCCCGTACGCGATCCGTGGCAGGCCCCGATGCGCCGCGCCCTGACCGAGGCGGCGCAGGCGGCGTCGGCCGGCGATGTTCCGGTCGGCGCCGTCGTGCTGGGCCCGGACGGCGCCGAACTGGCCGCCGCCCACAACGAGCGCGAGGCCACCGGCGACCCGACCGCCCACGCCGAGATCCTGGCCCTGCGCCGGGCGGCCGAGGCCCACGGCGAGTGGCGCCTCACCGGCTGCACGCTGGTGGTGACCCTGGAACCCTGCACGATGTGCGCGGGCGCTCTGGTCCAGTCCCGGGTGGCCCGGGTCGTCTACGGGGCCCGCGACGAGAAGGCCGGCGCGGCCGGCTCCCTCTGGGACGTCATCCGCGACCGCCGCCTGAACCACCGCCCGGAGGTCATCGCGGGCGTCCTGGAGGACGACTGCGCGAGGCAGCTGACGGCGTTCTTCCGCACCCTCTGACCTGCGGCTTCCGCACCCCCTGACCGTGGGCTCCAGCGCCTCGTGAGGTCGAACCACCCCTCCCCCGAGAACCGATTTCTGTACACGCCCCGAGATGGTCTAAGCTCTCTCTCGGTAGCGTGTCCGAGCGGCCGAAGGAGCTCGCCTCGAAAGCGAGTGTGGCGTAACCCGTCACCGTGGGTTCAAATCCCACCGCTACCGCTTTTGACACCCCCCTTGATCTGCGGAAACGCGATCAAGGGGGGTGTTCTGCGTTTACGGTCACGGCTTACGGCATACGCCCTGCGGCTTACGGCTTATGGCTTGCGGCATATGGCTTGCGGCGCTCAGGGGCGGATCACCAGGTGACGACGACCCACACGATCTTCCCGAAGGGCCGCTCGGCCACACCCCACCGCGATGCCAACGCCTCGACGAGGTGCAGCCCGCGCCCACGGACGCGTTCGTCGGAGGGCGGCCGAGGACGGGGCGGGCGACGCCGGGCGTCATGTACTTCCACGCGGCACTTTCCGGGTTCGGCGGCAACGGTGACCTTGAACGAGTCGCCCGGCTCGGTCCCGTACCGAACGGCGTTGGTCACCGGCTCGCTCGCGAGGAGCTCCAGGGTGTCGAGCACGTCTTCGGTGATCGACGGCTCCTGATACGCGGCCGCTTCTCTCGCATACCGCCGAGCGGGCCTGACCGACTCGGGCTCAGCGGCGTGGATCGCCTGCGGCGGCATGGCGGACGTGCGGCGAGGCTCGACAGGCGGGGCGGTCTGGACGGGCGGTCGCGGCCGGTCTGCTGTAGTCGGCGTGTTCGCAACTGGGGAGGGGCGGCTGTACGGGTGCGTGTGCAAGTTGCTTGCGAAGCAAGGTTAGTTATTTCCGCTTCCCAAGAAGTGAGCCAAAACAGGCCCCGGCCGTATAGAACCTCAGGTCAGGAACTGTGGTCCCCGCGTGTGCGGGGATGGTCCCGGGAGGAGCTGCCCGAGAGAGGGGGCGGGCTTGTGGTCCCCGCGTGTGCGGGGATAATCCCAGCTCCAGGCGCGATCGGATGTCGAGTCGGCTGTGGTCCCCGCGCACGCGGGGTGTTCCACAGCGGCGTGACCGGGTCCCAGTTGGCGAGTGAGCGGTTGCGTGGGCCGACCGCCTCGCCACGCACCCCCGAGATGTGGGCACGCCCCACGGCCGGCGCACGAAGCGACGACTGCGGTCGCTCGTCTATGGGGTTGCCTTCGGCCAGGAACCCGGCGGCTACGGCCCGGCCCATCGGGCCTAGGCCAAGGACGGTGACGGGGGAAGCAGACATGGGGAGCTCCGAGGTTGTGACGGTGAGCGATCCGCATACATGCGGGATGGGCGTGGCCGTCGCGGTGTTCGAGGGCAAGTAGAAGTCGTTCATCATGTGGGCGCTCACCGGCGGCCCACGACGTTTCGGAGAGACCAGGCGGCTAGTCACCGGCATCAGTGAGAAGGTGTTGACGCAGCAGCTTCGAGAGCTCCAGGCGGACGGGATCGTCCACCGGGAGGACTACGACGAGGTGCCGCCTCGGGTTGAGTACTCGCTGACCGAGCACGGCCATCGGCTCTACGACCTGCTGGAACGGCTCTCCGTCTGGGGTCGGGACCACCTCACCGCAAGGGCAGAGGCCGAAATGGACAAGGGACTTGGCGCGCCTCCGCCAGGCTCCCCCGACACCGGTTCCTGATCAAGCACGAACCTTTAGGTACGTGCCGCGCCCAGTCCGGTTCGGCGTTCGCAGGGCTCCCGTGCGCAGTCCGGCCGAAGGCGGGCGACGAGCACCGACACCTCATCAAGGGCGGCACTATGTGCGGCTGCTCATTCCCTGACTGCGGGGGTGCTCCAAGGGAAGGTTGGAAGGGGCTGGGGGAGGAGTGGTGCTCCCCGGCACGGGAATGATCCCCTGTCGGGGGACGGAACTCCGCGAGTCGACTCGCGGAGTGGTCCCTGCGCACGTGGGAATGGCCCCTCGCCGTCGAGGTCGGCGACGTGTGTCCCTCCGCACGCACTGCGAGCCATAATGACTCGCAGTGCGACATTATGGTGGGAGGGTGTTCCCCGCGCACGCGGGGGTGAACCCTAGGGTGAGCACCATTGCGCACAACCGGTGCCATGTTCCCCGCACATGCGGGGATTTAACACAACGCAGACTTGAACCGGCTGGATCTGATTGAAATCGATTTTGATACAACTAGGGAGAGCAACATAACACAATGTAGGGAGAGCATTATTGAAATACGCCAGGAACATGTCAAAATTGCCCTAATGGAGCAACGCGCGTTTGCCAGAGCGATACCTGCTGTTGCAGATTCGAGGTCGTCCAGGCACACCAGGACACCTGCCTCGAAGCCTCAGCCGCCCAAAGGAGCTCTCCAATGACTGGAACACGCGGCCTTGATCAGCCCGACGACCGCCCCCACCCCCTCATCCTTGCCTTGACTTCAGGAGGATTGGTCGTGCCGCCAATGCTCACCCCTCCCGCATCCGCCGCATGGACCTGGAACATCACAGTGATCATCATCTTCACAGCGATCATCCTTGGGGCGCGCCTCTAACCAGGCAGACGGGGACACGCCGGACCCATACGCAACCCGTGCACGCTTAAGCGATCAACCTGGCTGGCGTCCCCACATAGGCAGGGGGTGCCAGCCAGAGGCAGTAGACGGCCACCCCAAGCGGTATTGCCGTTAATCGGCACTATGAGGCAGTGTCATGCGTGGTCGAGTGGTCATCAATTAAAGATCATTTTCGATTAATTTCGATCAACTTCGCACTTCTTTTGAAGACCTATCGCCACCGTTGCTCTATCGATGTCGAATGACCACATGGTCATGATCGACGCGGAACGCCTCACAGCATTCCGCCACCTGTCCCCCGCATCCCGAACCGCCTGGGGCAAGCACGACCGGAAGACCGAAGAGTGGCTCCCCCTGTGGCGGCACATGGCCGACAGTGCCGCCGTCGCGGGGCGGCTCTGGGACGAGTGGGTGCCCGACAACGTCAAGGCGCTGGTTGCGGAAGTGCTTCCGCAAGGGGCTGATGATGCACGGCAGTTGGCCGTCTATCTCGCCTGTGTGCACGACATCGGCAAGGCCACCCCCGCCTTCGCCTGCCAGGTGGACGGGCTTGCCGACCGGATGCGGGCCGCCGGGCTCGGCATGCCGTATCAGAAGCAGTTCGGGCTGGATCGCAGGATGGCTCCCCACGGGCTGGCCGGGCAGTTGCTCATTCAGGAGTGGCTGGCCGAGCGGTTCGGGTGGAGTGAGCGGGCTTCGGGGCAGTTCGCCGTGGTGGCCGGTGGGCATCACGGGACGCCGCCGGATCATCAGCAGATCCATGATCTCGGGTTGCGGCCCCGACTGTTGCGCACCGGCGGCGCGAGCGAGGACGTCTGGCGGGCGGTTCAGTACGAGTTGATGGACGCCTGTGCCGTGCGGGCCGGTGTGGAAGGGCGGTTCGCCGCGTGGCGGTCCGTGCGATTGCCGCAGCCCGTTCAGGTGGTGCTCACCGCGATCGTCATCGTCTCGGACTGGATCGCCAGCTCCTCCGAGCTGTTCCCGTACGATCCCGCCTCCTGGTCGCCGGTCGGAGAGGAGGGGGAGCGCCGTCGCCTCGCCGCCGCCTGGGCCGGGTTGGACCTCCCCGGGCCCTGGCGGGCCGAGCAACCGGGCGGCACCGCAGCCGAGTTGTTCCAGGCGCGGTTCGACCTTCCGGAGGGCGCCGGGATCAGGCCCGTACAGGAGGAAGCCGTACGGATGGCACGGCAGCTGCCCACCGGCGGGCTGCTGATCATCGAGGCCCCCATGGGGGAGGGCAAGACCGAGGCGGCCTTCGCGGCGGCGGAGGTCATGGCCGCCGCCTCGGGGGCCGGTGGGTGCCTCGTGGCGCTGCCCACCCGCGCGACCGGGGACGCGATGTTCCCCCGGCTGCTGAGCTGGCTGGGGCGGCTTCCCTCGGACGGGCCCCTGTCCGTCGTCCTCGCCCACGCCAAGGCGTCCCTCAACGAGGTGTGGGCCGGCATGACGAAGGCCGATCGGCGGACGATCGCGGCCGTCGATCTGGACGGCCCGGATGAGAAGGTGTCCCCCGTTGGGGCCGCGAACCGGGTCAACCCCGCCTCCCTCCACGCCCACCAGTGGCTGCGCGGCCGTAAGAAGGCGCTGCTGTCCTCCTTCGCCGTCGGCACCATCGACCAGGTGCTCTTCGCCGGGCTCAAGAGCCGGCACCTGGCGATGCGGCACCTCGCCGTCGCCGGCAAGGTCGTCGTCATCGACGAAGTGCACGCCTACGACGCGTACATGAACGCCTACCTCGACCGCGTACTGGAGTGGCTCGCCGCCTACCGGGTGCCCGTGGTGATGCTCTCCGCGACCCTCCCGGCGAAGCGCCGGCGCGAACTGGCCGCCGCGTACGCCGGGGAGGAGTCCCCCGAACTCGCCGAGGCCCTCGATCTCCCCGACGACGCCTACCCGTTGATCACCGCTGTCGCACCCGGCGACATCGTGCTGACGGCCCGGCCCGAGCCCGCCTCCGGACGGCGTACGGAGGTGGCCCTCGAACGGCTGGACGACGAACTGCCATCGTTGGTACGTCGGTTGGACGAGGAGCTGCGCGACGGCGGGTGCGCCCTCGTCGTACGCAACACCGTCGACCGGGTCCTGGAGGCCGCCGAACACCTCCGCTCGCACTTCGGGGCGGAGGCCGTCACCGTGGCGCACTCCCGGTTCATCGCGGCCGACCGGGCGCGCAAGGACACCGAGTTGCGCGAGCGGTTCGGCCCCGATGGCGACCGGACCGGCGGATCCCCCGGCGACCCTGCCGACCCGCACAGCGACCCCGCCAGGCCGCACGGCCGCCCGGACGACCCGGGCGACCCGCTCAGCGACCCCGCCAGGTCACACGGCGACCCTGCCGACCCGCACGGCCACCCCGACCGCCCGTACAGCCGACCCGCCGGGCCGCACATCGTCGTGGCCAGTCAGGTCGTCGAACAGTCCCTGGACGTCGACTTCGACCTCCTGGTCACCGATCTCGCCCCCGTCGACCTGGTGCTCCAGCGCATGGGCCGGCTGCATCGCCATCCGCGTACCCGGCCGCCCCGACTCGCCCGGGCCCGCTGCCTGATCACCGGGGTGGAGGACTGGAACGCCGAACTGCCCAAGCCCGTAAAGGGTTCCCTCGCCGTCTATCAGGGGCCGCACACCCTGCTGCGGGCGCTCGCCGTGCTGGGGCCGCATCTCGACGGCGTACCGCTCGTCCTGCCCGACCACATCAGCCCGTTGGTGCAGGCCGCCTACGACGAACGGCCGGTCGGGCCCGAGCACTGGGCGGCGGATCTGGCCGCCGCCCGGCGGGGGTACCTGACCCGGCTGGCCCAGA
This sequence comes from Streptomyces sp. cmx-18-6, assembly GCF_046548915.1. Taxonomy (NCBI): domain Bacteria; kingdom Bacillati; phylum Actinomycetota; class Actinomycetes; order Kitasatosporales; family Streptomycetaceae; genus Streptomyces; species Streptomyces sp. cmx-18-6. Next base: position 456,142 of record NZ_JAEBEP010000006.1, on the reverse strand, counting down.
AGCGGGAGCGGGCCGACGTGTTCCGGCTGGGGCCGGTACGCCGGGCCGGGCGGCCCCTCTTCGGCTGGCTCGACGGCAACGCCGGGGACGCCGACGACAGCCGCAGCGGGCGTGCGCAGGTGCGGGACAGCGAGGAGAGCCTGGAGGTGCTGGTCGTCCAGCGCCGCGCGGACGGCCGGCTGACCACCGTGAGCTGGCTCGACAAGGGACGCGGTGGGCTGGACCTGCCGGAACACACGCCTCCGCCGCACCGGGCCGCCGAAGTCGTCGCCGCGTGCGCGTTGACGCTGCCCCGCCTCCTCACCCATCCGAGGACCATCGACCGGACCATCGCGGAGCTGGAGCGGTTCGTCGTACCGGCCTGGCAGGTGAAGGAGTGCCCCTGGCTGGCGGGCGAGTTGCTGCTCGTTCTGGACGAGGATTGTCAGACCCACCTGTCAGGCTTCGAAGTCCACTACAGCGTCGATGACGGGCTCCGGGCGGGTCCTGTCGGCGCGCGCGGAGCAAGCCGAGCAAAGGGGCTCGAATCGGTGACGTCCAAGGTGCCTTCTTTCGATCTGGTCTCCGAGCCGTGGCTGCCTGTCCAGTACGCGGACGGCTCCACCGGGCAGCTCTCGCTGCACGACGTATTCGCGCGGGCCAAGGACGTCCGGCGGCTGGTGGGTGATCTCCCGACCCAGGAGCCGGCCCTGCTGCGCCTGCTGCTGGCGATCCTGTACGACGCCCTGGACGAGGCCGAGGGCCGATCGGGTGGTGCGCCGGCGCAGTTGGAGGACTGGGAGGCGTTGTGGGAAGCGCCGGACTCCTTCGACGTCGTCGCCGACTACCTCGACCGGCACCGGGACCGCTTCGACCTTCTCCATCCCGAGCGGCCGTTCTTCCAGGTCGCCGGATTGCACACGCAGAAGCACGAAGTCGCCTCGCTGAACCGGATCGTGGCCGACGTGCCGAACGGCGAGGCGTTCTTCTCGATGCGCCGGCCCGGCGTGGAGCGGCTCGGTCTCGCGGAGGCGGCCCGCTGGCTCGTGCACACGCACGCGTACGACTCCTCGGGCATCAAGTCCGGGATGGAGGGCGACGACCGGGTCAAGGGCGGGAAGGTGTATCCGCAGGGTGTCGGCTGGGTGGGCGGTCTCGGTGGTGTCTTCGCGGACGGCTCGGACCTGCGGGAAATGCTCCTGCTGAATCTGATTCCGACGGATGAGGGCATCCTGGCGTCGGAGCCGAAGGCCGACCTTCCCGTCTGGCGGCGCGAGACGCCCCCCGGTCCCGGGGTGCTGGAAGGGGACCCTTCCGTTCCGCGACCCGCAGGCCCGCGCGACCTCTACACCTGGCAGTCCCGGCGGCTGCTCCTTCGCGTGGCGGGAGCAGACGTCACCGGGGTCGTCCTCGGTTACGGGGACCCGCTCGCCCCCGCCAACCGGCAGAACAAGGAACCGATGACGGGCTGGCGGCGCAGTCAGGCGCAGGAGAAGAAGCTCGGCCGTCCGTTGATCTACCTGCCGCGTCAGCACGATCCCGCCCGGGCCGCCTGGCGCGGTCTGGGCAGCCTGTTGTACGCGCAGCAGCCGGCCGGCGACACGACCGGCCGAGGTACGCCCCAGAGCCTGCCGCCCGGGATCGTGAGATGGCTGGCCCTGCTCAGTACCGAAGGCGTGCTGGAGAAGGGCTCGCTGATCCGTACGCGGTTGGTCGGTGCGGTCTACGGGACGCAGCAGTCCGTGGTGGACGAGGTGGTGGACGACTCCATCGTCCTGCCGGTCGTTCTGCTGCACCAGGACCGACGCCTGCACGGTGCGGTCGCCGTCGACGCGGTCACCGACGCCGAGCAGGCCGTGTCGGCGCTGGGGCACCTGGCCGGGAATCTGGCGCGGGCGGCCGGTTCGGAGGCCGGGCCGGCCACGGGCACCGCCCGCGATCTGGGGTTCGGGGCGCTGGACGGGCCGTACCGGCAGTGGTTGGCGGACCTCAGCACGGAACCGGACCCGGATGCCGCGCGCGCGGAATGGCAGGCCACAGCGCGCCATGTCGTTCTCGACCTCGGCCGTCAGCTCCTCGACTCGGCGGGCCGGGGCGCGGCGGAGGGACGGGTGGTCGACCTGCCGGGGGTGGGCAAGCGCTGGGTCGATAGTTCGCGGGCGGACCTGTGGTTCCGGACCCGGATCAACAAGGTGCTGCCCAAGCCGCCGCCCGAGCTGCCCGAGCCACCGCCCGAAACGACTGCTCCGACCGCCGCCGACCGGGCCGACCGGGCCGACCGGGCCGACCGGGCCGACCGGGCTGACCGGGGCCACGAAGCTCCTCCGGAGGGAACCGCATGACCATCACCCCCACGACGACCGGCGCGGGAGCGGGCGCACCGGACGCCTCGTCAGCGCCCCGGGACGGCAAGCCGGTGGCCACGGACCTGCCCGACCACCTGTTGGTCGCCCGCGCGACGGGCATGTACATCGCACGGATCCAGCCGCAGTACCTGGCCGACACATCGGCCGCCGTGGCGGAGCTCGCCCGGCTGCGACGCGGGGCGGGCAAGCGGGCTCACCAGGTCCAGGACCTGTGGGGCGTCGGCGGGACGGAGGAGCTGGCCCGGATCCTCGAAGTGCGGGAGCACTTCTTCCGCCGCGAGTACGCGGAGGAGGCCGTCTTCCTCGCCTCCACCCTGTGGGCCCTGCACCAGCAGTCCGGCCGGGACACGGGCATGCACGACCGAAGGCAGAACCTGGGCGGGGCGGTCCGCACGCTGATCCGGCTGAAGGGGGCCTCCGCCGAGGACGAGGAGGACTCCCCGCTGCGCAAACGCCTGGTGCGGGTCGGCACGGCCGAGTCCCTCGACTCCGTCGCCGTACGGCTCAGGGAGATCGTGCTGCTCCTGCGCGGCGCGGGGGAGCCCCTCGACTACGCGCGCCTGGCCGGGCAGCTCTACCGCTGGCAGTCCCGCCCCGACCGGGCCGGGGTGCAGCGGGAGTGGGGGCGTGAGTTCCATCTGGCCGCCGCCTCCGCCGCGAAGAAGGCGAAGCCGTCCTCCGCCGGCTCCGTTGAGAACGCCGAGGCGATCGACCGGAGCCTGGCCCCGGATGAGGAGTACGGGGGTTACGCGGCCGGGGAATGACGCCCGCGCTCGTACACCTCCGCGGCTGCCGCCCGCCCATGCCTCCGCCCCCCGTAGAACATCTTTCGCGCATGACGACGAACAGAGGAATTGAGCACGCGTGACCCTGACCAGGACGATTGTCGACATCCACATCCTCCAGACCGTTCCGCCGAGCAATCTGAACCGCGACGACACGGGGACGCCGAAGTCAGCGACGTACGGGGGCGTGCGGCGCTCCCGGGTGTCCAGTCAGGCGTGGAAGAGGGCCACCCGTAAGGCGTTCACGGAGCTGCTCGACTCGACCGAGCTCGGCGTCCGGACCAAGAAGGTCGTGGAAGTCCTCGCCGACAGGGTCCTGGGGTTGGACCCGTCGTTGTCGCGGGTCGCCGCGCAGAGCCTGGCGGCGGAGACGATCCTCGCGGCGACCGGCTCGAGGGTCGCCGTCCCCACCCGGAAGAGCAAGCAGGACGTGGAGGACCCGGCGGCGGAGTCCACGTACCTGATGTTCCTGAGCGACCGGCAGTTCGACGCGCTCGCCCGGATGACGGTCGAAGGCGGGAAGGGCGGTGACGTCAAGGCGCTCAAGGAGTTCTTCAAGGACAAGGAGAACAAGGCCCGGGCCAAGCAGGCGGCCCGGACCGAGCACTCGGTGGACATCGCGCTGTTCGGCCGCATGGTGGCGGACTCGACCGACCTGAACGTGGACGCGGCGGCCCAGGTCGCGCACGCACTCAGCGTGCACGCGGTGGAGGTCGAGTCGGATTACTACACGGCGGTCGACGACAAGAACACGGACGCCGAGACCGGCGCGGGGATGATCGGCACCATCGACTTCAACTCCGCGACGCTCTACCGCTACGCCGCGCTCGACGTGAACCGCCTCCAGGAGAACCTGGGCGCGGGGCACGACGAGGCCCGGCCGGTGGAGCCCACACGGCGGGCGGTGACCGCGTTCCTCGAAGGGTTCATCACCTCCCTCCCGACCGGGAAGATCAACACGTTCGGCAACCAGACCCTGCCGGCCGCCGTGATCGTGAAGCTCCGCTCCCGGCGTCCGGTCAGTTACGTGGCCGCGTTCGAGGAGCCCGTGGCGGTGAGCAGGGACGGCGGCTTCCTCAAGGAGAGCTGCGCGAGGCTCGCCGACTTCGTGCCGGATCTGGAGAGGAGCTTCGGCCTGACGGACGGCCCGGAGGGGTGGGTCCTGCGGGTGGGCAAGGACACGGATGCTCTGAGCGTGCTGGGGAAGTCCGTGAGCCTGAACGAGCTGCTGGCCGAGGTGGGGGACGCCGTGGCCGCGCGGCTGGCGCCGGAGTCTTCGGAGAGCAGTGGTGCGAGTGACGGGGCGGGCGTCGCGGCGGAGCCCGGGGCATGAGCGTGCTGCTGCTGCGGCTCGCGGGTCCCCTCCAGTCGTGGGGGTCCGCGGCCCGCTTCACCCGCCGCACCACGGAGAGCGCGCCCACCAAGAGCGGTGTCATCGGCCTCCTCGCGGCGGCCCAGGGCCGCAGACGGGACGCCGACCTCTCCGACCTCGCGGCGCTGGAGTTCGGCGTCCGCATCGACCAGCCCGGCACCCGGCTCCGCGATTTCCACACCGCGCACCACAGCGACACGCTGAAGGCGATGCCGCTTTCGGAGCGCTTCTACCTGGCCGACGCGGTGTTCGTGGCGGGCGTGAGCGGTGACGCCGGGCTCGTACAACGGTTGTACGAGGCGCTGCTGGAGCCCGTATTCCTGCCGTACCTCGGCCGCCGGTCCTGCCCGCCCTCGCGACCGGTCACGATCGCGGAACCGCTGGACGCGGAGCTGGAGGAGGCCCTGAGGCAGGCGCGGTGGGAAGCCTCCGCCTGGTACAGGAAGCACCGGGTCACCTCCTTCCGCCGCCGGGGCCGGCCCGCGCCCGCGGAGGTGCGGCTTGACCTTCTGCTGGAGAGCCCGCCCGACCGGTTGCCGGACATGACGCTGCGGGACCTCCCGGTGAGCTTCGATCCGCGCCACCGGCGGTACGGGCTGCGGGGCGTGCGGACCGCCGAGACCCGCGTGCCCGTCGAGGCCGGGGCGCGGCCGTCTCCGCAGCCCCACGAACCCACCGCACTGCTCACGCCGGTCGCGCCCGTCCCGCCTGTCTCACCCGTCCCGTCCGTTTCTGCCCTCCCGCCCGTCGCTCCCGGCTCCACCCCGCCGGTCGCCCCCACCCCGTCCGTCCCACCCATCCCGCCCGTCACACCGAGGACCGACTGACTGATGTACCTCACCCGTTTCCGTGTGAACACCGGCCGGTTCGAAGGCCGCCGGCTGCTCGGCTCGCCGCACCGCGTACACGGCGCGGTGAACGCCTCCTTCCCCACGCCCCCCTCCCGTGACGGATCAGGCCCCCGGGTGCTGTGGCGGGTGGACCACAACGGGGCCTCCGAGACGCTGCTCTTCATCGTCAGCCCCACCCGCCCGGACCTGACCCACCTCGTCGAGCAGGCAGGCTGGCCCGCCTCGGACGAGGCCGGATGGACGACGTTCGCGTACGCCGATTTCCTCACCGCGCTCCATCCGGGCGACACCTGGGGATTCAGGCTCACCGCCAACCCCGTGCACAACATCCGCCACCAGTACCTCGAGGAGGGGCAGCCCACGAAGCGGGCCGCGCATCGGACTCCCCGTCATCAGATGAAGTGGCTGCTGGATCGGCAGGAGAAAGCGGGGTTCGAGATCGTCCGGAAGCCGGAGGAGCGGCGGCTGCTGCCCGAGGGGGACGAGTACGAGCTCGTCGTCCGCGATCAGATCCCGTTGCAGTTCCACCGGCCGCAGCCGCAGGCAGAGACACGGGCACAGGCACAAGCGCCGACGCGGACTCAAGCACCGCCGAAGGCCGGAGCGAAGGGGGGCCGGGCCGGTGACGTACAGATCACCAAGGTCACCTTCGACGGCCGGCTGCGGATCACGGATCCGGAGGCTTTCCGCCGTACGCTCACGCACGGTCTGGGGAAGGCGAAGGCGTACGGCTGCGGCCTGATGACCCTGGCCCCGGTGCGGAGCCAGGGGGAGGGGGCGGCGTGAGCACGGTCGGCAGCAGGGGCGCTTCCACGCCGCGCGAACTCACGCGGGTCGGCGACCGGCTCTCGTTCGTCTACCTGGAGCGGTGCACGGTGCACCGGGACTCCAACGCGATCACCGCCGAGGACGCGGACGGCGTCACCCACATCCCGTCCGCCACCATCGGCACGCTGTTGCTCGGCCCCGGGACCCGCGTCACCCATCAGGCGATGGCGCTCCTCGGAGAGAGCGGGGCGGGCGTGGCCTGGGTCGGTGAACACGGAGTGCGGTATTACGCGGGCGGCCGGGCCCTCACCCGTTCCTCCGGCCTGATCGAGGCGCAGGCCACGGCGTGGGCGAACCGGCGCACCCGGCTGGAGGTCGCACGCGCCATGTACCGCCTGCGCTTTCCGGGCGAGGACACGGCGGGCCGTACCCGGCAGGATCTGCTGGGGATGGAGGGCCGGCGGCTGAAGGAGTGCTACAAGCGGGAGTCCTTACGCACGGGTGTCCCCTGGCGGCGACGCGACTACCACCGCGAGGACTTCTCGGCCGGCGACGCCCCCAACCAGGCCGTGACGGCCGCTGCGCAGTGCATGTACGGGGTCTCCCACTCCGTCGTCGCCGCGCTCGGCTGCTCCCCCGGTCTTGGCTTCGTCCACTCGGGCCACGAGCGCTCGTTCGTCATGGACGTGGCGGACTTCTACAAGACCGAGGTCGCCATCCCGGCCGCCTTCGACGCGGCGGCGGAGGGGGCGGACGACATCGCGGCCCGGACGCGCCGGATGCTCCGGGACCGCATCAACCGAACGGGCCTGCTCGACCGTTGCGTCCGCGACATCAAGGACCTGCTCGGCTACGACGGCACGCGCGACACGACCCAGGCGGACGGTACGTCGTCGGACCGGGTCACCCTCCAGTCGGACGGGGACGCCCACGTCGAGGCCGGCCGCAACTACGGGGACGAGGTCGTCTGGTGACCGTCATCGTCCTCACCAACTGCCCGGTGGGGCTGCGGGGCTTCCTCACCCGCTGGCTGCTGGAGATCTCGCCGGGCGTCTTCCTGGGCTCTCCGTCGACCCGTATCCGTGAACTCCTGTGGACCGAAGTCCGTGAGTACGCCGGCCAGGGCCGCGCGCTGCTCGCCTACCAGACGGACAACGAACAGGGCTACGCCTTCGAAACCCACGACCACGCCTGGCACCCGACCGACCACGAGGGCCTCACCCTGATCCACCGCCCGAACCCTCATGCTCCACGCCCCGGAAAGACCCCTGCCGAGGTCCCTCGGCAGGGCTGGAGCAAGGCGTCGAAGAGGCGGAGGTTCGGGGGGCGGTAGGGGTGGTTGCCCGGGAGGGGCGCTGCGTGTGAAGGGGAGATCCGTATGCACCGTGACGGCGATATGCACGGAATGACCGATAGGCGAGCATCTACGGAAGTAAGCAAAAACCGACTCCCGCCCCGATAACGCCGCAGGTCAGCAACTGTGGTCCCCGCGCGTGCGGGGGTGGTCCCCGGGTGAGCTCGTAGTCGTCTGGACTCTGGATGTGGTCCCCGCGCGTGCGGGGGTGGTCCCCGCAACCCCGAAGACTCCGATGGCGGCACCGGGTGGTCCCCGCGCGTGCGGGGGTGGTCCCAGGCCGACCGTGCCCCACAGGACGGCGCGCCCGTGGTCCCCGCGCGTGCGGGGGTGGTCCCGACGCGCAGGTCTCGGGCTGCTCCTTCGTGGGGTGGTCCCCGCGCGTGCGGGGGTGGTCCCGTCCGCACCATCGCGGAGAGCGGCGGGCTGGAGTGGTCCCCGCGCGTGCGGGGGTGGTCCCCGCGCTCCAGCTCCGGGCCTGGTGGGCCGAGTGTGGTCCCCGCGCGTGCGGGGGTGGTCCCCGGGTCGTCCTCGTACCCGAAGGTGCAGATGAGTGGTCCCCGCGCGTGCGGGGGTGGTCCCCTGGCCGCGTTCGGCCGGAGCCTGATGTTCGGGTGGTCCCCGCGCGTGCGGGGGTGGTCCCAACGGCGAGGATCTGCGCGATCTGGACGGCCTGTGGTCCCCGCGCGTGCGGGGGTGGTCCCGCGTTGAAGGGCACGTTCCGGACTCTCCATGGGTGGTCCCCGCGCGTGCGGGGGTGGTCCCGGACTGGGTGATGTACGCGACCGACGCGACGGGTGGTCCCCGCGCGTGCGGGGGTGGTCCCACCCCCACGCTCATGACATGACACGGAGTGGCGTGGTCCCCGCGCGTGCGGGGGGGGGTCCCTCCGGCATCCCCGTGGTGTCCAGGCCCATGGGGTGGTCCCCGCGCGTGCGGGGGTGGTCCCAACTCCAGCAACGACCCGTCCGGGAAGAGGGGGTGGTCCCCGCGCGTGCGGGGGTGGTCCCGTGGCTCACGGCGTCGTGGTAGCAGTGGTGGTGTGGTCCCCGCGCGTGCGGGGGTGGTCCCCCCGCAGGGTGTCTTCCGGTACACGTACCGCTGTGGTCCCCGCGCGTGCGGGGGTGGTCCCTCGGCCAAGCAGGCGAAGCTCTGGCACAACGGGTGGTCCCCGCGCGTGCGGGGGTGGTCCCCTCCCGAAGCGTCCACGTCAGATCCCCGAACTGTGGTCCCCGCGCGTGCGGGGGTGGTCCCCGGTACGACTCCCAGGGTCACCTTCGAGCACAGTGGTCCCCGCGCGTGCGGGGGTGGTCCTCCGCCCCGTACTTCGCCTTGGTGGTCCCCGCGCGTGCGGGGGTGGTCCCTGGCTCATCGACACCGTCCGCATCAGCCTACGGTGGTCCCCGCGCGTGCGGGGGTGGTCCCTGGCTACGCCACACCCACCGGTTGTCGGACTCGTGGTCCCCGCGCGTGCGGGGGTGGTCCCTGGGCAGCGGACCCGTGCGGGGCGGAGCTCTCGTGGTCCCCGCGCGTGCGGGGGTGGTCCCGACACCCGGCTGCCTCCCCGCGCTCCCGCCCCGTGGTCCCCGCTCATGCGGGGGTGGTCCCACCGCCCGGTCGCTCATGGCTTCGCGCTGCAAGTGGTCCCGCCCGTGCGGGGCGGTCCCAGCGGCGGGCGGAAGCGCCCTGCGGCTCGTTGCGGCCTCCGTGTACGGGGTTCACCCCAAGCGTGCGTCCGAGGGCATGGTCGAACCTGGTGTGGCCCCTGCCGGCGGTGCCTCGTGGCGTAGGCGTGGTGCCGGACGACCATGTGGAGGACCCTCACCCGATAGCGCCGTCGCGCGGCTCCCGTCGACGTTCGACCTCGGCATCGGCACAAGCCGCACAGGCGGCCTCGGCTGACAGACGGCAGCAGCGTGAGGGAGAAGCAGGTCGGGGGAAGCGGCGTCGGGGGACAAGCCGCTTCCCCCGAGGGGAACAGGGCCTGCGGTCAGTCGCCGCGGTCGGGGGGAAGTCGCGCGGCGGTGACCCCACAGTGAGGTCCTGTTCCGGCCCCCGGGTCCTGCCGGGGCCGGGGGCTCAGGTTCATCGTGCCTGGGCGCAGAAGCCGTAGGGGTGGGCATAAAGGCATCGATCGGCGGGGCTTAAGACCTTAAAGGGCTTGTCAGTGATCGGGAACAGCCCCTGGATACGGCCAAGTGTGCGGATACAATCGCCCGATCGCAGGCGAGGCGCGGGCGGGGTCTACGAGGGGCAGGGCAGTGACCAAGGCAAAGATGATCACCTTCTACATAGTGGTGGTCTTCGTGCTGTACACGATCATCACCGCTCCCAAGCGGTCCGCCGAGCTCGTAGAGGTAGGGTTCGAGGGCATTTCCAGCGCCGCCCAGAGCGTCGGCGACTTCATGACCGAACTGGTGAATTAGCAAGCAGTAGGGGTACCGATGATCCGCCACCTGGTCCTGTTCAAGCTGAACGAAGGCGTTGAGCGGGACGATCCGCGGGTGGTCGCCGGGGACCGGGCCTTCCGGGAGCTGGAGGGGCAGGTTCCGGAGCTGGAGTTCTGGGAGTGCGCCTGGAACATCACCGACCGGCCGATCGCGTACGACTACGCCATCAACTCCGCCGTCGCCGACGAGGACGCCCTCAAGCGCTACATCGAGCACCCGGCCCACCAGGCCGCCGCCGGCCAGTGGCGCGAATTCGCCACTTGGGTGATCGCCGACTACCCCTTCTGACCCGTTCCCCGGCGGCCCGTAGGCCCGGCTCCGCCCCAACCCTCGCCGTTCAGGCGAGGGGTTTTCTGTGTTCTGTTTAAACCCTTATGACCTCAACACGGCAATTTGCGGTGCTTGCACACAGTGGACATGTCTTGTGATGCTATGACCGCTTTTGACGGATGAGTTGACCGTTTGACCGTAGTTGACCGCGAAGGGGTGGCGTCACCGTGCCGGCCAGTACAGCGCCTCAAGTGCCTCCCCAGTCCGTCCAGCCATCCGAGGCCGCCCAGGCCGCCGCGCCAGCCGTTCACGGCACCGCTCAGACCGCCCAGGCCAGTACGCGGGCCGGCACACAGACCGGCGCCCAGACCGGCGCGCAGGCCGTCCAGGCCACCGCCCCCACCGCCCCCGCCGCTCACGCCCCCCGCGCCGCCCCGGCCGAGGAGATCCAGACCGAGACCCCGGACCCCACCACCCCGCCCGCCAGAACCCGCGGGGCCGACACCAGGGCCCTCACCCAGGTGCTCTTCGGCCGGCTCAAGGACCTGGAGCCCGGCACCCCGGAACACGGCCGCGTCCGGGCCGCCCTCATCGAGGCGAACCTCCCCCTCGTCCGGTACGCCGCCGCCCGCTTCCGCAGCCGCAACGAGCCGATGGAGGACGTCGTCCAGGTCGGCACCATCGGCCTGATCAACGCCATCGACCGCTTCGACCCGGAACGCGGCGTCCAGTTCCCCACCTTCGCGATGCCCACCGTCGTCGGCGAGATCAAGCGCTACTTCCGCGACAACGTCCGCACCGTCCACGTCCCCCGCCGGCTGCACGAGCTCTGGGTCCAGGTCACCGGCGCGACCGAGGACCTGACGACCGCTCACGGACGCTCCCCCACCACCGCCGAGATCGCCGAGCGGCTGAAGATCTCCGAGGACGAGGTGCTCGCCTGCATCGAGGCGGGACGCTCGTACCACGCGACCTCCCTGGAGGCGGCGCAGGAGGGCGACGGGCTGCCCGGGCTGCTCGACCGGCTCGGCTACGAGGACCCCGCGCTGGCCGGAGTCGAGCACCGCGACCTCGTACGCCACCTCCTCGTCCAGCTTCCCGAGCGCGAGCAGCGCATCCTTCTCCTGCGCTACTACAGCAACTTGACCCAGTCTCAGATCAGCGCCGAACTCGGCGTCTCCCAGATGCACGTGTCAAGGCTCCTGGCCCGAAGTTTCGCCCGACTGAGGTCCGCAAACAGGATCGAAGCGTAGCTGGAACGGGTAGACCCCAAAGAGTTCACTTCTGGCGGCGTAAAAGGCTCACACCCCCTGTTTCCAGGGCAGATTCAGCGCTGACTTGTCGACATGTCACTACAGCGTGTTGCCGACATGTGACATTCTGCTCGAAGCGCGTTTGCCGCAGCCCCACCTCCGGTATTCAGGTGGAGGCTGCGTTCCTCCGATGGTCGCGGCCACCGCGACCGTCCGCGACCTCAAGGGGGTGGCATGTCCGCAGAACAGGGCAGCTCGAAGGTGCTCACGCTCACGAAGAGCGTGCCGGCACCCGCCGTGCTCACCAGCTCGCCGGAAGCCATCGACACCCGCACTCTGTCCCGCTCCCTGTTCCTGCGGCTCGCCGCGCTCGGCCCCGCTTCGGGTCCCGAGGGAACGGACAGTCCGGAGCGGACCTATGTGCGGGACACACTCATCGAGCTCAACCTCCCGCTGGTGCGTTACGCCGCGGCGCGGTTCCGGAGCCGTAACGAACCGATGGAGGACATCGTCCAGGTCGGCACGATCGGCCTGATCAAGGCGATCGACCGGTTCGACTGCGAACGGGGCGTGGAGTTCCCGACGTTCGCGATGCCCACCGTCGTCGGCGAGATCAAGCGCTTCTTCCGCGACACCTCCTGGTCCGTGCGGGTGCCCCGCCGCCTCCAGGAGCTGCGGCTCGCGCTGACCAAGACCAGCGACGAGCTCGCGCAGAAGCTCGACCGCTCCCCGACCGTGCCGGAGCTCGCCAGAGCCCTCGGGGTCTCCGAGGAGGACGTGGTCGACGGCCTCGCCGTGGGCAACGCGTACACCGCCTCCTCGCTCGACTCCCCCTCGCCCGAGGACGACGGCGGCGAGGGCTCCCTCGCCGACCGCCTGGGGTACGAGGACGCGGCGCTGGAAGGCGTCGAGTACCGCGAGTCGCTGAAGCCCCTGCTGGCCAAACTCGCCCCGCGCGAGCGGCAGATCATCATGCTGCGCTTCTTCGCCAACATGACCCAGTCGCAGATCGGCGAGGAGGTCGGCATCTCCCAGATGCACGTCTCCCGGCTGCTCACCCGCACCCTCGCCCAGCTCAGGGAAGGGCTCATCTCGGACTGAGGGCAGGGCGGGAGCCCGGTCGCACGGTGAGACCGTGCACGAGGGTTCTGATTTGACGGACCGTCAGACACACTGGCGCGATGCGACGTCAGATGCGTCAGACACCTCAGCCACGTCAGATACGCCGGCCAAGCACGCCGAACGGCCGCCGAGGCACCGTGATCGTCGCCTCGGCGGCCGCGCTGTGTCTGGGCGGCGGCCTCCTGGTCGGCTGCGGGGGCGGGCCGGGGCGTGGTGACGGTTACGTGGCGGTGGGCGCGGCCGGCGGGGGGCCCGAGCGATCCACGGGCGGGGGCGGGGGACCTTCCGGGGAAGTGACGCTGGTCCCGTTGGACGGTGCGGGCGCGGAGGAGAGCGGGGGCGGAGCCGGGGGACGCGGGGACGGCCGGAGCCCCGGAGCCTCCTCGCCGCCCGCCGGAGGCCCGGGCAGCACCGGAGGCACCGGAGGCGCTGACGCGGCCGATGGGCGTACGGGAGGCCCAGCGGCGCAGCCCCCCCGGCACCGGCCCGCAAGGCAGCGGGAGCCGAAACGGAAGCGGAAGCGAAAGCGGAGAACGTACGGGAGTGGCCGGCGGCCCCACCGCAGGGCCCGGGGCCGCCACCGGCACGAGCCCCGGCCCCGGCCCCGGCCCGAAACCCGCCAAGCCCCCGAAGCCCGGCACCCCCTCGACGCCCGGCGAGCCAGGCAAGCCCAGCAGCCCCAAGCCCGGCGGCGGCGGAGGCGGCAAACCCACCCCTCCACCCGGCAAACCCGCCCCACCCCCCACCCCACCCGCCCTGAAGCTCAGCGCCCCGCAGCGCGCGCCGGCGGACAAGCGGTGGTGCGAGAGGGTCACCGTGGAGTTCCGCAACACCGGCGGCTCCCCCGCCCGTTCGGGGACCGTCACCTTCGCCACGCACATCATCGGGGCCCTGGGCGTCGACTGGGCCACCATCAGAACCAGCCAGTCGCTGCCCGCGCCCATCGCGGGCGGTTCGACGCGCTCGGAGACGTACACCGTCTGCGTGGAGTCCTGGCGCGTTCCCCTGGGCATGCGCGTCGAGACCCAGGACGTCTCCGCCGTGTGGGAGTGAGGTCCAGGGGTGACGGCCGTGTGGGAGTGAGGTCCAGAGGCGACGAGAGAGCGCGCGGAAACGCCCGTGGGGCGGATGGCGGGCCCGCCTGCGCGGTTCCGCCGTCCGCCCCACGGGCGTTCAGGTGGTCATACGTCGTGCGGTCGGTCCGTGCGTCAACGCAGCGCGAGCCACGCCACCGCGCCGAGGACGACGACGACCGCGACGATCGCCGCGATCACCCCGGCTCTCGGCCCGGACGACGTCGCGGCCGGCTGCGCCCGGCGCTGCGGCTCGCCCTCGTCGACGAAGGCGCGGAACATCTGCGTGCTGCCCGCCGGATCAGGGGTGCCCTCGGGGCCCGGCTGAGGGGCGTGGGGGTTGTGTGCCATGGGGCAGGACCCTAGCGAACTCGGGCCCCCCGCCCAACCCCCGGGCCACCCGACGCCCCCTCCGAACAGCGCCAGGACACCGGGAATCCGGGCTTGACCGGGACCCTACGGAGGCTTTTGCGTTCCTTTACTTCTGCAAGCCCGTTTTCGTTTGCCTGTAGCAACCAACGGCTTCTATGGTTGCCCTAAGCAACAACATACGCAGCACCTATGCACCAGTGCGTTGGGGGGTCCCGTGGCCGCACGGAGTCGGTACGAGGAACTGGCCCGGCAGCTCAACGCCATCGGGGCCGTCAAGCGGGGACTCTCCCGCGCACTGCCCCCCGAGTGCCCCGGCGGCTCCGCCACCGTGCTGGCGCTCCTGGACCGGCACGGCGAGATGCGGATCAGCAGACTCGCCGAACTGATGGCCGTGGACCTGTCGGTCACCAGTCGCCACGTGGCCCATGTGGCCGAGCACGGCTGGATCGAACGGTCCCCGGACCCGGCGGACAAGCGGTCCCGCATCCTGCGGCTGACCCCCGGCGGTCACGCGCAGCTCGACGAGCTGACGCGGCGGACGACCGAGATGTTCGCCCGCAATCTCGTCGACTGGTCCGACGAGGACGTCGGCCGGCTCAACGCGCTGCTGTCCCGGCTCCGCGACAGCTTCGCCTGCCGCGGACCCGGTGGCTGCGCCCCCGGAAGCCACACCGGCGAGTGCCGGAACGGGCTCGACGACGACGCGTACACCCGTACACCTGTGTAACAGAAGCAAATACGCACGGATAAGGAACTCAATGGCTACGACCACACCCACCGGTGTGCGGGGCGGCCACGCCAAGCACGGCGGCCACGGAGGTCACGGGGGCCGCAGCGGCTCCGCCGGCTCCGCGGTCTCCGACGGCGCGCCGATGACACACCGGCAGATCATGGAAGCGCTGACCGGGCTGCTGCTCGGCATGTTCGTCGCGATTCTGTCGTCGACGGTCGTCTCCAACGCCCTCCCCGAGATCATCTCCGACCTCGGCGGCGGCCAGAGCGCCTACACCTGGGTCGTCACGGCCTCGCTGCTGGCCATGACCGCCACCACCCCGCTCTGGGGCAAGCTCTCGGACCTGTTCAGCAAGAAGCTGCTGGTCCAGATAGCACTGATCATCTACGTCCTGGGATCGGTCGTCGCCGGTCTGTCGACCAGCAGCGGCATGCTCATCGCCTGCCGCGTCGTCCAGGGCATCGGCGTCGGCGGTCTCTCCGCCCTCGCGCAGATCGTCATGGCCGCGATGATCGCCCCGCGCGAGCGCGGCCGCTACAGCGGCTACCTCGGCGCGGTCTTCGCGGTCGCGACGGTCGGCGGCCCGCTGCTCGGCGGTGTCATCACCGACACCAGCTGGATGGGCTGGCGCTGGTGCTTCTACGTGGGCGTGCCCTTCGCGATCATCGCCCTCATCGTGCTCCAGAAGACCCTGAAGCTCCCGGTCGTCAAGCGCGAGGGCGTCAAGGTCGACTGGTCCGGCGCGTTCTTCATCAGCGCCGCCGTGTCGCTGCTGCTGGTCTGGGTGACCTTCGCGGGTGACAAGTACGACTGGCTGTCGTGGCAGACGTACGTGATGGTCGCGGGCTCGGTCCTGCTCGGCCTGATCTTCGTCCTCATCGAGTCGCGGGCCGCCGAGCCGATCATCCCGCTGCGCCTCTTCCGCAACCGCACCATCACGCTGGCGTCGATCGCCTCGCTGTTCGTCGGCATCGCGATGTTCGCGGGCACGGTCTTCTTCAGCCAGTACTTCCAGCTCGCTCGCGGCAAGTCGCCGACGATGTCCGGCGTCATGACCATCCCGATGATCGCGGGCCTCTTCCTCTCCTCGACCATCTCCGGCCAGGTCATCACCAAGACCGGCCGCTGGAAGGCATGGCTGGTCACCGGCGGCTTCCTGGTCACGGCGGGGCTCGGGCTGCTCGGCACGATCCGGTACGACACCGAGTACTGGCACGTCGCGGTCTACATGTTCGTCATGGGCCTCGGCATCGGCATGATGATGCAGAACCTGGTCCTCGCCACGCAGAACCAGGTCGCTCCCGAGGACCTCGGCTCCGCGAGCTCCGTCGTCACCTTCTTCCGGTCCCTCGGCGGCGCGATCGGCGTCTCGGCGCTCGGCGCCGTCCTCGGCAACCGCGTCACCCACTACGTCAAGGACGGCCTCGCCGCACTCGGCCCCGAGGGCGCCGCCTTCGGCCACGGCGGTACGGGCGGCGGGGGCATCCCCGACCTGGACAAGCTGCCCGAGCCCTTCCGTACGGTCATGGAGGCCGCGTACGGGCACGGCGTCGGCGACGTCTTCCTCTACGCCGCTCCGTGCGCGCTCATCGCCTTCATCGTGACGATCTTCATCAAGGAGGTCGCTCTGAAGACCAGCGCCGGGAACGACAGCCCGCGGAACGACACCTCGCACAACGACAGCCCGCAGAACGACAGCCCGCAGACGGAGACCGCTCTCCACGAGACCGCCTCGGAGGCCGCCCCGGCGACCGCTCCTGCCGAAGCGGAGGTTCCGGCCGCTGTCGGTGCTGCCCGGCTCGTCTCCGAAGGCGCGGTCGCCGGGGTCACCTCGGTCGACACGGCCGATGCCGTGACCTCGTACACCATGTCCGAGACCGTCCAGGGAACGCCCGTGCAGGGTGTGGTGCGCGGCGCGGAGGGCGCTCCGGTCGCCCGCGCGGCGGTCACGCTCATCTCGCTCGGCGGCCGGCAGCTGGGGCGTTCCGTCGCCCGGGCGGACGGCGGCTACACCCTGGACGCGCCGGCCCCCGGCAGCTACGTCCTGATCGCCTCCGCCGATGGTTTCCAGCCGCAGGCGTCCACGGTGGTCGTCGGCGACGCCCCGCTGGCCTTCGACATCCTGCTCTCCGGTACGAGCGGACTGGCCGGAACCGTAAGGGCCGCCGAGTCCGGTGCGCCGGTCGGGGGCGCGATGGTCATCGTCACCGACGTACGGGGCGATGTGCTGGCCACCGGGACGTCCGGCGGTACGGGCGAGTTCGCGTTCGGCGAGCTGATCCCGGGCTCCGTGACCGTCGCGGTCAACGCGGCCGGGTTCCGCCCGCTGGCGCTGCCGGTGGAGATCGGCGGCCAGGGAGTCACCCGGGTCGAGGCCGCGCTCCGGTCCGGTGCGCTGGTCCGGGGCGTCGTACGGGCCGGGTCCGCCCGGAGCCCGCTGGCCGACGCCCGGGTCACGCTGATCGACGCGGCGGGCAACGTGGTCGCCACGGCGACGACCGGCGAGGACGGCGCGTACGCCTTCACCGACCTGGACGCGGGCGAGTACACGGTCATGGCGACCGGCTACCCGCCGGTGGCCGGCCCCCTCACCGTGTCGGGTACGGGAGTCGACGGCCATGACATCGAACTCGCCCACCCGGGCGAGTGATCGATTCCCGCGAATCGGTTCCTGCGAATCGCTTCCCGTGAATCGGTTCGCGCGAATCGGTTCCTGCGAAGGGGTTCCCGCGAATCGGTTCCTGCGAATTGATCCCTCCAGCACGTGAAGGGATCGCGAAGACCCCTGGTCGGACGGCACTTCTTGCGGAGAGGCTGTCGCGGCCGGGTGGAAATGGGCCCCGGTGGCGGGTACGGCGGGCAGGGGACGGCCTGCCGCGCCCGCCCCGGGGCCCGACTCATGTGACCCGTGAGGGTCATGGAGCTAGGAGAGGGACAGGGATAAGGATGGGACTTCGCGCACAGGTACGGACGCGGGACGGCTGGGCGGTCCAGCACGCCGTCGTGACGGTCACCGACATGACCGGCGCCCAGGTGCTGCGGGCCGCCGCCGACGGGGACGGGGCCGTCCGCACGGACGGTTCGCTGCCGGCCGGCGCGTACACGGTGATCGTCACGGCGGTCGGGTACGCCCCCGCCGCCTCCACCGCCCTCGTCACGGCGAGCGGCCGCATCGAGGGCGGGCAGATCGTGCTGGCCCGCCAGGGCGGGGTGGAGCTCCCGCCGCCGGGCACGTGGTCGCTGGACCCGGCCCACTCCTCGGTCGGCGCGGTCGCGCAGCACCTGGGGATCTCCAGCGTGCGCGGCCGGTTCACCGACTTCGGCGGCCGGATCGAGATCGCGGAGGACGTCACCCGCTCCCGGGTCGACGCGGTGATCGGCGCGGCCGGCATCGACACCGGCAACGGCATGCGGGACAAGCACCTGCGCTCGCCCGACTTCCTGGACGTGGACCGCTACCCGGAGATCACCTACCGCTCCACCGGCCTCGCTCCGGCCGGCCCCGACCGCTGGACCGTCCACGGCGAGCTGACCATGCGCGGCGTCTCCCGCCCGGTCGACCTTGACCTGACCTACCTCGGCACCGGGCCCGACCCGTGGGGCGGGGTGCGCGCCGCCTTCCACGCCACCGCCGAACTGCGCCGCGACGACTTCGCGATGAACTACAACCAGGTCGTCCAGGCCGGGATCTCCGCGATCGGGACCACCCTGCGCGTGGAGCTGGACATCCAGGCGGTCCAGGGCGCGGTGCTGCCCGGATAGCCGGCGGGGATGCGGCGGTCCGCTGCCCCCGGTGGACTCGTGGCCGGTCGTAGGGTGGTGGGCATGGCTCCGAACATCGCGACCAACACCGCCGTGGACCTGGATGAGTTGCCGGCGTGCGTAAGGCCCCGGACCCGGCCCCGGCCCCGGCCCCGGCCCCGGGCGATCCTGCTGAGTGGCCGGGGTGTCTGAGGGCCCGGGGGCGCCCGCGCCGGAACTCCTCGCGCGGGCCCGGCTGCTGGTCTCGGAGGAGCTGAGCGCCTCTCTCGTACGGGAGTTGGAGCGGATCACCGGGCGGGCGGCCGAGCCCCTGGAGGGCGGGGGGACGGCTGGTGGTCCTCTCCTCTGCGGGGAAGCGGCTGGTGGTCCTCTCCTCTGCGTCGGGGCCGCGCTGCCCGACGCGTTGCGGGCGTCGGCCGCAGACGCGACGGCTTCGGACAAGCTGCTCTGGTTCCACAGCGTCAACGCTGGTACGGACGCCCTGCTCGCCGCCGGTCCCTGGCCCGCCGGGGCGCTGCTCACCCGGACCGTGGGGCGGATGGGCGAGCGGATCGCCCAGTACGTCCTGGCCTGGGTGCTCGCCGAGTGCCAGTCCGTCCCCGAGTTCGCCGCCCAGCACGCCCGGGCCGAGTGGGCCCGCCGCCCCTCGGAGCTGATCGCCGGGCAGACCGCCCTGGTCTACGGCTCCGGGCGCATCGGTGCGGCCGTCGCCGGGCTGTTGCGCGGCTGTGGTGTGCGCACGGTGGGCGTGGCCCGCGCCGCGCGGAGTGGGCCGCCGCCGGTGGGCTTCGACCGGGTGATCGGGGCGGACGAGGACGCCGAGGAGTTGGCGGGGGCGCGGTGGGTGATCGCCGCGCTGCCGTTGACCGGGGCGACGGAGGGCTTCTTCGGGGCGGGCCGGTTCGCGGCGTTGCGGGGGGCGACGTTCGTCAACGTGGGGCGGGGCGCGACGGTGGACACGGGGGCGCTGGAGACCGCGCTGCGGGGCGGTGGGGTGCGGCGCGCGGTGCTGGACGTGCTGCCGGAGGAGCCGGCCGCGCCCGAGGACCCGGTCTGGCGACTGCCCCGTACGGTGATCACCTCGCACTCCGCCGGGATCACCGCCGACGCGGACGTGGCCGGGGACTTCGCCGCGTGCTGGGAGGCGGTGCGGGAGGGCCGCCGCCCCGGGCTGGCGGTGGACGTGGGGCGCGGTTACTGAGCGGCCGTCGTCGGGGGCCCGGTCCGTTCGCTCATCGTCTCGATGCCCGCGATCAGCAGGTCCAGCGCGAAGTCGAAGTCCCGCTCGCGCATCTCCTCCACCGTGTCGCCGCCCCGCGCCGCCATCAGGTCGTCGGAGGACTCGACGATTCCCCGCAGGTGCGGCTGGGCCCGGATCGTGCCCATCGCCTGCCGGTGGGCCTCGTCCTGGGTGAGCCCGGCCGCGTCGCACCGCGCCTTGAAGTGGCCCTCGACGGTGCCGAATCCGTACACGAACTGGAAGACCGCCGCGAGCGCGCCCGTCTGCCGTTCCAGGGGCAGGCCGGTGGCCCGGATGACGTCCATGACGGCGGACGAGAACAGCACCGAGTTCGGGCCGATGTTGAGGTAGGTCCCGGCCAGCGGGGAGACCCAGATGTGGCGGACGAGCAGTTCGCGGTAGCTGCGGGCGAACGCGCGCAACCGCTCCCGCCAGTCGCCGTCCTGGCCCGGCGGGGCGACCTCCGCGTAGACCGAGTCGAGCGCGAGCTCCAGGAGGTCGTCCTTGGTGTCGACGTACCAGTAGAGGGACATCGCGGTGACGTCCAGCTCGGCGGCGAGCCGGCGCATGGAGAACTTGGCGAGGCCCTCGGCGTCCAGCAGCCGCACCGACGCCTCGGTGATCCGGTTCCGGTCCAGGCCCGCCGGTGAGTCGGACCTGCGGGAGCGCGCGGGAGTCGTGCGGTCGATCCACACGCTGGTCCGCGCGGGGTTCTTCACCGGGTCGGACGCGGACACCATGGCGCACTCTCCTCGTCTTGCGGGGACCGCCCGCCGGTACGGTCCTGCTGGACCGCCCGCCGGTACGGTCCTGCGGGAAGGGCAGGGGGGGCGCGACGGACGCCTACCGCCCGGTACGCGCCTCCCCTCCGATGCTATGCCGCCGGCCCCGACGAGTCTGCCCGGCCTGCGGCCACCTCAGCCGCCCCGCCGGCCCCAGAAGCCTCAGCCGCCCCTGCTGCCCCTGCCGCCTCCACCCGCTCCGCCCGGCGCAGCAGCATCGCCGCGAGCAGTCCGCCCGCCAGCACGGCGACCGCGCCGACCAGTTGGCTGGTCTCCAGACCGGAGGCGAAGGCGTCCCTGATCGTCTCGCGCTCGCCCGGAGTCCCGGCGGCGGCCAGCGCGGCCGGCAGGGAGGCCGCGCCGACCGCGGCCGGCACGAGGGCGGCGAACCGGATGTTCAGGACCGCCCCGAGCACCGCGACCCCCAGCCCGTTGCCGAACTCCGCGAGCGTGCCGTTGACCCCCGCGCCCACCCCGGCCTTCTCCGGCGGGATGGCGCTCATGATGGCGTTGGCCATCGCGGGCATCGCGAGGGCGATCCCCGCGCCCATCACGACGAGGCCGAGCAGCATGCCGCCGTACCCGTGCCGCCCCAGCACCGCGATGGCCGCGAGACCGGCCGCCAGGCAGCTCATCCCGGCCGCGATCGTGGCGGGCGTCCCCATCTTCGGGACGAGCCGGGCGCCCAGGCCGGTCAGGTTGAGGGCGACCACGGTGAGCGCCATCGGCGCCGTACGCAGACCCGCCTCCAGCGGCCCGTACCCCAGCACGAACTGAAGGTGCTGCGTGAGCAGGAAGAGGGAGCCGCCCATCCCGAAGGCGACCAGGACCGCGCCCGCCACCGCGCCGATGAACTTCTGGTTCCGGAAGAAGTGCATGTCGAGCATCGGGTGCGGGATGTGCAGCTCCCACAGGACGAACCCGGCGAGCACGGCGGCCCCGACGAACGCCGTCAGCAGCACCCGGCCGGACCCCCAGCCGTGTTCGGGGCCCGAGATGATCGCGAACACGACGGCGGTCATGCCGATCGTGGACAGCAGCGCGCCCAGCAGGTCGGGCCGCTCCCCCCGCGCGTTCTTGGACTCCGGTACGAGCCGGACGACGGCGACCAGGCCGATCACGGCGACCGGGATGTTGATGAGGAAGATCGCACCCCACCAGAAGTGGTCGAGCACGATTCCGCCGACGAGCGGCCCGGCGGCGAACCCGAGGGAGCTGACGGTCGACCAGATGCCGATCGCCTTGACCCGCTCGGCGTCGTCGAAGATCTGCACCACGACGGCGAGCGTGGTGGTGAGCAGCAGCGCGCCGCCGACGCCCATGCCCGCGCGGGCCGCGATGAGCTGGCCGGAGGACTGGGCGAGCCCGGCCACCAGCGAACCGACGCCGAACAGGGCGAGGCCCACCAGCAGCATCTTCTTGCGCCCGTAGCGGTCGGCGGAGCTGCCCGCCGTGAGCAGCAGACCGGACTGGACGAGCGAGTAGGCGTTGATCATCCACTGGACGTCGGCGGTGGAGGCGTTCAGCTCCGTGGTGAGGGAGGGGATCGCGACGTTGAGGACGGTGTTGTCGAGCAGCACGGTGAGCTGGGCGAGACAGATGACGCCGAGGATCAGCCAGCGCTGCGGGTGGGCCTGGGAGGCGAGTTCGTTTCGCTGTGCGGCGGGCGCCGTCATGCGGGCTCCTGCTCCTCGGACTCCGGTGCGACCCGGAGTTCTACGGTGTATAGGACGCGATCGTCAGACACCGTAAGGCAGCACCTATACGGCGTACAAGTCGATATCCGGGCGGCCGCGACGGTGGGCCGATCGACGCCCGGGCGGTACGGTCGTCGACGCTGACCCGACCTGACACAGTGCGCGATTCCCGGCCGGTTGGAGAGCCATGAGGGCCATGAGAGCCATGAGAGCAAGAGCCATGTCGCCGCGTCGCTGCCGAGCCCGTCGCATCAAGCCTGTTACTCAACTCCTCTTCTTCGCAGCTCTGTTGGGTTCCTCACTCCCGCCGACCGCCTCCGCCGCCGGCGCGCCGGCCGGTTCGCATCCCGTCCGTGCCGTGCCACTGCGGGTGGCCACGTACAACATCCACGCCGGGGCGGGGATGGACGACGTCTTCGATCTCGACCGCCAGACAGCCGCGTTGCGCTCGCTGGACGCCGATGTGATCGGGCTTCAGGAGGTCGACCGGCACTGGGGCGGTCGCAGCGAGTGGCGGGATCTCGCGGCCGAGCTGGCCGAGCGGCTGCGCATGCACGTGTTCTTCGCCCCGATCTACAGCCTGGACCCCGCCGAACCGGGCGGCCCGCGTGCGGAGTACGGGGTGGCGGTGCTGTCGCGGTACCGGATCGAGAGCGCCGAGAACCACGAGATCACCCGCCTCTCGACCCAGAACCCGGGCCCGCACCCGGCGCCCGCCCCCGCCCCGGGGTTCGGTGAGGTGGTCGTACGGGTGAAGGGGCTGCCCGTGCACGTGTACGTGACCCACCTCGACTACCGCCCGGACCCCGCCGTACGCGTCGCCCAGGTCGCCGACACCCGCCGGATCATGGGCGTGGACCGGGGCCGCGAGATCCTGCTCGGGGACTTCAACGCGGAACCCGGAGCCCCGGAGCTCGCCCCGCTGTGGGAGCGGCTGACGGACGCCGACCCGGGGGCCCCGACCTTCCCGGCGCGGGACCCGGTCAAGCGGATCGACTACGTCGCGGTGTCGAAGGGCGGCGGGGCGCGCGGGGGGATCGCGGTGCGGGACGCCTGGGTGCCCGCGAGCGTCGCCTCGGACCACCGGGCGGTCGTCGCGGACCTGGAGCTGCGGCGGGGGCGGGGGCAGGAACAGGGGCGGGGGCAGGGGCAGGAGCAGGGGCAGGAGCAGGAGCAGGAGCAGGGGCGGTGAGTCGACGGGTGCGCGGCTGAATACCGGCGTCGCCGGCTGCGGCTTCAGCCAAGCTCATGCGCGGCGAACCGGCTGAGGACGAGGTCAGGTGCGCAGCAGTGAGGCGTGGATGCGGGCGATGGCCCGCAGCACCTCGTCGCGGTTCTTGGCCTGCTGCATCCATGCAGGCAGGCGCGCCACCACGGTCATCCTTCGGCCCTGCTCGTGCCAGGGGACACCCTCACGCAGCGATGCCTGCACGAATCGCCTGATCACGTCGAGGTGTTCCAGGTTGTAGGCCCACACCCACCCGTGCCGGGTCTCGGTCTGCAACCAGAGCCGCACAGCGAAATGCGGGTCTGTGGCCGGCGCATGCCGGTCCCGGTGCAGGGCCACAGCGCCACCGCTCCCGTTCCTCACCAGCCCGCAGCTCCGGCAAACGAGACGCCTCCGCCCGTAGAGGCGCTGGTCGGGCACCCCGGACGGGTCCGGGGCCGGACCGACGTGCGCGACCTTGCCGCAGCCGGGGCAGTGCACGAGAACCGACGTCAGGAAGTCGTACTTCGTGCGCCGGGGGTCCCGGAACCGGCGGTGCGTGGACATCGAACTCACTGGACCAGTATGCGAGCCGCGCACCCGAGGCTCCTACCGGATAAACCTCACGCCTACGTCACCGGCCGCGTCAGGTCGTAGAAGACCGCGCTGCCCACGGTGACCTCGGTGAAGTTCTCCGTCACCCAGGAGGAAATCTGCGAGGCCGTCCCGGAGCCGCCCATGCCACCGCCGCCCATGCCACCGCCTCCACCGGCTCCGCCCATGCCGCCGCCCGAGACGAAGTAGTGGACCCTGCCCTCCGCCACGTACCGCTTGAACTGCGCGAGTGTCGGGGAGGGGTCGCTGCCGTTGAAGCCGCCGATGGCCATCACCGGTGCGCCGGTGGCGAGTTGGTAGCCGGCCGCGTTCTGTGCGCCGATGGCGGCGGCGGTCCAGGTGTAGTCGTCGGCGTCCTTCTCCAGGAGCGCCTTCGCCTCGGTGGAGACGGACGCGCCGTTGAGCAGCCCGCCCATGCCGCCGCCTCCGGGCCTCATGCCCTCTCCCGTTCCGCCGGGAGCGGTGCCGCCGGGGGCGGTGCCGCCGGGGGCGGTGCCGCCGGGGGCCGTTCCGCCGGGCATGGCGGGCATCCCGTCCGGCCCGTTGCCCTGGCCTTGCGCCTGGCCCTGACCCTGGCCTTGCGCCTGGCCCTGTCCCTGCGCCTGCGCCTGTCCCTGCCCCTGCCCCTGCCCGGGAGGCGTTCCCACCCCCCGCCCGCCAGGCGGCTGCGTCCCCCCGCGCCGCCCGCCCCCGCCGTCGTCACCAGGACCGCCCCCGGGACCGCCCATGCCGCCCCCGCCGGACGGCCCGGCGGTCACGATCGATCCCTGGTGGCCGGTGCTCAAGGTGCTGAGGGTGTACGCCGCCGGGCCCGCCAGCGAGGCCGCGAGGCTCAGCCCCACCACGGCGAGGGCCAGGCCCCGGCCCCCCACCCGGCCCACGACCAGCAGCCCGACCGCCCCCGCCAGCCCGCCCACGAGCACCGCCCACCGCAGCCACGGCAGGTGGTCCGGGGTGCGGCCCAGCAGGACGTACGCCCAGGTCGCCGTCGTCAGGACCGTCCCCGCGAGCACCGCCCTCGGCCACCACGCCGCCCGCTCCTCCCACAGCACGGTCACGCCCATGGCGACGAGCGCCGCGATGTACGGGGCGAGGGCCACCGTGTAGTACTGGTGGAAGATCCCGGCCATGAAGCTGAACACGCCCGCCGTCATGACCAGCGCCCCGCCCCAGGCGACGAACGCGGCCCGGGCGACATCGGTCCGAGCCGCCTTCCGGGTCAGCCAGAGCCCGGCCAGCAGCAGGATCAGCGCGGCGGGCAGCAGCCACGCGATCTGGCCGCCGACCTCGGAGTTGACCATCCGCCCGATCCCGGTCTCGCCCCAGCCGCCTCCCCCACGGCCACCGCCGCCCCCTCCGACGCTTCCGGTCTCCTCGCCGTTGAGCCGGCCGAGCCCGTTGTAGCCGAAGGTGAGCTCCAGGAACGAGTTGTTCTGCGAGCCGCCGACGTACGGTCGCGACGACGCGGGCATCAGCTCCACTATCGCTGTCCACCAACCGCCGGCGACGACCACCGCCCCTGCGGACAGGGCGAGTTGGCCGAGCCGCTTCCGTACGGGGACGGGCGCGCACACCGCGTACAGCACGGCCAGCGGCGGCAGGATCAGGAACGCCTGGAGGGTCTTCGTCAGGAACGCGAGCCCGACCGCCGCACCCGCCCAGAGCAGCCACGTCGTCCGCCCCCGCTCCAGCGCCCGCAGCACGCACCACACCGTGACCGTCATCAGCAGGGCGAGCAGCGCGTCCGGGTTGTTGAAGCGGAACATCAGCGCGGCGACCGGCGTCAGCGCGAACACGCCCACCGCGATCAGCCCGGCGACCGGCCCGAAGCGACGGCGTACGGCGGTGTTGAGCACGGCCGCCGTGGCGACGCCCATCAGGACCTGAGGGGCCAGGATGGCCCAGGAGTTGAGCCCGAAGAGGCGTACCGACAGGGCCATCGGCCACAGGGCGGCGGGCGGCTTGTCGACGGTGATGGCGTTCGCGGAGTCCAGCGAGCCGAAGAAGAACGCCTTCCAGCTCTGGCTGCCCGCCTGGACGGCGGCGGAGTAGAAGGAGTTGGCGTAACCGGAGGCGCTGAGGTTGGAGAGGTAGGCGAGTCCGACCGCCAGGAGGAGCCCGTACAGCGCGGGTCGTGCCCAGCGGGGGCCGCCGGATGCCGCAGGCGCGGCGGCGGCGGCGGTCGTGGTCGTGGTCATCGGTGGTCCTCGGATTCGGCGCGGGCCGGGAAGACCCAGGCGCGCAGGAGCAGGAAGCGCAGCACGGTGGCCGCGAGGTTGGCGGTGATCAGTACGGCCAGTTCCGTACCGTGGGAAGGCGAACCGTGCGACGGGGAACCGGGCGACGGCGATCCGGAGGCCGCGCCCAGTGCCGCGAGGGAGCCGCTGGTCAGGGCGAGGCCGATGGCGAAGACCACGAGCCCCTGGGCCTGATGGCGTACGGCTCCGCCCCGGCCCCGTACGCCGAAGGTCAGCCGGCGGTTGGCGGCCGTGTTGGCGACGGCGGAGACCAGGAGCGCGCACCCGTTGGCGGCCTGGGGGCCGACGCCGAGCCGGAAGAGGGAGTACAGGGCGAGGTAGAAGAGGGTGGACAGGGCCCCCACGACACAGAACCCGACCAGCTGGCGGGCCAGTCCGCGCGGCACCCCGGTCAGCGCCCGGTCGCGCGGGTCGTCCCCGAAGGGCCGGGCCAGCCGGTCCAGCGGCAGGGCTCCCACGGCGAGCGCCCGCCCCACCCGCCACACCCCTTTCAGGTCCTCGGCGGCCGTCCGCACGATGTGGACGGTCGAGTCGGGGTCGTCGATCCAGTCGACGGGCACCTCGTGGATGCGCAGCCCGGCCCGTTCGGCGAGGACCAGCAGCTCGGTGTCGAAGAACCAGCCGCTGTCCTCCACCATCGGCAGCAGCCGCGCGGCCACCTCGCTCCGGATCGCCTTGAACCCGCACTGGGCGTCGCTGAAGCCGGCGGCGAGGGAGGAGCGCAGGATGAGGTTGTAGGCGCGCGAGATGAACTCCCGCCGCGACCCGCGCACCACCCGCGCACTCCGGGCGAGCCGCGAGCCGATGGCCAGGTCGGAGTGGCCGGAGATCAGCGGGGCGACCAGGGGGAGGAGGGCGTTGAGGTCGGTGGAGAGGTC
Organism: Streptomyces sp. cmx-18-6; assembly: GCF_046548915.1. Lineage (NCBI taxonomy): Bacteria > Bacillati > Actinomycetota > Actinomycetes > Kitasatosporales > Streptomycetaceae > Streptomyces > Streptomyces sp. cmx-18-6. The sequence goes on along the minus strand of NZ_JAEBEP010000006.1, from coordinate 428,955 downwards.
GACGTCCATGTACGCGAGGACCGGCGCGTCGGAGCCCGACCACACCGTGCGCAGCGCCCGCCCGCGCCCCTTCTCCTCCAGCCGTACGCACCGCACCCCGCGCAGTTCGGCGGCGAGCGAGGCCGCGACGGCGGGGGTGGCGTCGGTGCTCGCGTTGTCGGCGACGGTGATGCGGAAGGCGTACGGGAAGGTGCGGGAGAGGTGGTCGTGGAGGCGCAGGACGCAGGGGCGGAGGTCCTTCTCCTCGTTGTACACGGGGACGACGACGTCGAGGACGGGGACACCGGAGGCTGCGGCGGCCGGGGCGGCGGGGAGGTGCGCCCGGACCGGCAGCCCTCTGGTGTCCCCGGTGCCGTTCCCGCTGCTGCGGCCGTTGGCGTCGGGGCCGCTCCGGAGGCTGTCGGTGGTCATGGCTCCGACGTTCGCCAACGGCGCTGTCACCCCGGTGTGGTGAGCCTGTCCCTGCCCTGTGAGTGTCCTGGAGCCGCTTCGGCGGGCAGCTCGACCGCGAAGACCGTCCGGCCCGGTGCGGAGTCCACCCGTACGCGACCGCCGTGCGCGCGGACGACGGCCTGCACGATGGCGAGGCCGAGACCGGTGGAGCCGGTGGGCTTCCCCGTGGCCGCCCCGCGGGAGCGGGACGCGTCCCCGCGCGCGAACCGCTCGAAGACGTGCGGCAACAGCTCCGCCGGGATGCCGGGCCCGTCGTCCCGCACCTCCAGGACGACCGGGGCCGTGCTCCGGGCGGGCGGCCGTACGGAGACGGTCACGGTGGTCCCCGGCGGGGTGTGGGTGCGGGCGTTGGCCAGCAGGTTGACCAGCACCTGCTGGAGCCGGGCGGGATCGGCGCGTACGGTCACGGGTTCGTCGGGCAGCTCAAGACGCCAGCGGTGCAGGGCCTCGGCCCCGGTCACGGCACCCGCGGCGCTTGTGACGGCACCCGCGACCTCTGCGGCGGCGGCCCCAGCGGCACCCGCGGCCCCTCCCACGGCGTCCGCCGCCCGGGCGTCGCTGACCGCGTCCACGACCAGCGGCAGCAGATCCGTGCTCCCGTAGCTCCCGTACGAGAGCGGGCGTCCGGCGTCGAGCCGGGCCAGCAGCAGCAGGTCCTCCACCAGCCCCGTCATCCGGTCCGCCTCCGACTCGATCCGCCCCAGCGCGTGCCGGGTGACCGGATCGGCCGCGGTCGGACCGGTCGCGGTCGGACCGGTCGCAGTGGGATCGGTCGCGGTCGGATCGGTCGTAGTCGGACCGGTCGCAGTGGGACCGGTCGCAGTCGGACCGGTCGCAGTCGGACCGGTCGCAGTCGGACCGGTCGCAGTCGGATCGCCGCCGGTGGCGCGCCGGGTCAACTCGGCGTACCCCCGGATCGAGGCCAGCGGGGTGCGCAGCTCGTGGCTGGCGTCCGCGACGAACTGCCGTACCCGCGTCTCGCTCGCCTGCCGGGCCGCCAGCGCCGAACCCACGTGCCCCAGCATCCGGTTGAGCGCGGCGCCGACCTGCCCGACCTCGGTACGGGGGTCGGCCTCGGCGTCCGGAACGCGTTCGAGGAGCGCCACCTCACCGCTGTGCAGGGGGAGTTCGGCGACCCGGGTGGCGGTGGCGGCGATCCGGCGCAGCGGGCGCATGGCCACGCCGACGAGGACGGTGCCCGCGAGGGAGGCGGCGATGAGCCCGGCGGCGGTGACGCAGACCTCGACGAGGATGAGGGTGTTCAGCGCCCCGCTCACCTCGGCGGTGGGAATCCCGACGAGCACGGTGCGGCCCTCGGCGGTGGTGGCGGCCTCCACCCGGTAGCCGCCGAGCCCGGGAAGATCGACGCTCCGGGCGTCCTCCCCGACGCCGGGGGCCGCCTCCTCCAGCGCTCGCCGCTGTTCCCGGGTCAGCGGCTTCGCGCTCTCCTGGGAGCGCAGCCCGCTGTCCTCGACGACCTTCGACGCGGTGACGGCCCCGCCGTCGACGAGGGCCCCGAACGTGCCGAGCGGCTGCCCGCCCCCGCCGACGAAGCCGAGCGGTCCGGCGTCGCGGAGGGAGTCGCGCAGGGCCTGGGGCAAGGCGTCGGGCAGGGCCTCGGGCAGCGGATCGGGGCCGGGCGGCCGCTCCGCGCGTACGGCGATGGAGTGGAGCTGGTCGTCGAGCTTGCCGTACATATAGCTGTGGAAGGCGATGGCCGTGACGGACCCGATGACGGCCGCGACGACGGCGATCAGCGACACGGCCGCCACGACGAGCCGGGTCCGCAGGGTCCAGGGCCGCCGCGGCGCCTTCACGGCGGGCCCCCTACTCACCGGGCTTGATCAGATACCCCGCCCCGCGCCGGGTGTGGATCATCGGCGTCCGTCCGGCGTCGATCTTCTTGCGGAGGTAGGAGATGTAGAGCTCGACGACGTTCGCCTGGCCGCCGAAGTCGTAGTTCCAGACCCGGTCCAGGATCTGCGCCTTGCTGAGCACCCGGCGCGGGTTGCGCATCAGGAACCGCAGCAGCTCGAACTCCGTCGCGGTCAGGTGGATCGCGTCCCCGCCCCGGCTCACCTCATGGCTGTCCTCGTCGAGCAGCAGGTCCCCCACGGCCAGCGTCGCCCCGCTCCGCCCGGCCGCGAGCGCGCTGCCGGACCGGCGGATCAGCCCGCGCAGCCGGGCCACGACCTCCTCCAGGCTGAACGGCTTGGTCACATAGTCGTCGCCGCCCGCCGTGAGCCCGGCGATCCGGTCCTCCACGGCGTCCCGGGCGGTCAGGAAGAGCACGGGCACATCGGCGTACTCGCGGCGGAGCCGGCCGAGGACGGCGAGCCCGTCCATGTCCGGGAGCATCACGTCCAGCACCACCGCGTCCGGCCGGAAGTCACGGGCGGCGCGCACGGCTCCGGCCCCGTCCCCGGCGCTGCGCACCTCCCAGCCCTCGTACCGCAGGGCCATCGAGAGCAGCTCGGCGAGCGGAGCCTCGTCGTCCACGACCAGGACGCGCACGGGCGTACGGTCCGGCCTGAGCAGTTCGGTACGCCCCTGGGGCGCGGTGGTCGTCGTCATGGGGCCAGCCTGTGAGCCGCCCGTGAGAGAAGCCTGACCCGTTTCTGTGAATTGCCTGAGAAAGCGGCGCGGACCTCCAGGTCCTGTCGCCCTAGTCAGAGGTCCCGAACAGTGCGGCGGCGTTCCCGTGGCAGACCGCCCGCAACCAGTCGTCGCCCAGCCCCAGCCGCTCCAGCACATCCAGCTGGTGGGCGTACGGGTAGGGGATGTTCGGGAAGTCGGTCCCGAGCAGGATCCGGTCCCCGAGGTCGGCGAGCCGGCCGCGTTCACCCTTGGGGAAGGGCATGAACCCCTCACTGAAGTCGGTGAACGCCATCGTCGTATCGAGCCGCACCTCCGGGTACGCCTGCGCGAGCGCCAGGAACTCCGCGTACTCCGGCATCCCCATGTGCGCGACGATCAGCCGCAGCCGGGGGTGGCGGGCCAACAGCCGCCCGATGGGCTCGGGTCCGGTGTGCTTCCCCGGCGCGGGCCCGGACCCGCAGTGCATCACGACCGGCACGCCGGCCTCCGCGAGCAGTCCCCAAACCGGTTCCAGGCGTGGGTCGTTGGGGTCGTACGCGCCGACCTGGAGGTGCGACTTGAAGACGCGCACCCCCGCCTCGACGGCCTCCTTCACGTACAACTCCACGCCGTCTTCGGGGAAGAGGGTCGCGGTGTGCAGGCAGTCGGGCGTCCGGGCGGCGAAGTCGGCGGCCCAGCCGTTGAGCCAGCGGGCCATGCCGGGCTTGTGCGGGTAGAGCATGGAGGTGAAGCGGAGGACGCCGAACGACCGCAGTACGGACAGCCGTTGCTCTTCCTCGTACCGGTAGGTGATCGGCCACTCCAGCCCGGTGAGCGGCCCGGCGGAGTCGAAGTAGGCCCACACCTTGCGCAGGACCTGTTCGGGCATGAAGTGGGTGTGCACGTCGATGATCCCGGGGATCCCGAGCCGTTCCCAGAACCGCACGACGTCATCGCTCTTGGCTTCCACGGGCACTCCTTCGGCTGCCACCCGGCTCGGGCGGGGTCAGAACGACCCGGGCGGGGTCAGAACAACCCACCCTGCACGCCGCCGCCCCCGATGTCGATGAGGGGGACACGTACATCACCGGCCCCGTCCGCCGAAACCGCCGTGAGCTCCCACCCGGTGATCAGCCGCGTATCCAGCACGACCACGCCGCCGCCCCCGTCCACCGCGAGGTGAAGATCGGGCCCGGCGGCGGCCACCAGCCGCCCGGCGACGACGCCCCCGTCGACCAGCTCACTCACCGCGCGGGCGGCGACGGGCGCACGATCCAGCCCGAACATACCGACGTGGTCGACGACTTCGAGGCCGATCCGCTCCAACGACTCGGGCCAGCCGCCCCCTTCGAGCCGCACCGCCCGCCCGTACAGCTCCGCCACCTCACCGAACCGCTCCTGCGCGCCCGGGAGTTGCCCGCGTACGCCCCGTTTCCTGGCGTACGGGATCCGGTCCGGCACCCCGAGGGCGGCCCGGAGCACCTCCTCGGTCCGGCGGGCGGCCATCAGGGGCCCGCGCCCGAGCCAGGTGAACGCCACGGCCCCCTGCTCCCGCAGCCGCGCCCCGCCCCGCTCCTCCCGGGTGATCCCGACCTTGACCAGGCCGGGCCCGAACCAGGCGAGATAGACGCGGTACGTTCGCGGGTCGTCCAGCAACGTGTCGGCGGCCACCGAGTGGGCCCGGTCCAGCCGCGCGCACTCCGGGCACCGAGCCCCGGTGCCGCGCACGGACACCACGGCCCCCAGGGGGCACGCGTTCCCCCGGGCCCCCACACAGTGCCGCTCCCCCACCGCCCGGAACCCGAGCCCGGCCCCGTACGCGAGAACGCTCACCCGCCGGTCGCCACCCCGGCCCCATCCGAGCTCCGGCGCATCCCCGGGCCACCAGAGCCCGGTACACCGCCACCCACCGGCCACCCGGCCCCCGCTCTCCCCGTCACACTTTCCGCCGCGCTTTGCGCCATGCTTCCCGTCACACCGCGAACGGGCGGAACGAGCCGGCGAGCACGCCTAGCGACACACCCCGCCGCACTCCTCGCCGCACGCCTCTCCGTACTCCACCGGGTGCCTCTCCTTGCGCCCTTCCGCACGCCTCTCGGCACGTCCTCCGCGCGCCACCCTGCACATCCACCGAGACTAACGGGCCCCTTGCACGAACCCGCCCGCACCACCGGCCGGACCCCCGGCAGGGCCACCCCTGCCGCCCCCGACGCCCTCGATCCGCTTCCGCATGGAGGCCATACGCCGCATGAAGCGCCGGTTGAACCAGATCATCCATCCCAGGAACGCGGCGCCGAACACCAGGCCCCACACACCCGCCGAGACCTTCCCGGCGGCGAACCAGAGCAACGGCGTCCCGAAGAAGATGAGCCCCAGCAGCGGGAAGGCCCACCACTGGTTGCGCCGCAGTTTCGCCTCCCGGCGGCGGATCAGCCGGACCATGACGGCCTGCTCGGCCGGGTCCTCGGGCATCTCGCCGTTCTGCGCGATGCGCCGCTCCAACTCCGGCACGCGCGCGGCGTCGGTCCCCACCGCCCGGGCGTCCCGACGCCGGCGCCGCATCAGGTACCACGTCAGGAACCCCGCCTGGACGAGCCCGCCGGCCACGATCCAGGGCCACCCCGACCACCCGTCGAAGGCCAGCCGGATCCCGACCCACAGGACCAGCACCAGCAGCGCCACCGCCCACCACCGGTCCTGCCAACGCTCCGGCCGCCGACGCTCTCCACGCCGCCCGAGCCCTTCGCCCTGCCCGTGCTGCCCGAGCCCTTCGCCCCGCTGGCCCTGCCCGGGCTGCCCGAGCCCTTCGCCCCGCCGGCCCCGCCCGTGCTGCCCGAGCCCTTCGCCCCGCCGGCCCCGCCCGGGCTGCCCGAGCCCTTCGCCCCGCCGGCCCCGCCCGTGCCCTTCGCCCTGCCGGTCCTGCCCCAGCTCTTCGCCCTGCCGACCCTGCGCGAGTCCTTCGTCCTGCCGGCCCTGCCTGCCCTGCCCGCGTTGCTCGCGCTGCTCGCGCTCCCTGGACCCCATCGGTACCCTCCGAGCCTGGCGCGCCCATCACGCCCCGTGCTGTTCCGGCTACCCCGCCGCTCCGTGCTGATGCGGCCCGCGCCCCACGCCCGTACGCCCTCCGGCATCAACGCCGCCGCAAGCGTCGCCCTCCGGGATCAACGCCCCTCACGCGTCGCCTTCCAGAATCAGCGCCCCCTCACGCATCACCCTCCGGGATCAACGCCCCTCACGCGTCGCCCTCCAGAATCAGCGCCCCCTCACGCATCACCCTCCGGGATCAACGCCCCTCACGCATCGCCCTCCAGGATCAACGCCCCTCACGCGTCGCGGGACTCCCGCCCGGGACGCCCGGCACGAGGTCGGCGACGCCCGGCGCCACGCCGACGCGTCCGGAGGACCTCCCCCAGCACCGGCGAGAGGACCATGAGCGCCAGAGCCGCCCAACGGACGGAGCTCAGCGGCCAGTCGTCCTCGCGCCCGGCAAGGGCGTACCCGCCGAGGGACGCGACGCACACCCCCAACAGCATCCAGCCGAAGGACCCGCCGCGCGCCACCCACAGGGGGCCGTCCGCCATCAGGACGGGCACCCTGCCCGGCCTGCGCCAGGATTCCCAGCCCATCCAGGCGATGGCCAGCCCTCCGGCCAGCAGAGCCACATCGCTGACCACATCCAGAACCGAGCCGCCCATCAGCCCTCCCCCTTTGTCGACCTTGTCCGCCTCATGATGACCGACCCCGAAATGGGCGACAGCACCGGGCGGGAGGCACGATTGAGCCGCCACCCGGGCCCGGCGCCGGCTCATTCACCGCACGCGCCCCGGAAGTTAGGATCCGGCCATGGCGCTGACCAGGAACCACATCGACCGGTTCGAGGCATCGATGCCCCGCCTGGAGGCCATCGCCTACCGCCTCCTCGGCTCGGCGAGCGACGCGGAGGACGCCGTGCAGGACACCTTCCTGCGCTGGCAGGCCGCCGACGTCGACCGCATCGAGGTCCCCGAGGCATGGTTGACCAAGGTCCTCACCAACCTGTGCCTCAACCAGCTCACCTCGGCCCGCGCCCGGCGCGAGACCTATGTGGGGCAGTGGCTGCCCGAACCGCTGCTCGCCGGGGACCCGATGCTCGGCCCCGCCGACACCGCCGAGCAGCGCGAGTCGGTCTCGTACGCGGTCCTCACCCTCATGGAGCGGCTCTCCCCCAACGAGCGGGTGGTGTACGTGCTGCGGGCGGCCTTCGACTACCCGCACGGGAAGATCGCGGAGATCCTCGACATCACCGAGGCGGGCAGTCAGCAGATCTTCCACCGCGCCAAGAAGCACATCGCGGACGGCAGGGCCCGGACCCGGACCGAGATCGACGAGGCCGCCGCGCGGCGGATCGTGGAGGAGTTCCTCGCGGCCGCCACCAGCGGACGGACCGAGCCGCTCGTGCGGCTGCTCACCGGGGACGCCATCGCGATCGGCGACGGGGGCGGGAAGGTGCCGGCCCGGACGAAGGCGTTCGAGGGGGCGCTCGCGGTCGCGAGGTTCATGCGGGGCCTGTTCACACCGAGCACGGCCATGCGCAATCTCGTCGGCGGCCCCGCCGAGATCCACGCGACGTCGGCCAACGGGGCCCCCGCCATCGTGGTGACGGTCGACGGCCGGGTCATCGGCGTCATGTGCCTGGACGTCACCGACGAGGGCATCGCCGCGTTCCGCAACCAGGCCAATCCCGACAAGCTCGCCCGCGCGACCAGGCGGTGGACGGCGACCGACCACGGGGAGCCCCTGTTCACCGCCTTCTGACCCGCGTGTGACGCGCATCACCTTCCGTACCTGTCAGGGAACGGCGGGCTGTCCGGTTCAAGGGGCAGACCCGCGCGAGACAGGAGCCAGGACATGCAGCACCGCATCATCGTCATCGGAGCCGGATACGCCGGAGCGATCGCCGCCGGACGCCTCTCCAGGCGGCTGCGCCAGGACGTCGCCATCACCCTCGTCAACGCCGAACCGGACTTCGTCGAGCGCGTCCGGATGCACCAGTTGGCGGTCGGCCAGGAACTCAAGGCCCGCCCGTTCAGCGAGATGTTCGCGGGCACGGGCGTCCGGCTGAGGGTCGCGAAGGTGACCGGCGTCGACGTGGACCGCAGGACGGTGACCATCTCGGACCTGTACGGCGCCGAGCCCGCCGCCCACCCCGCCGAGGACCCCGCGTACAACGCCGAGGAGCTGACGTACGACACCCTCGTCTACGCGCTCGGCAGCACCTGGACCACCCACGGCGTCCCCGGCGTCGCCGAGCACGCCCACGACATCGCGGGCCGCCCCGGCGCGCTCCGGCTGCGCGAACGCCTGGCCGCGCTGGGCCCCGGAGAGCCCGTGGTCGTCGTCGGCGGCGGTCTCACCGGCCTGGAGGCCGCGACCGAGATCGCCGAGGCCCGCCCGGACCTCGACGTGACCCTCGCCGCGCGCGGCGGACTGGGCGACTGGCTCTCCCCCAAGGGCGGCCGGCACCTGCGGAAGGTGTTCGACAGGCTCGGCGTCACCGTGCGCGAACACACGGCCGTCACCGCCGTCGAGGCCGACCGCGTCACCACCGCCGACTCGGCCATCCCGTCCGCGGCCACCGTGTGGACCACCGGCTTCGCGGTTCACCCCATCGTGAGGGCGACCGCCCTGGAGGCCGACGACGCGGGCCGGATCGTGGTCGACGGATCGATGCGCGCGCTCTCCCACCCGGACGTGTACGCCATCGGCGACGCGGCCCTGGTGATGGGCCCCGGCGACAAGCCGCTGCGGATGGCGTGCGCCACGGGCGGCCCCACCGCATGGCAGGCCGCCGGCGCCATCGCGGCCCGCCTGACCGGCTCCAAGCCCATGAACACGCCGCTGCGCTACTACAACCAGTGCATCTCGCTCGGCCGCAAGGAGGGCCTGATCCAGTACGTCACCGCCGACGACCGGGCCCGCCCCGCCGCCCTCACCGGCCGGACCGCGGCCCTCTACAAGGAGCTGGTCTGCAAGGGCGCGGCCTGGGCCGTCGCCAACCCGACCCTGGGCATCCCGACCAAGCGCCGCCGCGTACTGCCGCTACAGGAGTCCGGTGGCGATGCCCAGCAGCGACGTCACGCGGACCGCGGCACGATGCCGACCGCGCGGTAGTCGTACCCGTCCTGTTTGAACCCCGGGGCTTCCCAGGTCAGATCGACCCGCTGGCCGGGCGACAGGGTGCGGAAGCCGCTCATCTGGATATCGGAGTAGTGGCCGAAGCAGCCGCCGGGAGTCTCGGGGGAGTCGAGCACGCCCCACCCCTCCTCGTCATCCCACTCACGCACAGTCGCCATCACCATGCGGGGAACGGTACGGGGTCCGCCCGTACCGTTCCCACCCGGGGCATCAGCCGGCACGGCAAGCAGGACCCTCGGGAAGCCGCACCCTCAACGCGGTTGCCGTACCTCGCCGCTGGGGGGCCGTACAACGCGAGAGGCCCGGACTCTCGTCCGGGCCTCTGGCCTGCTGTGCACTCGGCAGGATTCGAACCTGCAACCTTCTGATCCGTAGCTCTAGCCGGATCGGTCAGTGACAGCCATACCGGTCGCTTCGAGGCCCTAGGTGTGTGGTTCGGACAGGTTGGTGACGCGGCTGGCGGGTGGCTGGCCCCCGATTCCGGTGTGGGGTCGGTGGTAGTTGTACCAGTGCAGCCAGTCGGTGAATGCTTCCATCCGGTCCAGGTCTGAGGTGTAGGGCTTCTGGTAGGCCCATTCATCGAGCAGGGTGCGGTGGAAGCGTTCGACCTTGCCGTTGGTCTGGGGCCGGTAGGGGCGGGTCAGCTTTCCGGTCGCGCCGAGGTCGGCCAGGGCGTTCTTCCAGGCGAGGCCCTTGCGGTAGGCCCAGGCGTTGTCGGTCAGGACGCGTTCGATGCGGGGGATGCCCTGGCGGTGGAAGAACGCGGCCGCGCGAGTGAGGAAGCCCGCGCAGGTGGTGACCTTCTCGTCCGGGTGGATTTCGCTGTAGGCGAGGCGGGAGTGGTCGTCGACGGCGGAGTGGACGTAGTCGAAACCGACGTTGCTGCGGGTGGCGCGGCCGGCCTGGCGGCCCAGGGTCCTGTGGCCGCCGCCGTCGGGGATCCGGCCGAGCTTCTTCACGTCGATGTGGATCAGCTCGCCGGGGTGTTCGCGCTCGTAGCGGCGGATGAGCCGGCCGGTGGGCCGGTCGAGGAAGGCCAGGCGGTTGAGGCCGTGCCGGGTGAGGACACGGTGCACCGTCGAGGCGGGCATGCCCAGGACGGGCCCGAGCCGTGCGGGTCCGAGCTTGCGGTCCTGGCGCAGGCGGCATATCCGGGCTTCGGTCGCGGCACTGGTCCGGTGGGGTGTCCGGTGCGGGCGGCTGGAGCGGTCGATGAGTCCGCTTTCGCCCTCGGACCGCCAGCGCCGGAGCCACTTGTGGGCGGTGGGGCGTGAGATGCCCATCTCCGCGGCGACGTGCGCGACAGGACGGCCGGAACAGACACGGTCGACGAGCAGCCGCCTGCCATGAACAGTCAGCCGGGCATTACGGTGGGACACGAGGGCCTCCGTCCGGTGAAGATTCGACACCTCCACCACACACGGGGGCCCTCGTCATGATCAAGCCCCACCAGCGTTAACAACGCTCGTGATCAATACACCTAGAGAGTTGCAGGGGACACGGGCGGCTGTTGTGGTTTCAGTACTGCGCTGCTGTACACGGGCGGCCCATTCCTCCGGCGAGTCTCAGTGAACGCCCTCGGACGAGATGGTCTCCTGCGTGGGCTGCGGGATCATTGGGTTCTTGGGGATGACGGGGACACCGATCGCCTCCATGACCTTCCGGGCTGCAATCCGCCCCGGAGACCTGGTAGTGGTGATCTTGTCTCCAGTAATGATGTTCCCTTCCCAGATCTGCGCGTTCCGGCGCCAATCAATCTTTGTGGCAAGGTCAAGGTATCGAGCCTTCCGCCACTCCGGGTCCAGGTTCTTCTCGATCTCGAAGGCCACGTGTCCGATGATGACCAGACCGGTCGCGGTCATGTTGATGTAGTGCTTGCGGAAGTCCACCACCTGGTTGGCCGGCCCTCCGCTCGTGGGCAGTTCGGCCACTGCACGCCAAGGGTCCATGTGCTGCGTGAGGATGGCGAGCATGGCCAGGGTCCTGCTGACGAAAGCGTCCTGCTTCTCGGTGGTACCGATGGCTTGGAAGCTGCGAGCCGGGATGCTCGCCTCGCTGAGCGCGTAGTCCTGAAACAGCAGTTCCTTGACCAGCCCACGCACCTGGTTGAGCAGGAAGATGGCCGATGAAAGCTTCGACAGGCTCTTGGACGTCTCATCGATGCGTCCCGCGAACAGGGCAGACTCATCCACGATCTTCGTCAGAACTCGGTTCAGGGGCTCACGCGTGTTGTATGCAGCCAGAAGACTTGCCGGAATCTGCTTGGTCTGTGCTGCGTCGGCAAAGTCCTGGTGGATACGGGCAACGTCCGGTTCTACGACGATGACGACAGAGATGCTGTCGCTCGGGAAAGGGGAATCCGTGTCGATGAGGCTTTCGCTACGCTTGGCGATGGCAGCGAGCCTGTGCTGACCGTCAGTCACAGAGAACTTGGTCTCGTCGCCGATGACGACGAAGCCAGCCGTCATGGCAAAGTTTCCTCGCGGGATATGGATGGCCGGGACAGCACGGACGTTCAGCGTGACCGGCGGGAGGATGTAGTCGTTCTCGTTCTCGGTCAGGTACTTCGTGATGGACCTGACGTGGTTGGTGTCAATCGGGCGGTTGGTGGCCACGCGCGGGTTGCCGCCCTTCACCGCCGCATTGGAAACCACGTGCTTAACGAGGAATGCGTACGAGAAGGCAGTCGTCAGCATGAGGCGCCCACCCTGCTGGAAGACGACGCAGGTGAAGACGCGGCCCCCCGATGCCGTGGCGGCCTCACTCGCAGCTACCTGAGCAGCCGTCAGCGAGTCGTGCTGCGTCAGTCCGAGCTGTGCGAAGAACATGGGATCCCCCTGCTTTGAAACATAGTTGAGTGGGCATCAGAAAAGTACGACAGGTCAACGTATTACGTCAACTTGTTCACGTAGAACGCTCCCTGTTCTGCGATTTATCGCTGGGCGCGTCACTTGCACGGTCGGGGACTGCTGCGAGTCCTACCCGTCACGCCGGGTGGTCCAGGGCTCCCGCGATGCTCTGCGGGCCGCGCTGAGCCACGCGGTCACGGAGGAGGAGATCAGCAAGAACGTGGCCTCGCTGGTGAAGGTGCCCAAGCCTCGCCGCCGCCGGATCAAGCCGTGGTCCGCTACCGAGGCGAGTCTCTTCCTCGCTGACGCTGCGGCCCGGGATGACCATCTCTTCGCGGCCTGGGTCCTCGTGCTGACGCTCGGGCTGCGCCGTGGGGAGGTGCTGGGGCTGACGTGGAAGTCGATCGACTTCGAGACCGGCGAGCTGTACGTGGACCACCAGATCCAGCGGGCCGGACGCGAGATCCTTCACCGCGAGACCAAGACGGAGGACTCCGACGACTTCCTCCCTCTGCCGGCCGTTTGCCTCAAGGCCCTGCGGATGCGCCGCGCCCAGCAGATCGGGGACCGGAAAGCCGCCGGAGAGCTGTGGCAGGGCTCTCACGACCTCGTCTTCACGACGAAGTACGGCACCCCGATCGAGCCGGGGAACCTCACCCGGATGTTCGCTCTCCGGTCCCGTCGCGCGGGCCTGCGGGTCATCCCGCTCCGGAACACCCGGCACACCACCGGCTCGCTCCTGGTCGTCCTCAAGGTGCACCCGAAGATCGCCCAGCGGATCCTGCGGCACTCGCAGATCTCCATGACGATGGACGTCTACGCGGATGCGGCTGACGAAGAAGTGCGCGAGGCGATCGGCAAGCTGTCAGACGCGATGGGCGGTACCGGCTGACACGGTTGCTGTACTTCGCTGCTGTACGGGCAACGCGAGAGGCCCCCAGGATTCTTCCTGGGGGCCTCTGGCCTGCTGTGCACTCGGCAGGATTCGAACCTGCAACCTTCTGATCCGTAGTCAGATGCTCTATCCGTTAAGCTACGAGTGCTTGGCGTTCCGGGCTTTTCTGCCTGGTCGGCGTTGCGGGAACAACATTACATGACCTGCGCCGTGACGCGAAATCCATTAGGCACACCCCATCTGACCTGCGAAAACACCCTTCTGGGGTAGATCTCGCCCAGCCCCTTGACCGTGCCGTGCACGCAGCCCCGCAGTCCGGCTTCCGCGTGCCCGGAACGACCGAAGCCCCGTGCCAGGAGGCACGGGGCTTCGGGATGGAGCGGAGGCGGAGGGATTTGAACCCTCGATGGGCTTTAAGACCCAAACCGCATTAGCAGTGCGGCGCCATAGACCGGACTAGGCGACGCCTCCTCCGCACACCTCGCGCGGACGCGAGTGGTGCGTGCAGATGATGACACAGTCGAACGTCGTGTCACCAATCGATGACCACGTTACTAGCCATGCGGGGGCCAGAGCAAAGCACTTCGGCGTGGTGGCGCAACGTCCGGGCGGGAGGCGCGTTAGAGAGAGGTGGGGGTTTCGGCCTCCGCCGGTCGGGAGCGGTCGGGAGCGGTCGGCCCGCCGCCCATCGCCCGCCGTCCATCGTTCGTCGCATCGCGGTCGCCCGTGATCGTTCCTGATCGGCCCTGACCTTCAGCCCGTGGTCTTCGGTCCTCGGTTCTCAGCTCTCGGTCGTCGGTTCTCGGGTCTTCGGTCCTCGGGTCCCGGTCGTTGGTTCTCGGGTCCTCGGGTCCCGGTCCTCGGGTCTTCGGTCGTCGGTCTTCCGCGGTCGTCCGTGATGCAGAGATCCAGGAGCCCGCATGCTGCGCCGTCTCGCCCTCACCGCCGTCGTGTCCCTCGCCTCCCTCGCCGCGCTGTCCACCGCCGTACCCGCCGCGACCGCCTCCGGTCCGACGCCCTCCGCCCTGCCGACCTCCGGGCCCCTGTCCGCCGCCGTGCCCGCTCTCGGGCCGCTGCCCGTGCCCGTCCCGGCCCTGCCCTCGTTCCTGGGCGGCGGGAGCCAGGACGACGGCGGCGACGGCAACGGCGACGGGGGAGTGAACGGGCCCGCCGTCGAGCGGACCCGGCTCACCGTGACTGTGGAGCGCTCCGGGGTCGCCGGGGCCGACGGGACCTTCGAGCTGACCTGCGAGCCCACCGGGGGCACCCACCCGCAGCGGCAGGCCGCCTGTGACCGGCTCGCGGAGGCGGGCGCCACGCGGGCGGGGCGGCAGCTGTTCCGGGCCACGCCCGAGGGCTCGATGTGCACCATGATCTACGGGGGCGACGCCTCCGCCCGCATCGTCGGAACCTGGGACGGCCGGCCCGTGGACACCACCGTGACCCGGGGCGACGGCTGCGAGATCGCGCGCTGGAACAGCCTGGTGCCGGTGCTCCCCGACCTCCGGTAGTCCACGCCGGGCATACCGGGGCCACCGGGCACGCCGGAACCATCGAAGCGCACCTGGGCCACCGGGCACGCCGGAACCACCGGAGCGCACCGGCCACGCCAGGGCCACCGGAGCGTGGCGGGGCCAACCTCGAAGCCGTGGTTTCCAGGTTCCGGCAGGCTCCCGGGCGACCGCCCCGCCTCGCGTCCGCGCACGTCACAGGGTGCGCGGACGCTCACGTCATAGGCCGGTGGCGTACACCGTGTGCACAGAACCTTGGTGAGAGCTCCCCCTCATCCGCCGCCCCCGGGCCCTCCCCTGGCCTTAGACTCCTCCAGTGACAGTCTGCGGCCCGAGGGGCAAGATGGGGCCCGCTGTCGGCAAGGTGCGGTAATCAGGGAGGAAGCGTCGTCGTGAGCAGCAGGCCGTCCCGAGGCACTGCTCGCCTCGCAGCCATACTCGATGCCCTTCCTGACGGGCTTCTGCTCGTCAATTGCAACGGCACGGTCGTCAACGCCAACGCCATCGCCCTCGAGATGTTCGAGACCCCGGGCACCGCGCTCGTCGGTCGCGGGCTGCTGGATCTGCTGCCGGAGTTCGACTCCAAGCTGATCCCGGGGTCGATGCGCCGGCCCGAGGCTGCGGACGAGCAGGGCAGGACCAAGCCGACGCGGATGATCGCGCGGCGCACCGACGGGCACGAGTACCCCGTCGAGGTCACCAGCGCGAGCCTGGACAGCGGTCAGGCCGCGTACAACGACATCCACTCCAGCTACACCGGCGACGAGCTGCTCATGCTCGTCGTACGGGACCTCTCCGGCACCGTCGACACCGAGGCCGAGCTCGCCCGTTCGCAGCGCCAGACCGAGATGATCCTCCGCGCCGCATCCGAGGGCGTCGTCGGCACCGACACGGACGGGCGCGTCGTCCTCGTCAACCCCGCCGCCGCGCAGATCCTCGGCTTCCGGGCCAGCGACCTCGGCGGCCAGGAGCTGCACCCGCTGATCCTGCACTCGCGGGCGGAGGGCGAGCCGTTCCCGTACGAGGAGTCGCCGCTCGCCGACACCCTCAAGTCCGGGCGCAAGCACCGCGTACGCGGCCAGGTGCTGTGGTCCAAGAGCGGCGCGCAGGTCCCCGTGGACCTGACGACCGCGCCGGTACGGGACGGGGACCAGCTCGTCGGCGCGGTGATGACGTTCACCGATCGCAGGCCGTACGAGGAGCTCTCCGCCCAGCACAAGAACGTCGTCGCCGAGCTGACCACCAGCCACTCCGACGAGGTCACCGCGCTGAAGGAAGCGCACGCCGCCGAGGTCGCCGCACTCACCGAAGCCCACGCCGCCGAGGTCGCCGCGCTCACCGGGGCCCATGCCGCCGAACTGGCCGACCGGACCGAGCGGTACACCGCCGAGGGGGAGGAGCAGGCCGAGCGCATCGCGGCCCTGGGCTCCCAGCATTCCCAGCTCACCGCCGTCCTGGGAGGCGCGCTGCGCGGTCCGCTGGAGGAGCTGCGCGGCGAACTGTCCGCCCTCGCCGCCGACCCGGCCGGGCAGCTGTGGCCCGAGGCCAACCAGATCCTGCACCACCTCGCGGCCGGGTACGCCCGGATGACCACCCTCATCGACAACGTGCTGGGCTACCAGCGTCTCGACGCGGGCGTGGAGGGGCTGCACAAGGCCCCCGCGATGGTCGACGGGATCGTGACGGGCGGCATCGACGGGGCGGTGGAGCTGATCGGTCCCGGGCGCGCCCAGTTCGCCGTGCACGCCCCGCCGATCGAGGCCGAGGTCGACGCGCGTCAGCTCGCCACCGCGCTGGCCCATCTCGTCGCGGACGTCTGCGGTGTCGATTCCACCGGCAAGACCCGGGCCGTTCCCGGGGGCGGGTACGTCGACTCCACCGTGGTCGTGGCCGCCGCCCAGCGCGGCGACGTCGTCCGGATCGAGGTGCGCGGACCGTTCGCCGGCGGCGACCCGGTCCACGAACCGATCGTGCGCGGCATCGTCCAGGCCCACGGCGGGGTGCTCCAGACGCACGAGATGCCGGGGATGAGCGGCAGCGCGTACGTGCTCGACGTGCCGATCGGCACCGGCTCGGGCGCCATCGCGCCCCCGGAAGTCCCCGTGGAACCCTCCCCGGCTCCGCCGCCCTCCCCCGAAGGCGTCGGGGCTCCGGGTGTCACCAGCGGCGGGCGGCGACGGGCACGCCGGGCGTCGACCGATGCGTTCCTGGGCAGTCCCGGCGGTGCGCCCGAAGCGGCGGCCGATGCCGGAGGCGGAGGCCGGGAGGACGGGCCCGTCGCCGAGCCGACCGGGCGTCGCCGAGCCCGCCGTGGGCCGGCGGCGGTCGAGGAGCAGACCTCGCCCGAGCTGATTCCGGCCCAGCAGGGCGAGGGCTCCGGACGCAGGCGCGGACGGCCCAGCCCGGCGGAGACCGGCGCGGGGGGCGGGACGGAGACCAGTACGGGGGGCGGGACGGAAGGCGGTACGAACGGGAGCGGGCCGGTTGAGATCGGCGGCCCGCCGCAGGCCGGTGCGTCGCAGGCCGGTGCGTCGCAGGCCGGCCCGCCACAGGTCGGTACGCCGCAGGCCGGTACGCCTCAGGCCGGTCCGTCCCAGATGGGTCCGACCGGGCCGGGAATGTCAGGTGACCGGCAGACGTCCGCTCAGGAGCAGCCGCAACCGCAGCGGCAGGCCCTCGCGCTGACCTCCGCCGCCTCCTCGGCGCTCTCCCCCGCGGCCCCCACCGGCCCCTCAGCTCCCTCCGAGGGGTCCGTCGTCACCGCGGCCGAGGGCGCTCAGGGCGCCGGTGGGCGTCCCCAGCGCGGGCAGACCGTGCCGCCGCAGGGCGTGCCGGTCGACCCGCAGCAGCCCGTACCGCCCGCCGGGCGACGGGCGCGGCGCGAGGGGGAGGGCCGTCCGGCGCTCCCCGCCCTCGCGGCCGGCAACGGGAGCACGGGCCCGGAACACGTACAGGAGCAGGTCCCCGCCCTCGGCCAGGCCCAGCAGCCGGGTGGGCGTCGGGCCCGCCGGGCGCTCGCCGCCGCCCAGGAGCGCAGCGCGGCCGACGCCGGTCCGCGTACCGCGTTCGCCCTGCCGCCCGCCGACGCGGACCGGACACCGGAGGCGCCGGGCACCGCCCCCGTACCCATCGCCCCGCCCGGCGACGAGGGCCTCGCTCACCACGAGCGCACCGCCCCCGATGCCGGTCACACGCCCCCGCCGGCCCACCCCTTGGCCCCGCCCGCCTCGCACACCGACTGGTCAGCCGCCCCGGGCCAAGGCCCCGGCGTACCGCAGGCCGGCCCCGACGCGGCATCGGACAGCCGTCCCGCGTACGGCCCCGACGCCACGCCCGACGAACAGCCCTGGAGCCCCGCGCCTCAGAGCCCCGCCCCGGACCCGGAGCCCCCGCACGGCCCGCACCCCGCGACGGACGACCATTCCTGGGGCGGCAACGGGCAGACCGCTCACACCACCGGAACCTCGACCGTTCCCGGCGCGGCGGCGCACCCGGCCGACGACGGCACGGGCGTCCCGACCCCGGGCGCGCGGCGGCAGCCGCTGCCCGCCGAGGAGCCGATGCCGGGCGGCGGCAACCCGGACTCGACCCAGGGACGGGCGTTCAGCGTGCGGACGCTGGGCCAGGGCGTGCCCTTCGCGCAGCACCTCGTGCACCAGCAGAACCAACCGAACCAGCCCAGCCGTCCCAACCCGGCGAACCAGCCCGGCCGGCCCGCCCAGCAGCCGCAGCACCAAAGCCTCGGCGGTGCCGGCCGGCGTCGCAAGCTCGCCGCACCGCCGGAGGGCGAGCGCCCCACCGCCCAGCCGCCCGCCACGACCACGGACACCCCCGCCCCGGGCACCCCCGGCGCACAGGGCCGGCAGGAGCAGCAGGGTCAGCACGGCCCGCAGTCACCGGCGCTCCAGCCCCCAGCACCCCAGCCCCACGACGCTCAAGGCCCTCCCGCCACCAACCCCGGCTCGGGTTCCGTCTCCAGCTCCAGCCAGCTGATGACGCCCTCGATCGCCGAGGGGCGCGCCTACGCCATAGGAGCTCCCGACAAGGGCGCCGCCGAAGGTCCGGAGCCGTTGGACGGGCCCGGCGGCGCGGTCGAGGTCGCCAACCGTCCGCAGCCCCGGCCCCTCGACGACGAGCTGCCGCCGGAGCCGCTGGACAACCCGCGCCGGCTGCTCGTCTGGCCCGCCCCCGACGTACCGACGCAGCAGGCGCTCAGCGACCGGGGATACCGTCCGGTGATCGTCAACTCCCGTGAGGAGGTCGACGCCCAGATCGCCGCGTTCCCCGCCGCGCTCTTCGTCGACCCGCTGACCGGGCCCATCACGCGTACGGCGTTGCAGTCGCTGCGCCAGGCCGCCGTCGCCGCCGAGGTCCCCGTGCTGGTCACGGCCGGTCTGGGGCAGGCGACCCGGGAGGCCGCGTACGGGGCCGACCCGGCCGTCCTCCTCAAGGCGCTGGCCCCCCGCGACAGCGAGCAGCACCCGCCCCGCGTCCTCCTGATCGAGGAGCACGAGGAGATCGCGGCGGCGCTGGCGCAGACCCTGGAGCGGCGCGGGATGCAGGTCGCCCGGGCCGCGACCGACAGCGAGGCCGTCGACCTGGCGGGCCGGATGCGGCCGAACCTGGTGGTGATGGACCTGATGCAGGTACGCCGCCGACGCGCCGGGATCATCGACTGGCTGCGGGCGAACGGCCGGCTCAACCGCACACCGCTGGTCGTCTACACCTCGGCCGGGATGGACCCATCGGAGCTGCCCCGGCTCGCTTCCGGGGAGACCGTACTCTTCCTGGCGGAGCGGTCCACCAGCGACGAGGTGCAGTCCCGGATCGTCGACCTGCTGGCGAAGATAGGCACGAACTGACGGCGCTCACCGGCGCAGAACAGGGCGGGGGCGGTACGGATTTCCCCGTACCGCCCCCGCCCTGTCGCATGGCCGCCCCCGCCGTGTTTCACGTGAAACCAGGGCGACAGACGCTCAGAGCTGGGTGACGTCCAGCTCCCCGTCCGCGTACTGCTTCCGGATCACCTTCTTGTCGAACTTGCCGACGCTCGTCTTCGGCACGGCCGCGATCACCGACCACCGCTCCGGCAGTTGCCACTTGGCGATGCCCGACTCGGCCAGGAACGCCTTCAGCGCCTCGTAGTCGGTGCCGGTGGCGCCCTCCTTGAGGACCACCGTCGCGAGCGGCCGCTCGCCCCACTTCTCGTCGGGTACGGCGACGACAGCCGCCTCCGCCACCTCCGGGTGGGCCATCAGCGCGTTCTCCAGCTCGACGCTGGAGATCCACTCGCCGCCGGACTTGATGACGTCCTTGGCCCGGTCGGTGAGGGTGAGGTAGCCATCGGTGCTGATCACGCCGACGTCGCCGGTCTTCAGCCAGCCGTCCTCGCTGAACTTGTCCTCGGGCCGCAGGTGCTCGCCGTCCGCCCCGCCGTAGTAGGCGGCGGCGATCCAGGGGCCGCGCACCTCCAGCTCACCGGCCGACTCGCCGTCCCACGGCAGGTGCTCGCCCGCCGGGCCGACCAGCCGGGCCTCCACTCCGGCCGGGAAGCGGCCCTGGGTGACGCGGTACGGCCACTCCTCCTCGGCGCTCAGTCCGGCGGGCGGGTGGGCCATCGTGCCCAGCGGCGAGGTCTCCGTCATGCCCCAGGCGTGGCAGAGCCGGACGCCGAGCTTGTCGTACGCCTCCATCAGCGAGGGCGGGCAGGCCGCGCCGCCGATGGTCACATTGGCCATCGAGGTGAGGTCGCGCGGGTTGGCGGTGACCTCGGCGAGGAGGCCCTGCCAGATGGTGGGCACCGCGGCGGCGTGCGTGGGGCGCTCGCGCTCGATCATGTCGGCGAGCGGGGCGGGCTGGAGGAAGCGGTCCGGCATGAGCATGTTGACGCCGCTCATGAACGTGGCGTGCGGCAGCCCCCAGGCGTTCACGTGGAACTGCGGGACCACGACCAGCGTGGTGTCCTTGTCGGTCAGCCCCATCGACTCCGACATGTTGACCTGCATGGAGTGCAGGTAGATGGAGCGGTGGGAGTAGACGACGCCCTTGGGGTCCCCGGTGGTGCCGGAGGTGTAACACATGGCGGCGGCCTGGCGTTCGTCCAGCTCCGGCCAGTCGTACGTGGTCGGGCGGCCCGCGATCAGCTCCTCGTACTCGTGCACGCGCGGCGCGAGTCCGGCGAGCGCCGAGCGGTCGCCGGGCCCGGACACGACCACGTGCTCGATGCTCGGCAGATGGGGCAGGAGCGGCACGAGGAGCGGCAGCAGCGTGCCGTCCGCGATCACCACCTTGTCGTCCGCGTGGTTGACGATCCAGGCGAGCTGTTCCGGCGGCAGCCGGAGGTTGAGGGTGTGGAGCACGGCCCCCATGGAGGGAATCGCGAGGTATGCCTCCACATGGACCGCGTTGTTCCACATGAGGGTGGCGACCCTCTGGTCCCCGTCGACGCCCAGCTCGTCGCGGAGCGCGTTGGCCAGCTGGGTCGCGCGGGCGCCGATCTCGGCGAAGGTGCGTCGGTGCGGCTCGGGTTCGCCGGTCCAGGTCGTGACCTGCGACTTCCCATGGATCGTCATCCCGTGGTGCAGGATGCGGGTGACAGTCAGCGGTACGTCCTGCATGGTGCTCAGCACGGCGTCCTCCCGGTGGGCGCTACGCGGCAGTAAGGTTGCGCTGATTCTGCGCACATACCAAGCGGTATGTCACTACTCGCGGGAAAAAATTCCTGGCCGGGGGATGTGGGCGGGACTGTTCGGAGGGCGTGGGCGGACCTGTTCGCGGGCCTCTCCGGGGTCCGTGCGGCGGACTGTTCGGGAGCCTCTTCGCGGTCCGCGCGGTGGGCTCTCCGAGGGTCTGTCCGAGGGTCTCCCCGGGAGCGTACGGTGGCCTGTTCGCGGCACGATCGGCGGATGTGCCGGACTCAGCGCACCGGCGTCAGCTCCGGGTCCTCGCGGAGCTTGCCGAGGGCGCGGGAGACGGCGCTCTTGACCGTACCGATCGACACCCCGAGCACCTCGGCCGTCTGGGCCTCGCTGAGGTCTTCGTAATACCGCAGGACGACCATCGCCCGCTGGCGGTCCGGGAGCTTCAGCACCGCCCGCCACATCGCGTCGTGCAGCGACTGCTGCTCCGCCGGGTCGGGCGCCGGGACGCCTCCCTGCTCGGGCAGCTCCTCGCAGGCGAACTCGTCGACCTTGCGCTTGCGCCACTGCGAGGTCCGGGTGTTCAGCAGCGCCCGGCGGACGTATCCGTCCAGCGCCCGGTGGTCCTCGATCCGCTCCCACGCGACGTACGTC
Source organism: Streptomyces sp. cmx-18-6 (assembly GCF_046548915.1). NCBI lineage: Bacteria > Bacillati > Actinomycetota > Actinomycetes > Kitasatosporales > Streptomycetaceae > Streptomyces > Streptomyces sp. cmx-18-6. The sequence goes on along the minus strand of NZ_JAEBEP010000006.1, from coordinate 407,204 downwards.
TTGGCGAGCGCGGTCTGCAACAGGTCCTCCGCGTCGCACGGGTTCGCGGTGAGCGAGCGCGCGGTGCGCAGCAGGACCGGTCCCCGGGCCCGTACGTACGAGGAGAACGACGCGTAGGGCGCGTGGTGGTGCTGTCCGGCGGCGGTGGCAGAGGCCGCCGTGGAGGCGCCTGTGCAGACTGGCGTGGTCATGCCCTCCACGCTAGGAGCGGGGCCCGCCCCGGGGATCGCCCACAGGTCCCGAAGCGCCGTCCGCCTCAGGTTGTAGGCGTGGGGCGGCCGCCACCTCCTGAAGGTGGACGGGCCGCCCCCGGGCCGTAAGGGTCCGCCCGTCCCTCATCAGGGTCCGCGCGTCCCGCGCCAGGGGTCCGGGGGATGGGGGTTCAGCCGTCCGCGCCGAGGATCAACCCGGACGTCGGGACCCCCGTGCCCGCCGTCACCAGGGTCGTCCCCGCGCCCGGCACCTGGTTGACCGAGGTGCCCCGGATCTGCCGGACGGCCTCCGCGATGCCGTTCATCCCGTGGAGGTACGCCTCCCCCAGCTGGCCCCCGTGGGTGTTCAGGGGCAGCGCGTCCGCCGCGACGAACGCCCCGCCCTCCCCCGGCCCGCAGAAACCGAACTCCTCCAGCTGCATCAGGACGAACGGCGTGAAGTGGTCGTAGAGGATGCCCACGTCGATGTCGGCCGGGGACAGCCCCGAGCTCCGCCAGAGCTGCCGCGCCACCACGCCCGTCTCCGGCAGCCCGGTCAGCCCGTCCCGGTAGAAGCTCGTCATCTGCTCCTGGGACCGGCCCGCGCCCTGTGCCGCCGCGACGACGACGGCGGGCGGCCGGGGCAGGTCGCGGGCGCGCTCCACACTGGTGACGACGAGGGCCTGGCCGCCGTCCGTCTCCTGGCAGCAGTCGAGCAGCCGCAGCGGTTCGACGATCCAGCGGGAGGCCGCGTGGTCGGCGAGCGTGATCGGCTTCCCGTGGAAGTACGCCGCCGGGTTCCGCGCCGCGTGCCGCCGGTCGACCACGGCCACGTGCCCGAAGACCTCGGGGTCGAGCCCGTACGCGTACAGGTAGCGTTGGGCCGCCATCGCCACCCACGAGGCGGGGGTGAGGAGCCCGGACGGCAGGTTCCAGCCGAGGGCCGCGCCCTCGGCGGTGGGTTCGCGCCGCTGGACGCCGGAGCCGAAGCGGCGGCCGGAGCGCTCGTTGAACGCCCGGTAGCAGAGGACGACTTCGGCCACCCCGCTCGCCACCGCGAGGGCGGCCTGCTGCACGGTGGCGCAGGCCGCGCCGCCCCCGTAATGGATGCGCGAGAAGAACGACAGCTCCCCGATCCCGGCGGCCTGGGCGACGGTGATCTCGGGGCTGGTGTCCATGGTGAAGGTGACGAGGCCATCCACGTCGGCGGGGGTGAGACCCGCGTCGTCGAGGGCGGCGGCCACGGCTTCGACGGCGAGCTTCAGTTCGCTGCGGCCGGAGTTCTTGGAGAACTCGGTGGCCCCGATGCCGACGATGGCCGCCTTTCCGCCGAGGGAGTCGGGCCTGCGGATGCTCATGCGGGCCTCGCTTCACTGGGTTCCTGCGGCAGGGCGACGGTGACCCGTCCGGTGACGTGACGCCCCATGCCGTTGTCGCCGCTGACCGCGACCTCCGCGAGGGTGGGCTCGTCTTCGCTCACGGCGATGATGCGGCCGGTCAACCGCAGTACGCCCCCCGGGTAGTTGGGGACGCCGAGACGGATCGCGACTTTACGGAGGACGGCCGCAGGCCCGAAGTGGTCGGTGATGTAGCGGCCGACGAGCCCGTTGGTGGTGAGGATGTTCATGAAGATGTCCGGCGACCCCTTCTCCCGGGCCGACTCGGCGTCGTGGTGCACGTCCTGGTAGTCCCGGGAGGCGATGGCGCCCGCGACGATCAGGGTGCGGGTGACGGGGATCTCCAGGGGCGACAGCTCGTCGCCGACGCGGTACGGGGTCGTGCCGACGTCCTCCGTCACGGCGTGCCCTCCTTACGGTTCACCACACGGCTCTCCGCACGGCCCTCCGCACGGCTCTCCACACGGCCCTCCGCGAGCAACAGGCCCAGTTCCTCCAGGACTTCGCCGCCGCAGCCGAGGTACGCGGCGAGCTGGCGGCCCCAGAGGAAGTGCCGGTGGACGGGGTGGTCGAGGTCGGCCCCGGTGCCGCCGTGCAGATGCTGCCCCGCGTGCACGACCCGCCGGCCCGCCTCCGACGCCCACCAGGCGGCCGTCAACGCCTGTGCCTCGCAGTCCAGTTGCCGGTCGTGCCGCCAGGCGGCCTCGTATGCCGTCACACGGATGGCCTCGGTGTCCATGTGGGCGTCGGCGGCACGGAGCAGGACGCCCTGGTTGGTGGAGAGCGGACGCCCGAACTGCTGCCGGGTGGTGGTGTGTTGGACGGCCCGGGCGAGGGAGCCCGCGCAGACCCCGGCCTGGAGCCCGGCGAAGGCGATGCGGCTCGCGGCGAGCACCGAGGAGCAGGCCCCCGGCCTCGATCCCGAACTCGGCTCCGGTCCCGAACTCGGCTCCGGTCCCGGTCTCAGCCCCGGTCCCGGTCTCAGCTCTGGCCCCGACCCCGCCCCTGGCTGCGGCCCCGGGCCCGTACCGAGGGATTCTCCCCGTACGCCGTCGAGCACGAGCCGCCCCGCCGACCAGGGGGCGGTCGTCTCCACGGGCGTCACGGTCACCCCCGGCCCCCGGGTCCCGACGATCCACAGCTCCCGCTCCGCGTCCGCGACCAGCACCTGGGTGGCGTCCCGCAGCCACGGAACCCAGGGCACGGCCCCGTACAGCGCACCGTCCACCGCCCCCACCCCGCCCCGCGCCGGAAACGCGCCCGTCGCCACCGCCGTACCGTCGCGCAGGCCGGGCAGCAGGCGCTCCCGCTGCTCCGCCGTACCGTGCGCGGCGACCGCGAGGAGCCCGTACACACAGGTCGCCGCCAGCGGGACCTGGGCGGTGGTGCGGCCCTGTTCCTCCAGGAGCAGGACCAGGCCGAGGAGCCCGACGTCCTCCACCGCGCCGGGCAGCCCGGCCGCGCACAGCTCCTTCCACAGCCCGGCGTCCGTGCCCGTCCCCGCTGCCGCCAGCCGCTCGTGCGTCGACAGGTCACCGAAGATCCGCGCCGCCAGACCCTGCGCCGCCGCCTGCTCCTCGCTCGGGGTGAAGTCCATCTCAACCGCCCTCGCTCGCCCGGAAGACGGGCAGTTCCAGATCGGGGTCCGTACGGAGGAACTCCAGGCGTACGGGCAGGCCGACGCGGACCTTGTCGTACGGGACGCCGATCACGTTTCCGACGATCCGGACGCCCTCGGCGAGTTCGATCAGCGCGACGGCGTACGGGCCGCCCTCGCCGGACGGGTCGAAGGCGGGGAAGGGCGGGTGGTGCATCACGACATGGCTGAACACCGTGCCCTCGCCGCTCGCCCCGACCGTGTCCCACTCCTGGCCGGCGCAGGCGTTGCAGCCGGGGAGCCAGGGGAAGCGGAGGGTGGCGCAGCTCGTGCAGCGCTGGATGAGGAGGCGGTGCTCGGCGACCCCGGCCCAGAATCCGGCGTTGTCGCGGTTGACGACGGGCCGGGGGCGCAGGGGGGTCTCCTTCCCGCGGCGCGCGGGGTGGTACTTGAGGATGCGGAAGCGGTGCGTCCCGGCGGGTTCGCCGTTGGCGCGGACGTTCATGCGGGTCGTGACGAAGTACCCGGCGCCGAGCTTGGTCGTCTTGCGCGGGGAGACGGCCTCGATGACCGCGTCGAAGGTGATCAGGTCGCCGGGGCGGAGCGGCCGCAGGTACTCCTGCTCGCAGTCGGTGGCGACGACGGAGGTGTACCCGGCGCCGTCGAGCAGCCCGAGGAGTTCGTCGTACGCCGTCGAGCGGCCCGAACCGCTGCCGGGCTCCGGGTCCTCGGAGAGCCCGCGCATCGTCCATGCCTGGAGCATGGCCGGCGGGGCGACGGCGTCGGGGCCCCGGTAGGCGGGCGAGGTGTCGCCCATGGCCTCGCACCAGTGGCGGATCATGGGCGCGTTGACGGGGTCCTTGCCGGTGCCGGCGATGGCGGCGGGACGGCCGGCGTAGGAGGCGAGCCGTTCGTACAGGGGATCCGGGGCATCGGCCCGCACGTCCTGGCCGCCCTGGCTGCCCTGGCCGTCCTGGCCGCCCTGGCCGTCCTGGCCGCCCGGCTTCACCGCCTGCCCCGCGTCATCCCGAGCCGCATGGTCGCGACGATCTCGCGCTGCACTTCGCTGACGCCGCCGCCGAAGGTGTTGATCTGCGCGGCCCGGTTCATCCGCTCCAGCTCACCACCACCGCCGCCCCCCGCCCCGAAGCAGCCGGGCGATCCGCCCCGGAGAAGCCCGGCGTCCCCCACCACCTCCTGGCACATCCGGTAGACCTCGACGGCGCTCTCGGTCCCCGCGAACTTCACGCCGCTCGCCTCCCCCGGCGCCAGCGCGCCCGCTCCCACCGCGCCGACCAGCCGCCAGTTCAGCAGCCGGGTCGCCGCGAGCCGGGCGTACGCCTCCGCGAGCCGGGCGCGTACCCACGGCTCGTCGATCCGGCGGCGCCCCGTGGCGGGATCGGGGGTACGGGCGTGGGCGAGTGCCTCCTCGTAGAAGTCCTCCGCCTGCATGCCGATGGCGGCGAGGGCGACGCGTTCGTGGTTGAGCTGGTTGGTGATGAGCCCCCACCCCTCGTTCTCCGCACCGACGAGGTTCGAGGCGGGGACGCGTACGCCGTCGTAGTACGTGGCGGTCGTCGTCAGCCCGCCCACCGTCTCGATGGGCGTCCAGGAGAAGCCGGGATCGGCGGTCGGCACCAGGATGATCGAGATGCCGCGGTGCTTGGGGGCGTCGGGGTCCGTACGGCAGGCGAGCCAGATCCAGTCCGCCTGCTGGGCGTTGCTGGTGAAGATCTTCTGCCCGTCGATCACCCAGTCGTCGCCGTCGCGCACGGCGCGGGTGCGCAGCGCCGCCAGGTCCGTACCGGCTTCGGGCTCGCTGTAACCGATCGCGAAGACGAGCTCGCCGCTGAGGACGCGCGGCAGGAAGTACGCCTTCTGCTCCTCGGTGCCGTACTTCATCAGGGTCGGGCCGACGGTGTTGAGGGTGACCATGGAGACGGGGGCGCCGGCCCGGTACGCCTCGTCGAAGAAGACGAACTGCTCGTCGGGGCCCCGGCCCTGTCCGCCGTAGGCGACGGGCCAGCCGAGTCCGAGCATGCCGTCCGCGCCGATCCGCCGGAGCAACCGCCGCTGTTCCACCGGGTCCTCGCGCCATCCCCCGCCGCCTCCTTCGGGCAGTACGGCCGCGAAGTACGCGCGCAGTTCGGTACGCAGCTTCCGCTGGCGCTCCGTCTGGGCGAGGTGCACGGCGGACCTCCGGGGGAAGGGATCACGGCGACCGGACAGTTTCTGACTGTCCGTCAAATCCAGCATCCCTGTCAAGGGTCGCGAGCAACGGCGGCAGCCCGCACGGGGCACCGAAGTGCCGCCGCACGGGCTGCTGTTCAGACGACCGGAACCCACCCCCCGGAAGGTCCCGGGAGTCTCACCGCCGGAGAGGGGTCACCAGAAGAAGGGGGTGAAGTTCACGGCGACGCTGCGGTCCGACTGGTCGATGGCGGTGAAGGCGGAGTCGCTCACCTGGGCCGACGTGTTCTGGTTCGACGCACCGGGGCCGACGGCCTGCTGCTGCGTCGTGGACGAGTTGCCGGAGTTGTCGCCTCCGACGCCACTGCCGCCGATCGTCGCCACGGCCGCGTTCGATCCGTCGTTCGCGAAGGAGCCGTTGTCCGCCAGGGCCACACCGCCGCAGAGCGCGACGGTCAGGGGCAGCGCGGCGACTGCGGCGAGAACACGAGCGGTACGGATGCTTGCCATGTCAATTCCTCCAGGAACCGGAAGTACGGCTTCATATGCGGCTGGTTCCGGGGGAGTCGGCCGACCGCCCCGGTGCTGGTCACGACGTCGCGAGACCAGAGTTGCCCAGCGCATCCCCGGCGAACCATGCTGTGCCGCCGCATTCCCTCGCACGTATGAGGAAGTGGGGATAAACCTCATGCGCGGCAGAGAACGCCCGGCCGGACGATGCACGCGCGCCACCCCATGGCCCGCAGGGGAAGAAGCGTTCCGTCACCGGCCGCTTCCACCCCACCCGGCCCCCTCCTCGCCCACCCCCACTTCCCTTATTCGAACTCCTGTACGAAACTAGAACCATGGCCACCATCGACCGGCAGACCACCACCCTGGCCCTCGCCCACGCCCTCTCCGCCGCCGAGCGCGGGCTACCCGTCTTCCCCCTCTCCGCCACCAAGCTCCCCGCACTGCGCTCCCCCCACCACGGCGAGCGGTCGCCGGTCCACTGCCGGGGCGAGTGCGGGCTGCCCGGTCACGGGGTGCACGACGCCACCACCGACCCCGCGGCCGTCCGCGCCCTCTTCGCCGCCGCGCCCCGGGCCACGGGTTACGGCATCGCCTGCGGACGCGCCCCGCACCGGCTCATCGGCGTCGACCTGGACGTCGACACCGCCCACGGCAACGATTCGGTGGGGGCCCTCCGGCAGCTGGCCCTCCAGCACCTGTTCACGATCCCGCCCACGGTCACCGTGCTCACCCCGAGCGGCGGCCGCCACCTCTGGCTCACCGGCCCCGCCGACGCCACGGTCCCCAACTCGGCCGGCCGCCTCGCCCCGGGCATCGACATCCGCGGCAGCGGCGGCTACCTGGTCGGCCCCGGCTCGGTCACCGCCCACGGCCGCTACCGCCTCGCCCCCGGCACCGCCCACCTCACCCCGGCCCCCTGCCCCCGCGCCCTCCTGCGCCTGCTCACCCCTCCCCCGCGCCCGGCCACGAACGCCGGCGGCGCGGGCACGGGAACGGGAACGGGCACAAGCACGGGCGCATCGCAGGCTCCGGGCCGCCGGGGCGAGGGCCTGATCCAGTTCGTCCTGGCGGCCCACGAGGGCCAGCGCAACACCCGCCTGTTCTGGGCCGCCTGCCGCGCCTACGAACACGGCTTCGGCGACGCCCTGGCCGACGCCCTCACCGACGCCGCGGTACGCACCGGCCTGACCGAACGGGAGGCGCGCGCGACGATCGCGTCGGCGGAACGGCTGACGCGGGGACGGGACAGCTGACGGCGGGGACGGGACGGCTGACGGCGGGGACGGGGACGGGGACGGGGTGACTCAGCCCGCGCGTTTTCGGCTGCCGACCCTCGGTCGGCGACCCCCCGCTGCCGGCCCTCTGCTGCCGATCCTCGGTTGCCGACCCTCAGTTGGCGACCCTCGGTTGCCAGTTCCCGGCAACGAGCAACCCCGCTGAGTGCAGGCAACACCCATACCGCTTCCGCTCCCACCGCCGCAGAATGCGGAGGTGACCCCGAAGCAGAGCGTTCCGTCCAGCCCGAAGATCCGCAGGATGCTGTACGTCTGCCTGGCGGTCGGCACCGTATGCGTACTGATCGCGACCTGGCTGCTCCTGGCCACCACGCCGGGCGCACAGGCCGAGGAACGCGCTTTCAAGGAGGCGGCGGTGTGCCCCTCGTCCCGTGACGACACCGGTGACGACGGCGGTAACGACACCGGTGACGACGGAGGCGACTGCCTGCGGACCGTCACGGCGGTGATCGACAGAACCGAAGGCACGGGGGGCAAGTCACCCCATTACTGGCTCTACATCACGGAGAACGACGGCACGTACACCCGCACCCGCCTGTCCGGCACCCCGAGGGAACACCCCGTGGCCAACCCGGGGGCACGGGTCGAGGTCACCTACTGGCGTGGTCAGATCCGGTACGTCGACTTCGAGTCGGCCCGCCGGTACACGAAGGCCGACGTACAGGGTGCCTACCGGATGCCGCTCGCCTTCGCTCTCGGGCTCGGAACGTACGGAGTGGCGTTCGCGGCGAGCGCACTCATGGGGTCCTGGATCAGCCGGCGCTCGCCCAGGGCCTACAGCTGGCAGGTCACCCTCACCCTCACCGGCGGAATATGCCTGGCCCTCGTCGGCGCGGCGGCCCCCTGGCCGACCCGCGACATCGGCGGCGCGCTGCGACTCCTCGGGCTCGGCGCCCTGGTGATCCTGGCGGGCTGCGCGGTGGTCGCGCCCATCCTGTGGCGGCGAGGGCGCGGCGACGACACCATCGCCATGGAGCCGTCCGTGCCGACCGGGGAGAAGCGCATCGACGGCGTCATCCTGGGCGACGTCCCGTACGCGAGCGGGGCGAACAGCATCAGCTTCCTGATCGCCGCCCCCGGCTCCCTGGTGACCGCCCTCGCCCCCACGGGCCTCGCGCACCGCAAGGAGACCCCGAGCACCCTGACCCCCGTCCGCCTCCGCCCGCCCTACCTGACGGACCCGCCGGGCCGCCCCGACTTCAGAGGCCGGGCGGTGGTGCTGGAGTGCGAGGACGGAGGCGTACCGGTGCTGATCGTGACGCGGAAGAAGGACATGCCGGTGGTGCTGGGGGCGCTACGAAAGACCCCGGCTACCGAAGGCCCGCAGCACCGCCCCCCGTCTCGACCGTGACAACCCCCGCCGGCTCCCGGGACGGGCACCGGCGGTCACCCGCCTCACGACGGCCCCGCCCACCGGGCGGACGCTCGCCAGCGTGACCACCGGCCCCTGCCCTGAACTTGCGAGCACCCGGGACCCACGCACCCTAGCCAACCCAGCTTTCCTCTCCCAGCCGGCCTCGGAATCGCTGCGACGGCGGTTTTCACGTTCCCGTCGCCTCGGCAGGAATGGGGAGGCGTAGTTCCTCTGTCCCAGATCCGTTCTTCTGCGAGTCCGGTACGGCGAAACCCGTTTCCGGTCAGCAGCTGAGCGAAATCAGGAAGACGGGCATGGGTCGCCCGATCAGCCGATGACAATCACCGTTTCGTGCGCGGTGGCTACGACCCAGGCCGTTTTGCCTCCACAGCTGTAGACGGATTCAGCCGATGAATCGGCCGCGACCCACGAGCCCCGGTGCTTCGAATCATTTCCGCGGTAATCCCTGCACGTGACGATGACGCGAACGTATCCGGCGCCTCCGGTGCATGCCGCGTACCCCTTCACGGAGTTGCTGTCGCGATAGCTCTTGCACCCCTTCGGACCAGCAGCGGCGGATGCCGGGGCAGCGGAAGCCAGACCCACTCCGAGAACCGCCACCGTCGCGATAGCCGCTGCTGAGATCTTCTTTGCGAGACGCACTCGTTCTCCCCGATCGGTACTCAATGTGACGGGGTCAGTCTTGGGCTCGCCCAGGACCTGATCAAGCCCATATCAAGCCCCGGAAGGGACTGAATTCGCCAGACGCCGCCTACAGGTCAAGGAAGGCGGCGACCTATGCGGCCGGACCCGACTAACCTCCAAGCGCACACCCCGTTCACGGGGTCTTATGCCTCCTGGAACCCTGATGAGGACTCACATGACCCACAGCCCATTCCGGTTCTCGGTGGCCGAAAACCAGTCTTACGTCCTCGAAGGCGACGACCCCATCGCGGAGCACTACCTGTTCCAGGTCTGGCCCACACCCTGAACGCCCGTGACGCACGACGCCCTCTCATCGGCTTCGGTGAGCCCTACCGGCTTCGGTGAGCCTCATCGGCTTCAGTGAGCCTTACCGGCTTCGGTGAGCGCGAAGGGCGGGCCCCCGTTCCGGAGACCCGCCCTCTGACCTGCTGCTTCTCTCACCTGGCGGTGGGTGTGGGATTTGAACCCACGGTCACATCGCTGCGACGACGGTTTTCAAGACCGGGCAGCCTAGCCAACTACCAGCGCGCCGACCTGCGCTTATCTTCGATGCGGCTCGCCAGGCTTATCGCCGGGCCCACACATGGCCCACGCCTGGCGACGCGACTGGTCGTCGGCGCTACATCACCAACATGCTCTCCAACTGTGCGCGTGGCTGTTCAGGAGTGTCCATGAGCGATCGTTCGGCAGCTCAGCCAGTGTCGGCGCACGACGGTGAACCACTGCGGACACGAGCGGACTGAACAAAAAACAGGACAAGAGGCGCTAGCAGCTGGCCCCCGCAGCACGGCTGCTGAGCTCGCATCTTGGCCTTGATGCAGGCAAACCGGGTGCCCCCGAGAACCAAGGGAGCTAGCATCACTGCTGTGCCCTGGGTAAACTTGCCAGACGACTGCTTCTTGCACGGCCTCAAATCTCGCTTCGTCTCCCCATCCAAGCGCTGGTACTCCCCTGATGGGGAGCGCATCTACACCTGGGACGGGGAACATGGGGGTGAGGTTGAGGTGTTCAATAAGCGAGGACGCCATCTCGGTGTAGCTCATCCCGTTACACGAGAAATGATCAAGCCCGCCGTCAGGGGAAGGAGGATCGATGTCTGATACTACATTCGTCGACGACGCACTCGTGGGCGTGGCGGGTGTCGATGACATCGACTCCTACGTCGATGCTTGGCACGACGCAGATGACACGGATCTTGAGTTGCATGAGTGGTTGGGCATGACCTGGGACGAGTACCGTCTTTGGGTCGAGAAGCCGACCACGTTGCGGTATATCGTCTCTGCCCATCGGCACGGGCGCACCATCAGTGATGAATTGGTTAAGTCTGCCAACGGGCTCCGGCTTGCTGCCCGCGCAGCCTCTGCTAACGAAGTTGAAGGCGTCCTAACTTGGCTTCAGAAAACTGGCCGTCTTTAAAAGCTGCCCGTACTAGGGCGAAGACGCTGGTCCAAAAGTTCGACCTAAAACCACCTGTTGACGTCAAGGCGATCCTCAGGGCCCGAGCACAGGTCGAGTATGTTGACTGGGCGCACGAATGTGATGCCGTGACGGTGCTCGGCGAGGAAACGCCACGCGTCTTTGTTCGAAGTGGTCTACCTCCACTCCGGGAACGCTTCACCCTTGCCCATGAGCTTGCCCATATTGAGCTAGCTTGGCATTCGGGCACTCTTGACTGTTCGCTCGATTCTATTTCCATCGGCAGCGAATTTGCGACTGCTGCAGTTAGCGGTATGCAAGAGCGGGAGGCCAACGAGTTTGCTTCCCGTTTCCTCGCTCCGGATCGCTGGTTGTCATCGGTGGTCAGCGAACTGACCTCCGTCGATCGAGACTCGATGCAGTTGGTTCTGGACCGGTTGGCCAGCGCTGAGATTTCGGCCCACGCCGGTCTAATCTCCTTGTCGAGGCACCTTATCCCCGGGCACGCTTTTTTCGTGGATGAGTCTTTCGCTATTAGCCAAGGGACCGCGTGGCCCGGCACTCCGCCCCTCGATAGATGCGAGATCGAGCGGTATCTTGAGCGAGCCGTAGCGGTTGAGGATTTTGTGCATCAGGGCCGAACGGTCTATTGGGCTATCACCATCCCGTCGCTTGACCGCCCAGGGGAAGAGGAGCGCGCACTCCTGGACTCGCGCACACCAAATCAGATACTCCTGTCGTCTTGCTTCAGAGTTTTCGGTGAAGAGTGCGCTAATAGCAAGTCCATGTCGATCAATGGCGTGGTTGGCGGAATGACCAGGAACATTGAATTGCATTGGCATGAGAATGCAATCATTTCTGTGGTTTGGCAGCGCATCCAAGAAAACTCTGACTTGCGAGAGATCTTGACGGATCACGAGTTTCCGCTATATCTGCATAAAAGGGCTCGTGCCATCGTGGAAAGAAGGGCGGAGAGGGCGGCAGGCTAATGGCGACCCGTCAGATCGGGGGCTGAATCAGCTTACGCCTGGCACTGAGCGCTTAATGGTCGGTCTGCCGGGATATCTCGCGGGAAGCGAGCGCCGGCTATCTGAGACGGAGGGCAAAGCGAGGTTCCGACTCAGATGAGTCGGAACCTCGGACTACCGATGGAGGCGGCGGGATTTGACTCCAGGGAATCGGGCTACGCCACACTCGCTTTCGAGGTCTGTTCATGCTGCTCAGGGCGTGATCCGAGTCCGTACGAACCCGTTCACAGACGTCCGCCAACGCTGCGCGCGGACACCTCCGGCCGCCCATGAACGGGGCTGAATGAGACGGAAACTGAGACGGCTCGGTGCTCATGACCGGCAGCAGATAGAAGGGCGGCCCCGCTGAGCATGGCAGCGCTACTTCTGTTTGCGGGGCTCTTCGGTAGCCGCAGGGGATGGCGTCTCCGCAAGCGAGACTCGCTTGGCAATGGCCGCAGCGATCGCCTCTGTCAGTTCTTTAGAGTTCCCCCAGAGCCAACGAGAGAAGGCTTTCTCAGCAGCCGCGCCGAGTGTCTCGGGGACGCTCACATCGCGGATGTGTAGCCAGTCGGCAAAGGCTTCTTTGACGCCCTGCTCTATGGCGGCCGGCGCCTCGGGCGAACTTGCCTCTGCCGCCATCCGTGAGGGGCGAGCACTCTGTGCTTGCTTCGGGGCCGCTCGCTCCTTGGGCGGAGCGGAGTCTAGAGAAAGAGGTCCACCCCATGCTCGCTCTGTCAGCTCCCCACAGACCCGTGGGGCCACCGTTCGAGGGTCGACCGCTTCCGATGGTGCTCCGGAGCTGTAAGCCCCGTCCAGCTGCTCGGACCGGTCGTGCTCCTTCACCCAGAACACACGCCGCGTGAACATGCCCGGCGCATCACGGTCACTAGGAGCGTTGGTCTTGAGAACCGCGTAGCCGACTCGGCGTCCTACCTGGCCACGCCATGAGACGGGACGCCGCCGAGTGCCAACACCGTCCACTAAGGTCTCCCGGACGTAGTCGAATGAGCCGACGTCCTCGGTCCAAACGATCTCGTCCTCGTGCTCGATGTCCTCAGGTCGACTTCGCACGCTCCGCCCCTCCCGCAGATCTCTGATGACGCAGCCTCCCCAGGCTGGCTCCGCTTTAACCGGACAGCCTGGACACCCCTCTGAAGCTGTCCGGACTGTTCTCGCTGGTCAACGCTTCAACCAGACAGCCGGACACCTGGCACACCACGCGTGAGTCCAGTGCTCCGAGCCCGGACCATCTGTCCGGGCCTTCATTCGTTCAATCCCCACGCTTTCCAACTGTGTGAGTGGTCGTTCAGAGGTGTCCGCGAGGATTCAAGCGTCAGGTCAGAGGTGGTGCGCGTACGGGAGCGAACGATGGCGGCCAGTGGCGTACTGAACAGAGACCAGGACAACGAGCGCCACCAATGCACCAGGTCATAGTGTGGCTGGGCAGCGCATCCATCCCTAAGTGTCTGTGCCTACCACTACCCTGACGCTGACTCAACTTCAGGGGGGCCAGTGTCGACTGTTCGTCCGAGCCGCAAGATCGAGAGGGCAGGCGTCAACGCTCTACGGACGCTGCTTGAGGATCATGAGCACATTGTCCAGGAGATCGACGGTGGGAACGATCACGGCGAGGACATGATCGTAAACTTCACGCGCGGTGGCAAGAGAACGCCTTATTGGATCGCCATTCAGGTGAAGAGTGGCAAGAAGTACAAGCGAGTGAATGGGTACGCCGTTCCCGTTGACGACCACTTCGACGAGTGGCGGCAAAGTCGCATTCCCATTCTTGGTGTCGTATATGACATGAAAAAGCGGGAGTTGTTTTGGGTTAACCTCACTGAGCAGTTAAAGTCTGTAGAGGAAAGCCCGGGATGGGTGCAAGTGGCGAACTCTTCCCCTCTTAACCCGGAAACAATCGAGCAGTTCTATGCGGAAGTCGCAGACTATGCTGGCGAAGAAAGAATGCGCATTCGGGCAGCGACTGACGAAGAAGCCCTCAGTGAGGCGATTCGTGCGAGACGGGGGGGTGGACCCAGCAACCGCTCCGAATCCCCTATTTGAGGAATTGGCGAACATCGCACTCAAGCATGAGGACCGACTTAAGGAAATAGGTAGAAACCTTGCTGCGGCTCTGCCGATGATGCTTCTAATCATGCTCATGATGTGGGTATGGCCCTATCAAATTCGTTTCGTCGAAGGCTCATCGGATATGCCTGCATGGTTGTGGGTATCCAACCTCTATCTTTTCATGTTCACCATGTCGATAGTAATTTTTTTCGAGCTTAGGGTGGGGAGATTCCCCATTGAGACTGGCAAGTGGTTGTGGGTGATCGCAGCCAACTTTTTCTGGCTGCCCGTAATCGATGCCGACGGGGATAGTGGGTGGTGGGGGACATTCTGGATTACGGTCGGGGCGCTTGTTCCCTCCTTTGGTCATAAGGTATTGATTGTTACGTTTATTCGCTTTGCGATGGATCGCGTAAGGAAGAGGCGTGAAATGGAAATGGGGTAGAAGTACCCCGCATCCCAAAATTTTAGACGGGCGCGTCCTCATTGCGAGGCCGCGCCCATCTTTGAGTTGACGTGGTCAGGAAGGAAGGAACCCCGGCTTCTCCCTTCCCAGGTCGGTCGGTCCGCTGAAGCCGGACTTGTGAGCTGCCATCTAACCCGCTTCGTCCAGCCGTTTCAGTCCTGTCTCGGAAGACTGAAGCAGCCGCTGTAAGCCGATGTTGATGTCATCCGTGGATGTCACGAGGGGCCGACCGCTTGACGGCACGCCTCGCATTCGCTAAGTCAAGCCTGCCTCTGGGAGGGGCCCAGCGCATCAGCTACAGCCAGCATTGTGGTTACGACGACGTCGGCCCCCGCGACGGCTAGAGCACGTTCCTTACTACTGGCCGAGCAGGGCGGGCGGTTGTCGGTGATGTCGGCCGAGGGCGGGATCTTCGACATCATCGCCGGGCGCTACTCCGGCACCCCCAACATGGAGCCCTTCCTCAAGGGCCACGCAGGGGACCGCCTGCGGGTGGACCGTAGGGGGCGTGAGGAGTTCATCGACTCCCCCGCACTCACCATGGGCCAGACCGTTCAGCCCTCCGTCCTGGAGGACATCAGCCGTATCAAGGGGGCAGGGGACAGGGGCCTGTTGGGCAGGTTTCTGTACTCCCTCCCCGAGGACCTGGTGGGCTATCGGGAAGTCACCCCCGAGCCCATGGCCGAGGACGTGGCAGACCTGTACGAGGAGCGCGTCACCTCCCTGGTGATGTCTCTGGCGGGCTGGACCGACCCGGCCGTACTCCAGCTCACCCCCGACGCCAACGAGACGCTGGCCGCCTACGAGCGTCGGCAGGAACCGCGGCTGCGTAAGCGGGGTGGGGACCTCGGGCACATCCGGAACTGGGCCGCGAAGCTGGGCGGCGCGACCGCCCGACTGGCCGGGCTGCTCCACCTGGCCGCGCACACGGACAACGGGCACACCCAGCCCGTCACCGCCGACACCATGCGCGACGCCATCAAGCTCGCGGACTACTTCACCGGCCACGCCCTCGCCGTCTTCGACCTCATGGGAGCCAACCACACCGCCAACCGCGCCCGCACCGTCCTGGACCTGCTCCGGGCCAACCAGTGGGCCGAGGTCAGCAAACGCGAAGTCATGACCAAGCTCTCCCGGGCCGAGTTCCCCACCGTCGCGGACCTCGACCCCGCCCTGGACCTGTTGGAAGACCACGGCTACGTCCGCGCCCAACCCGTCGCCAAGACCGGAGGACGCGGCCGGCCACCCTCCCCGCGCTACCTCACCCACCCCCAGCTCAGCGAACCCACCGCCTGAACCCCGCCACAGAAACCACAGAATCACAGAAATATCCCGACACCCCCCTGACCTGCGACAACACCGCCCCACACGGTCCCGGGACGGCTGCCACAGAAACTCGCAGAAGAACCACACAAATACCAGCCGCCCACCGGCCCCTTATTTCTGTGGAACTTCCCGCGCTTTCTGTGGCAGCCCACCCCCACCATCAAAACCCCAGGTCAGACCATTCAAACAGGGTTTCTGTGTATTACGTGGTTTCTGTGGCGGCCAGACGTCTCGAAGGAGCCCACACGATGGCCCGCCCCCAGATGCTCAAGCTCCCCGAAGTCCTCGACGAACTCAACATGTCTCGCGCCGCGTTCTACCGACTTCGCGCGCGGGGCCTCGCACCCAAGCTCATCAAGCTTCCGAACCACCAGGTGCGCGTACGCCGTGCCGACCTTGACGCCTGGCTCGCCCGGTACGAGGAAGCCGCCTGAGTCCACACCGACCTGACCTGAGAGGGCCCGCTACGGCGGGCCCTCTCTTCATGGAGACACATGCTCACCTTCGATGTCGTCATCTGGTCCATCCGGCAGCGCAAAGGCCGGCCGAAGCCCTGGGAACTCCGCTGGCGTGTGGGGGCCGAGGGGCACTCGAAGAGCTTCACCCTCAAACCGCAGGCCGATGGTCGCCGCTCTCAGCTCATGGCTGCCCTGCGAGCGGGCCAGCAGTTCGACGAGGAGACCGGTCTTCCCAAGAAGGAGCTTGCCGCCCTCGCAATGCCGACATGGTTCGAACACGCCAAGGCGTACGCGCTGATGAAGTGGCCCACAGCGGCGGCCAAACATCGTGCGAGCATCGCGGAATCGCTTGCCGTCGTAACACCCGTCTTCACAACCGGCCACGGTGCCCGACCTGATGCCCGCGTACTCCGTGCCGCTCTGTACCAGTGGGCGTTCCGAGCCGTGGAAGGTCCGAAGGGTCAGCTCGTCTCGCGCGCCGAAGCCCAAGAACCTCCCGCCGAAGTCCGGAAGGCACTGGAGTGGGTTGGACAGCATTCAATGAGGGTGGACGAAGCCGCGAAGCCGGAGCACGTGCGAGCGGCGCTCACGGCCCTTTCCCGGCTTCTGAATGGGAAGCCTGCGGCGGAGAACACCGCCAATCGGAAGCGCATGGTGCTGAGCAACGCCTTCCGGTACGCGGTTGAGGAACGGGCCCTCCTCACCCGCCACCCGTTCCTGTCGGTGGACTGGGCTGCTCCCCAGACCTCGGACGAGGTCGATTTCCGGTGGGTGCCCGGCCCTCGACTCGCTCGCGCTCTGCTCGCCGCCGTGGCCGCGCAGAGAACACGCGGTGAGCAACTGGAGGCGTTCTACGGGGCCGTCTACTACGTGGCGACGCGCCCCGGCGAAGCCGCGGCGCTCAAGGAGTCGGACTTCATCCTGCCGCCGGAAAGCGAGCCGGAGGCGTGGGGTGAAGTGCTGGTGTCGGAGAGCCACCCGGAAGTCGGGGGCGGCTGGGCCGACAGCGGGAAGTCCCACGACGAGCGCGGCCTGAAGCACCGGGCACGGAAGGCAGTACGGGCCGTTCCCGTCCCGCCGATATACGTGCGCATGGTCCGCGCCCACATCGCGCGCTTCGGCGTTGCACCGGACGGCCGGCTGTTTCGGGCGGTGCGTGGCGGTCGTCTGACGTCGAACGAGTACCCCGAGGTCTGGAGCGAGGCGCGGAAGGCGGTGCTCAGGGAGCAGGAGCTTCGGACCGCGCTGGCGGAGGTCCCGTACTCCCTGCGGCATGCCGCGATCTCGCTGTGGATCAAGTCCGGCATGGACCCGGTGGAGGCCGCCTACCGCGCCGGCCACAGCCTCGCCGTGCTCTACCGGTTCTACGCCAAGCTCCTCAAGGGTGGGTCGGCGGCGGCCAATCGGCTCGTTGAGCTGGGGCTTCACGCCGAGGAGTAGGGCCGATCCTGGCCCGCGTATGGCCCACACGCCCTGGATGGCACCGGGAACCAGGGGCGCGAGGTGAGACAAGGTGAACGCAGAGGGCGGGCCCCCGTTCCGGAGACCCGCCCTCTGACCTGCTGCTTCTCTCACCTGGCGGTGGGTGTGGGATTTGAACCCACGGTCACATCGCTGCGACGACGGTTTTCAAGACCGTTCCCTTAGGCCGCTCGGGCAACCCACCCCGCGTCGGCGGTCCGAAGGCCGTGACGGCCGATGGGCCGTCAGGGCCCTGTCGGGCCGGTTCGACGCTTGGGACAGCCTAGCCGGTCAGCTGTCGCCCTCGCGCTGGCCCAGGGTGACTTCGGCCGTTGCCGTCTTGCCGTCGCGCTCGTAGGTGATGGTCACCTTCTCGCCGGGCTTGCGGGTCCAGATCTCGCCGATCAGGGTCGGGCCGCTGTCGATCACGGTGTCGTTGAACTTCGTGATCACGTCGCCCGCCTTCAGGCCCGCCTTGGCCGCCGGGCCGTTCGGGGTGACGGCGGAGTTGCCGTCCGCGCCCTCGGGGGAGATCGCGGCGCCGCCCGTCTTCTCCGCCATCGACACCGTCGCGCCGATCACCGGGTAGACCGGCTTGCCCGTCTTGATCAACTGCTCGGCGACGTTCTTCGCCTGGTTGATCGGGATGGCGAAGCCGAGGCCGATCGAGCCCGCCTGGGACTGGCCGAGGCCACCGCCCGTCGACTGGATCGCGGAGTTGATGCCGATGACCGCGCCCGTCGCGTCCAACAGCGGGCCTCCGGAGTTGCCCGGGTTGATCGAGGCGTCGGTCTGTAGAGCGCTCATGTACGAGTTCTTGCTGCTGGAGCCGTCCCCGGAGGCGACCGGGCGGTTCTTCGCGCTGATGATGCCCGTGGTGACCGTGTTGGACAGGCCGAAGGGCGCGCCGATCGCGATCGTCGAGTCGCCGACCGCCACGCTCTCCGAGTTGCCGAGCGGGAGGGGGGCCAGGCCGGACGGCGGGTTCTTCAGCTTCAGTACGGCGACGTCGTAGCCCTGGGCCCGGCCGACCACCTCGGCCGCGTACTTCTTGCCGTCGGAGAAGGTCGCCGACAGTTCTCCGGATTCCGCCGCGGAGGCCACCACGTGGTTGTTCGTGAGGATGTGGCCCTCCTTGTCGTACACGAAGCCGGTGCCCGTGCCGCCCTCGCCGTCGCCGCCCTGCGCATCGATCGTGACCACGCTGGGGAGCGCCTTCGCCGCGACCCCGGCCACGGTGCCCGCGGGCCGCTTGAGGTCCCTGGGGGTGTCCGACGCCGAGATCGTGGTCGAACCGCCGGAGGAACCGTTGTCGTTGCGGTCGGCCGCCCAGAAGCCGAGCGCGCCGCCGATGCCGCCCGCGACCAGCGCCGCCGCCGCCACGGCCGCGACCAGCCCACTGGCGCCCCGACGCTTCGCGGGGGCGGGCTCGGAGCCGTGCGGCGGGACCGGGGCGCCCCAGACCGGGCCGCCGCCGCTCCCGTCGCCGGCTCCGCCGCCCGGCGTGTGGGCTGCGCCGCCACCCGCGTACGAGGGGACGGCGGGCGGGGGCGGGGGCCAGGAGGCCGCGCCGGGCGGGGGCTCGGGCGCCGCACCGTACGGGGAGTGGTGGGGCTGCTGCGGGTGCTGGTGCGCTTGGGCCGAAGGGGGTGTGTGAGGTTCGGGGTGAGGGGTGTGGGGGTGGGGCGCGGGCGGGCCCGGGTAGGCCGGGCGGTCCTGGTGGCCGCCGGCGTACGTCGGGGAGCCCTGGTGCGTGGGGGTGTGCCGGGGCGCGTCCGCGTGCGCCGGAGTGGGCGCGGTCGGCGCGGTCGGCGTGGCCTCGGGCGCGCTCCCCGCGCTCTCCGCCGCATCGGCCGCCGGGCGCGCGGGGGTGGTTGCGCCGGGGACGGGGGCGTCGTCAGGCGTCGATTCGGGAGTGGTGGCCGGCACGGGAGGTGCGGGCGGAACGGACGGCACGGCCGGTACCGCGTTGTCCTCGGTGCCCTCGTTCTCGGTGCTCACAGCTCTTTACTCCTCGGTTCCACTCGGCATCCAGTCGGCATTCGGCAAGAGATCCGCTGTGCACGTGTCTGCGGTCAGCTTTTCCCACAGCACGTCTGGCCACTGTAAGCAGGACCTGTGCATCCGCACACCAATCTTTACATCAGACAAAACAGACCTCCAGGGTGACATGTGTTCGCCTCCCCCCGAGGCGGTGACACCATGGCCCGGGTGACCCACGCACGGCAGCGCAGCCCGCAGACCTCGATCCAGGTCGTCGCCCACCGCGGAGCGTCCGACGACGCCCCCGAACACACCCTGGCCGCTTACCGCAAGGCCATCGAGGACGGCGCCGACGCCCTGGAGTGCGACGTCCGGCTGACCGCGGACGGCCACCTCGTCTGCGTGCACGACCGCCGGGTGAACCGTACGTCGAACGGACGCGGCGCCGTCTCCGCCCTGGAGCTCGCCGACCTCGCCGCCCTCGACTTCGGCTCCTGGAAGGACCGCGAGGAGTCGCCCGACTGGGATCCGGTGCCGGGCGAGCTCACCTCCGTACTCACGCTGGAACGTCTCCTGGAGCTCTTCACCGAGGTACGGGCCGCCGGGCGGCCGCTGCAACTGGCCATCGAGACGAAGCACCCCACCCGCTGGGCCGGGCAGGTCGAGGAGCGGCTCCTGCACCTGCTGAAGCGCTTCGGCCTGGCCGATCCGCCGGCCGACGAGCCCTCGCCCATCCGCATCATGAGCTTCTCCGGCCGGTCCCTCCACCGCGTCCAGGCCGCCGCGCCCGCCCTCCCCACGGTCTACCTGATGCAGTTCGTCTCGCCCCGGCTGCGCGACGGACGCCTCCCCGCCGGTTCCCGGATCGCCGGCCCCGGCATGCGGATCGTGCGCAGCCACCCCGGGTACATCGAGCGGCTGCACCGGGCGGGCCACCGGGTCCACGTGTGGACCGTGAACGAGCCGGCCGACGTGGAGCTCTGCGCCGAACTCGGCGTCGAGGCGATCATCACCAACCGCCCGAAGCAGGTTCTGTCCCAACTGGGCCGCATTTAGCACGTAACGACCACCCGATCGCCGCCGTGACGGGGAGTACACCGGCGCATTCAGCGCGCGTTCAGTCGTCACGAATGCGTCACCGGCCCTGCGATGGCCGGTTTCCGGTGCAGCTCAGTGGGGCATCCAACCCGTGGCGTGGGGGCAAAGGAGGTCTCGGGGGTGGCGTTGGTGGTGGCACAAGAGGTGCCTGCGTCGTCGAGCATGGCCGTTCCCCATGGTCCTGCCGGCGTGGGGCAGGCCCGGCACCGGATGCGTGAGCAGTTGCGCAGCAACGGGGTGTCGGACGCGGTCGTGGACGACGCCGTTCTCATTCTTTCCGAACTTCTCAGCAACGCCTGCCGGCACGGCAGACCGCTGGGACGGCACACCGATGTCGGCGACGGCGACATCCGCGCCGCGTGGCGCGTGGACACGGGCGGCGGCCTGACCGTGGAGGTCACGGACGGCGGCGGCCCGACCCGACCCGTTCCCGCCACCCCCTCGGTGACGGCGCGCGGCGGCCGGGGGCTCAACATCATCAGCGCCCTGGCACAGGAGTGGGGCGTACGGGACGACTCGTCGGGCGAAGTCACCGTCTGGGCCCACGTCTCCTCGCAGAAGCCACCCGGGCTCGGCGGGAGCGGACCGGGCACGGACGGCCGGAG
This sequence comes from Streptomyces sp. cmx-18-6, assembly GCF_046548915.1. Lineage (NCBI taxonomy): Bacteria > Bacillati > Actinomycetota > Actinomycetes > Kitasatosporales > Streptomycetaceae > Streptomyces > Streptomyces sp. cmx-18-6. The sequence goes on along the minus strand of NZ_JAEBEP010000006.1, from coordinate 386,072 downwards.
CGCGGACAGGCTGGGTGCGGACGGCCGCGGTGCGGACAGGCTCGGCGCGGACGGGCGCGGCGTCAAGGAGTTGGGGCGTCGGGCCGGCGTGCGGCCGACCGGATTCGAAGGGCTGGATTTCTCCGACGTACTCGATGACGTGGGCTGAGACCGGGACAGGTGCGGGCCGAAACCGCCCCGCCGTGGGTGGAGACCGACCCGGGATGGGCCCCGACCGCCACAGGGTGGGCGGAGACCGACCCTGCATGGGCCGCGATCACCCCGGCGTAGGCGGAGACCGACCCGGCACGGGCCGAGACCGACCCGGCATGGGCAGAAGCCCTTCGGTGCCTCACGTCCGCCGGGGCACGGTGAGCGGGCGTGCGTGCGGCGGTGCCGTCCCGGGCGGCTAGGCTCGCGCCGAGACCGCACTGTCGCAATCGGGAGAATGCCCACCATGGCCAAGAAGCGCCCCCAGACCAAGGCCGGGAAGCAGCAGCTGAAGGACGGTGAGGTCCCGGTCGTCGGGGCCCGCGAGCCCTGTCCGTGCGGCTCGGGCCGTCGCTACAAGGCATGTCACGGACGCGCCGCCGCCCAGGCCGTGACCGAGCTCGTGCACCGCCCGTTCGAGGGACTGGCCGGCGAGTGCGACTGGGTCGCCCTGCGCGAGCTGGTGCCCGCCGCCACGGTGGAGCTGACGCTGAAGGGCGGGCTGCCCCAGGGAGTTCCGTCCGTGTCGCTCGCGACGGTCCTGCCGATGGCGTGGCCGGCCCTGCGCCGCGACGACGGTTCCGTCCTGCTCGCCCTGCAGAACGACACCCCCTCCGGCGACCTCAGCCGCGACCTCGCGGACACGCTCCAGCGCGCGCTGGAGATCGAGCCCGGCTCCCCGGTCACCGCCCGCCGCGTGCCGGCCGATGGGCCGCGCCTCCAGGACCTGCTCGACCCGGACGCCGCGTTCGAGCCCGTCGTCCACTCGGGGTTCGAGTTCTGGGTGCCCGACGCGGAGAACGCCACCCCCGAGGTGTCCGCCTCCCTGGAGCGCGCGAACGCCGCCGCGATCCCGACGACGCTGCTCTCCGGCGTCGACGCCGCGTACTGGTGCGAGACCCCGGAGAAGAACCACCTGCGCTGGGTCATGCCGCACCCCGAGGAGCAGCTCCTCGACGCGCTCGCCCGGCTGCACGCCGCCGGCGCCTCCTCGCTCGGCGACGACACCCGGCTGGTCGGCTCGTTCCGGGCGCACGGACTCGTCGTCCCCGTCTGGGACCTGCCGACGTCGATGGGCGCCGAAGCGTGCGAGAAGCCCGCGGTCGCGTTCACCGAGCGGCTGGCGACGGCGCTCGCGTCCGACGCCCCGCTGACCCCGGAGGAGCGCCGCGCCCGCAGCGGTCTCACCAACCGCCAGGTGACGCTGAGCTGACCGACCGGAGCGACGCCCACCCCCCGCGCCGGGTACGGTCCGCCCCCGCCTCGGGTGCCGTCCGCACCTGGATCGGGTACGGTCCGCAGCCGTATCGGGTGCCGCCCGCACCCGCGCCAGGTGCCGCCCGCACCCGCGCCGGGGAGGGCCCGCACCTGCGCGGTGACTCGCGTCACAATCCGCCGTACTGACAAGTAAATCGCCATCCCCACAGGGGAGATCGAATTTGCGAACGGCAGATCTCTTGTTACCGTTCTAGAAGCCCGGTCGCTGGTGCATCCCCCGTCGCCAGCGACCGGGCGCCTTCTTTTACGGCTCCGACCCGCACCACTCACGGCCCGGAGCCCCCCCTCACCGCAGCGCCCCCGTACCCCGGGCTCCTCCACGGCTTCGGGGCTCAGTCCGATGCGCGGGGAGCCCGCTCGGATCCCGCGCGCAGCAGCAGCGGCGCCTCCTCCGCCGGCCCCGCGCCCGCGTACTCCGCCACCGCCGCATAGGCCGGGGGATCGCCCGCCGAAGGGGACCTGGGCGTCTCGCAACTGCCCGGCTCGTCATGGTCGGCCAGCGCGCAGTGCAGCTCCACGGTCCGCCCGCCCGGGCCCATCAGCGTGAGCACGGAGCGGAGTTCCTTCCCGGAGGTGTTGCGGTAGTAGGCGCGCGCCCAGGTCTCGCCGCCGCCGGTCATGACACAGGTCTGCGCCTCGACGCCCTCCGGCGAGACCAGCTCCGGCCCGCACCGGGCGGCACCGCCGGACCCGCCTGACCTGTCGGACCCGCCTGACCCGTTGTCGGAGTTTCTTTTCGAAGGCGATTTCAGGGAAAGCGGAGGAAAAGAATCATTCCCATCTCCGGACAGGTCATCAGAAAGCTTTTTTTCATGGCTTTCTGATGACCTGTCCGGAGATTCCTCTCCAGCCGATACGGCATCCGGGGTACCAGCGGTATCTGCGGAAGCAACGATCGGAATCAGGCACGCGAAAGCGACGGCAGCCGTGAGACCGATCATGCGGAGATTCATGGCGGCCCCCTTGCTGACGTGCCGACTCGCTGCCTTGCCGACGCTGACGTGCCGACGTGCCGACTTGTGCCTTGCTGACGTCCCGATTGCGCGGGTGGCGCGCGCGAGGTGAGTGATCGAGAGCGACGATAGCGACGCGGCACGCGCAAAGGCGCGCCCGGCACCCGTTCAGCGCGGATCCGGCCCGGCTCACACCCGTACGAGTGAGCCGAGCCGTCCGCCCCTGCTCGAGGGGAGCGTCAGTACGCGAGCCGGCTGCCGCCGTCCGGGGCGTTGGTGCTCGCCTCCACCAAGGCGTCCAGGACCGCCTCCACGTCCGGCAGCCACGGTGAGGCCGGGGCCGGAGCGCCGCCCTTCGCTCCCCGGCGGAAGACCGGGGCCGGGGCGGAGGCGGCGGGCGGAGCCGGTACGGGTTCCCGTTCCCAGTGCACCCGGCCCGCGCCGATCTCGGACGGCGGCAGGACGAGATAGCCGCCCTCCCCGTGGAACCGGAGCGAGCTGGGCACCCAGTCCTTCGCGTACAGCAGCTCACCGAGCCGCTCCAGCGTGTACGGGGCGACCAGCAGCGACCACCGGGTGGGCGTCGCCACGACGGGGCCCAGCCGCAGGCCCATCCGGTCGAGGTCGGCCAGCGCTCTCGACCCGGCCGCGGCGGGCAGGCTCACCGCGCAGGGGGCCCGGCCGCCCGTCGCCAGCATCACCGGGGCGGTCGGGCGGTCGGTCCACCACCAGCGCACCATGCGCCCGTCCGTGGTGGCCGCCAGGAGACCGGGGTCGAAGGGGTGCGCGCCGGGTACGGCGCAGTCGGGGTCGAGGCAGGCGCAGCCGGCCACCTCGCGCAGGGCGGCCGGCGCGGTCCCGGCTCCGGGGAGCACGGGCCACTGCCATACGGTGGCGCAGGTCAGGGCCGCGTCGAGCCGGGCGGCCCCCTCCTTGCGCCGGAGCCGGAGCCTGCGTCGCCTTCCGAGGATCTCGCGCATGAGCGCTCGTTCCTTTCCGTTGAACGCCGAGTCCACATGACGCGACGCGTGGATTGACACCGCGTGCGCGTCTCTTCTCTGTGCGTACGTGCTCATCAGGTGCTGCGGTACGGGGTACGGGCGTGCCTTCGGTACCGAACGTGAGCCGAGCCGAGTGGAACCGATCCGAGTGGAGCAGATCTGGGGTGGAGCCGAGCAGAATCCGAGTGAACCGAGCAAAGCCGAACGAAACGACGTCGAACCGAGCCGCGCAGAACCGAACCGAGCCGCGTCGAACTGCGCCGAACCGCGTCGAGCCGAAGCGATCAGGGTCCGACTGACCTGCCGGAGTCGCACTGGCCGCGCCGCGCCGAGCTGATCGAACCGAACTGACCGGACCGTACTGACCGAACCGAGCACCATGGAGCCGGGTTCGCAACCCGGCGTGAGGCGGAACCACGACCGTCACGCGCCGCAACCGTCACGGACGAGGACGCCCGGACCCGCTGTCGGGTTCCTGGGCGATCACGTCCGCCCCGGAACATCTGCTCCCGTGCGTCCGACCGTGCGCTTCGGCCCCGGAACCGCTGCCCTGAGCATCATCGTTTACGTACCCAGCCTGCCCGGGATGACGCTGCCCCGGGGATTTCATCCCGGACACCCCGTTGTCGAGCAGCCCCAGTCGACCGCAAATTGCTGCCGGAGGGTGCATTTTTCGGCCAAGTTGACTAACACTGGAAGAACGCGAATCCAGCGAGCCTCCAGGGGACAATGCTGGACATCAGGTTACTTCTGCGTGTAGATGTGGATGCATTGATAGCGGCGCAGAATCACATGGGGGTTTGCGATGCTATTCGACGAATCGAACCGGTCGGAAAGCTGGCTGCCATGAGCGCCCCACACCTGCCGAAAGTGGCTGGAATCGATCCAGAGGTTCCGGTTTCAACGCACACTGCCGCTCCTCTGGCCCAGGTACCGGCAGCGCCCGGAGCCTTCATCCAGGACCGGTTGGCGGGCTGGGTCTCGGACCTCACGACGCTGCACGAACTGACCGAGCGGCTGGCCGGGACCGCCACCCTGGACGCCGCCCTGGACGAGCTGCTGCACGCCGGAGCCGCCCTCGTCGGCGCCCGCCGCGGCCTCCTCGTCCTGGAACCGCCGGGCGGTGCGGGCCCCTCCACCACCCTCGGCCTCGGGCTCGCCCACGCCGACCTCGGGCACCTGGAGACCGTGGAGCGCGCCGCCACTCCCCTGGGCCGCATCCTCGACGGGCTGCCGGACGCCCGCTCCCCCGTCGCCAGCCCCGACCTGCTCGGCGACGAGAACCTGGACCCCCGCCACCGCGAGGTCGCCACCCGGCTCGGCTACGCGGCCAGTTACGCCCTGCCCCTCGCCACCGAGGCGGCCGGACGGCTCGGCGCCGCCGCCTGGCTCTACGACGAGCCCGCGGAGCCCTCGGAGAAGCAGCGCCACCTGGTCGGACTGTATGCCCGGTACGCCACCGAGCACCTGGCCCGCCTGATCGAGCTGGAGCGGGCCCGCGCCGACGTCGCCACCGTCGCGGAGGAGCTGCTCCCCAGCCGGCTGCCCCGGATCCCCGGCGTACGGCTGGCCGCGCGGCGACGGAGCGGGCCCAGGGGCGGCGGCGACTGGTTCGACGCGCTGCCGCTGCCCGACCACGCGCTCGGGCTCGCGGTCGGCTCGGTGGGCGGGTCGGGGCCGAGCGCGATGGCCGCCATGGGCCGGCTGCGCGCGAGCCTGCGGGCGTACGCCGTGATGGAGGGCGAAGACCCCGTCGCCGTACTCTCCGATCTCGAACTGCTGCTCCGGCTGACCGAGCCCGCGCGGACCGCCACCGCCCTCTTCGCCTACTGCGAACCCGCCGCCCGCAAGGTGGTCCTCGCCGGCGCCGGGCACGCCCCGCCGCTGGTAATCGGCGAGCGGCGCTGCGAGTTCGTCGAGACCACCCTCTCCGCCCCGCTGGGGATGCTCGCCTGCTGGGAGGCGCCGAGCGTGGAGTTCAGCCCCGCACCAGGCGAAACGGTGCTTCTCTACACGGACGGCCTGCTGCGCCGCACCGGCGACGCCATGGACCGCGCCTTCGCCCGACTGCACTCGGCGGCCGCTTCGGTACCGAAGGCGCACCGGCACGATCCGGCCGCCGTCGCCGATCACGTACTGCGCACGATGCTGCCCGAGGGGCTCGACGGGAGCGACTCCACCGAGGACGTGGTGATCCTCGCGGCGCACTTCGACTGAGCCCGAGCACGTCGACCGGGACCTTCCGGGTAGGTCGACCGCGACCTTCCGGGTAAGGCGGCCGGGACCTCCCGGGTAAGAGGTCCTTCGGCCCTGGGCCCCCTTCCGTACGCCCGTACGATGGGTGGTGGTCCAGTGTCGTATCAAGGAGACGAAATCGTGTCTGAGGAGCTCATCCCGGAGACCCCGGAGCAGGAGACCGAAGAGAACGAGGCAGCAGAGCCGATCAAGCAGCGGAAGAACGGCCTGTACCCGGGCGTCTCCGACGAGCTTGCCGAGAACATGAAGTCGGGCTGGGCCGACACCGAGCTGCACGACCTCGAACCGATCGCCCAGGCCGAGCACACCGCCGCCCGGCGCGCCGCGCTCTCCGCCCGCTTCCCCGGCGAGCGCCTGGTCATTCCCGCGGGCAACCTCAAGACCCGCTCCAACGACACCGAGTACGCCTTCCGCGCCTCCACCGAGTACGCGTACCTCACCGGCGACCAGACCCAGGACGGCGTCCTCGTCCTGGAGCCGACCGGCGACAGCGGCCACGAGGCCACCGTCTACCTGCTGCCCCGCTCCAACCGGGAGAACGGCGAGTTCTGGCTGGACGGCCAGGGCGAGCTGTGGGTCGGCCGCCGGCACTCCCTCACGGAGGCGGAGCAGCGGCTGGGCATCCCCGCCAAGGACGTCCGCGAGGTGGCGGCCGCGCTGACCGCGGCCACCGGCCCGGTGCGCAACGTGCGCGGCCACGACGCGTCCATCGAGGCCGCCCTCACCGACAAGGTCACCGCCGAGCGCGACGAGGAACTGCGCGTCCACCTCTCCGAGGCCCGCCTCGTGAAGGACGCCTTCGAGATCGCCGAGCTGCAGAAGGCGTGCGACGCCACCGCGCGCGGCTTCGAGGACGTCGTGAAGAGCCTGGACAAGGCGGAGGCGACCAGCGAGCGCTTCATCGAGGGAACGTTCTTCCTGCGTGCCCGCATCGAGGGCAACGACATCGGTTACGGCTCCATCTGCGCCGCCGGTCCGCACGCCACCACCCTGCACTGGGTCCGCAACGACGGCGCCGTCCGCACCGGCGACCTGCTGCTCCTGGACGCCGGCGTGGAGACCAACGACCTCTACACCGCCGACGTGACGCGCACCCTGCCGATCAACGGCACGTTCTCGCCGCTCCAGCGCAAGATCTACGACGCGGTGTACGAGGCCCAGGAGGCGGGCATCGCCGCCGTGAAGCCCGGAGCCTCCTACCGCGACTTCCACGACGCGTCGCAGCGCGTGCTGGCCGAGAAGCTCGTCGAGTGGGGCCTGCTCGGCGACCTGTCCGTCGACAAGGTCCTGGAGCTGGGCCTCCAGCGCCGCTGGACCCTGCACGGCACCGGTCACATGCTCGGCCTGGACGTCCACGACTGCGCCGTCGCGCGCACCGAGGCGTACGTCCAGGGCACCCTGGAGCCGGGCGTCTGCCTGACCGTGGAGCCGGGGCTGTACTTCCAGGCCGACGACCTGACCGTGCCCGAGGAGTACCGGGGCATCGGCGTCCGGATCGAGGACGACATCCTCGTCACCGAGGACGGCAACCGGAACCTGTCCGACAAGCTGCCCCGCCAGGCCGACGAGGTCGAAGCCTGGATGGCGCGGCTGAAGGGCTGACCCTCCTCCTCGACCCTTGCGACAGGGCGCGTTGCTCACACCATGAGCAGCGCGCCCTCCCGCCATTTCAGGACCTTGTCGAAGCTCACCACCGCGCCCCGGCCCGGCCGGTTGCCGAACTGGACGTGGTCGGCGAGCTGTTCGATGAGGTCCAGCCCGCGGCCGCTCTCGGCGACGCAGGGGATGTACGCGGCGAACGAGGGCTGAGCGCCCGCGGGCTCCGGGGGCTGGGCCCGTTCCACGTGCTCGAAGCGCTCGTGTCGTCCGGAGCGCTCGACGTGCTCGATGTGCTCGTGTCGTCCGGAACGTTCGTCGCACTCGATGTGCTCGTGTCGTCCGGAACGTTCGTCGCACTCGATGTGCTCGTGCTGTCCGGAACGTTCGACGTGCTCGATCTGCTCGTGCTGTCCGGAACGTTCGACGCGCTCGATCTGCTCGACGTGCTCGATGTGCTCCGCGTATTCGGTGTGCGCGGCTGGGCGAAGCGCGCGCCGGGCGGGAAAGCCCGGCCCGGAGTCGGCGACCTCGATACGGCATTTCTCGCCGTCCAGATACGCCGTGACCCGGTACTGCCCGGACTCCGCCGGGGGCCTGTCGGGTCCGGCGTCCTCGTGCTCCCCCGGGCCCGTCTGGTCGCCGCCGTGCTCGACGGCGTTCGCACACGCTTCGGTGAGCGCGACCGACAGGTCGAAGGAGACGTCCGGATCCACCCCCGCGGTTTCCATGGTGCCGAGCAGAAAACGACGGGCGAGCGGAACGCTCGCAGCTTCGCGCCGCAAATGGAGTGACCACCAGATGCTCATGCTCCAGCCTCCTGGCTGCGGCTCGACGTACCGATACGTATTGCCGCACATCGCCCTTCGTAAGCACGGATCGGCCGTGAGAGCCCTCATTCGGCGGATGCGGTTATTCCGCCTACCGGTGTATGGCAGCCCTGGAGATCACCCCGGCAGGCCCGGGCAGGACCGCGGGCGGTTACCGGAATCGGCACGCCCACAGCCCGAACATCCCCCGCGAACAGCGACAACAAGCACGCAAGGGGACGGAAGCTGATGTTGCGGACCTGCCGTACCGCGTGCGGGTGCGCAGTGCGATGATGTCCCGGCCATGTCCACGCCTGTCGCACACGCCGGAGCCGGTCTGCGGCTCATGAGGGCCGCGGTGTTCACCGCGGTCTGCGTCGTGCTGTCCGCGGCGGGACATACGTTCGCCGCCGGTGCGGCCGTTCCCGCGTGGACCCTGCTCGTCGGCTTCCTCGGCGTCCTCGCCGTCGCCGCCGCCCTCGCCGGACGGGAACGCTCCCTGCCGTCGATCGCCGGCGCGCTGGCGGGCGGGCAGCTCGCGCTGCACGTCCTCTTCGCGTACGGCAGCCACGGCAGCGCCGGGGCGATCGCCGCCTCCGCGCCCGCGAGCAGCGGTGAGAACCCCCTGATCCGCTTCGCCGCCGGGCTCGTGTGCGGTGCCGGGCAGGGGCAGATCGACGCCTCCGACGCCCACCGCATCGTCACCACGGCCGGCATAGACCCCTCGACGCTCTCGCAGGGCCACGGCCACCTCGCGTCGGCCGCCCACTCGGCGGGAACGGCCACCGCCGCGGCGGCCCCGGACGGCGGATCCGGTGCGGGTTCGGCGTACGCCGCCGTGGTCGCGCTGCTGCCGGGAGCACCGATGTTCCTGGCGCACCTGCTGGCCGCGCTCGCCGCCGGCTGGCTGCTGCGGCGCGGCGAGGCCGCCCTCTTCCGGCTGGCGCGCCTCTCGGCGTACGGCGCCCAGGAGCTGGCGGCCGGGACCCGGTTGCGCTCCCTGCGCGCCGCGCTCGCGCACGTACGCGCCCTGCGCGCCGGAGCGCGCGAGCAGCTCGTGTGGGGCCCGCGCCCCCCGCGTACGGCCGACGACGACCCGGAACCGGCCGCCGGGGACCCTCTACAGCACGCGGTGATCAGGCGCGGGCCTCCGGCCCCGTACGCCCTCGCAGCCTGACGCGACACCTGCGCCCACCGCCGTACCCCTGGCACCGCCGTCCACCACGGGCGGCCCTTCATGGACGGCTCCTGCGCGGGCCTGCCCGGATTCCTCATGGGCCGGACGAGGTGTCGTGCCGCCGTCGCGCATCCGCGCGCCGGAACACCGTGTTCCTCTTCATCTGCATCTGTGGAGTGATTCCTGCCATGAACGCCGTCAACGTCTCCCGCAGCACCCCCCGTAACGCCTCCCGCACCACCTCCCGTGTCGCCGTCGCCGCCGGCGTCGCCGCGTCCGCCGTCCTGCTGCTCGCCGGTCCCGCCGCCGCGCACGTCAGCGTCCAGCCGGAGGGGGAGGCCGCCAAGGGCGGTTACGCCACCCTCAACTTCAAGGTCCCCAACGAGCGCGACCAGGCGTCCACGGTCAAGCTCGAGGTGAACTTCCCGGCCGCCCACCCGCTCTCCTCCGTGACCCCGCAGGCCGTTCCGGGCTGGAAGATCGACATCACCAAGGGCAAGCTCGACAAGCCCCTGGAGGTGCACGGCCGGAAGATCACCGAGGCCGTCACCAAGGTGACCTGGACCGCGGACGGCTCCGAGATCGCGCCCGGCTACTTCCAGCAGTTCCCGGTCTCCGTGGGGCAGCTTCCCGAGGACGCCGACCAGCTGGTCTTCAAGGCCATCCAGACGTACGACAACAAGGAAGTCGTCCGCTGGATCGAGGAGCCCAAGGGCGACGAGGAGCCCGACAGCCCCGCCCCGGTCCTGAAGCTGTCCGCCGCGACCGACGACCACCACGGCGGCGGCGCGGCCGACAAGAGCGACGACCACAAGACCGACGACGACAAGGCCGACGAGCACAAGGCCGACGACAAGGCCGCGTCGGCCGAGGGCGACAAGAAGGAGACCCACGCCGCGTCGTCCTCCTCCAGCGACACCACGGCCCGCACCCTGGGCATCATCGGCATCGTCGTGGGCATCGCGGGCGTCACGTTCGGCGTGCTCGCCGGCCGCCGCCGTACGGCCTGATCCACCGGGGTCCGGCCGTCGACGGGACGGCCCGACCCTGCCGGGTCCAGCCGTCGACGTACGGCCGGGTCTGCCGGGTCCGGCGGTCACGGGACAGCCGCGACCTTGCCGGGTCCGGCCGTCACGGGACAGCTCCGACCTTGCCGGTCCGGCCGTCGACGTACGGCTCGGCCTGCCGGTTCCTCCACCCGCACCACACTCAGGACACCCCTTTCATGCGCAACGCAAAAGCAGTGACGGCCGTGGCGTTCGCCGCCGCGGCCGCGCTGGCCCTCTCCGCCTGCGGCACCGGCGACGGCAAGGCGGGCACCTCGTCCGTCGCCGACGTCGACGCCTCGCCGAAGACCAAGGCCGCGACCGTTCTCGACAGCCCGTTCACCAAGCCGAACCTCGTCCTCACCGACACGGAGGGCAAGGAGTACGACCTCCGCGAGGCGACCAAGGGCAAGCCGACGCTCATCTACTTCGGCTACACCAAGTGCCCCGACGTCTGCCCGCTGACCATGAGCAACATCTCCATCGCCAAGCGGGACCTGCCCGAGAAGGACCGGGACAAGCTCCAGGTCGTCTTCGTCACCACCGACCCCGAGCGCGACACCCCCGCCTCGCTCGGCAAGTGGCTCAAGGCCCAGGACCCCACGTTCACCGGCCTCACCGGCGACTTCGCCACCATCCAGGCGGGGGCGCGCCAGATCGGCATCGGCATCGACGCGCCGGAGAAGCAGAAGGACGGCACCGTCGTCTCGATGCACGGGGCCCAGGTCGTCGCCTTCTCCCCGAAGACGGACGCCGGGTACGTGCTGTACGGCGAGAACACCACCGCCGAGGAGTACGCCAAGGACCTCCCCAAGCTGATCGAGGGGGAGAAGCCGTGAAGCGCCGCACGACCCTCGCCGGCGTCATCGCCCTCACCACGGGACTGGCGCTGACGGGGTGCTCCACGGACAGCGGCAAGCCCGAACTGAAGGTCGTCGGCGCGTATCTGCCGCAGCCCGTCAGCGACATGGCCGCCGGCTTCCTCGTCGTACAGAACAGCGGGTCCACCGCCGACCGGCTCACCTCGGTGACCAGCCCGCTCTCCGACGACGTCACGATCCACGAGACCAAGGACCAGAAGATGCGCGAGGTCTCGTCGTTCGAGGTCCCCGCGAACGGCGAGCTCGATCTCGAACGCGGTGGCAACCACATCATGTTCATGAAGCTCAAGCAGAAGCCCAAGCAGGGCGAGAAGGTCTCCGTCGAGCTGCACTTCGAGAAGGCCGACCCCATCACGGTCGACCTGCCGGTGAAGGAAACCACCCACAACCCGAAGAAGCAGTGAGGGACTGACCCGTGACGACTGCCACCGCCCCGCGCCCCGGAGCGTCCCCGATACGGCGGCCCGTCGCCGCCGCCGCGCTCGTCGCCGCCCTGGCCGGCCTGGTGTTCGGGCTGCTGCTGGCCGGCGCGGGCCCGGCGTCCGCGCACGCCGCCCTCACCGGGAGCGACCCGCAGGACGGGGCGGTGGTGGCCACCGCGCCCAGGGAGGTCACCCTCAGCTTCTCCGAGGCGATCGCCGTGGGCGACGACTCGATCCGGGTCCTCGACCCCAGCGGCCAGCGCGCCGACACCAAGGCCGCGCCGCGCGACCTGACCGAGGGCTCCACCGTCCGGTACGGCGTCCAGCTCCACGCCGGCCTGCCGGACGGCACCTACACCGTGGCCTGGCAGGCGGTCTCCGCCGACAGCCACCCCATCTCCGGCGCCTTCACGTTCTCCATCGGCGCGCCGTCCAGGACCACGGTCGCGCTGCCCTCCGACGAAGTGGGCGGCGGCCCGGTCGGCGTCGTCTACGACATCACGCGGTACGCGGCGTACGCCGGGTTCATCCTGCTCGTGGGCGGCTCGGCGTTCGTCCTCGGCTGCTGGCAGCGCGGTGCGGCCGCCCGGCCGATGCAGCGGCTCGTGGTGCGCGGCTGGATCACCCTGACCGCGGCGACCCTGGTCATGCTGCTGCTGCGCAACCCGTACACCGGGAGCGGGAAGTTCGCCGACGCCTTCGACCTCGACGGGCTCCAGTCCGTCCTGGACACCAAGCCGGGCGCGGCCCTCGTCTCGCGGCTGCTGCTGCTCGGCGCGGCGGCCCTCTTCATCGCCGTCCTGTTCGGCACGTACGCCCGGCGCGAGGACCCGGTCGAGAAGAAGGACCTGACCTTCGGCCTGGCTGTCGGCGGCGGGGTGGTCGCGGCGGGCATCGCCGCCACCTGGGCCATGTCCGAGCACGCCTCCACCGGTATCCAGGCGGGGATCGCCATGCCGGTGGACGTGGCACACCTGCTGGCCGTCGCCGCCTGGCTCGGCGGTCTCGTCGCGCTCCTGGTCGCGCTGTACCGGACGCCGGACATCGGGAGCGATGCCGTACGGCGGTTCTCCCGGGTCGCGTTCGGCAGCGTCCTCGTCCTCGCGGCGACCGGGATCTACCAGTCCTGGCGGCAGGTCGGCTCCTGGTCGGCGCTGACGGGTACGCGGTACGGGCAGCTGCTGATCATCAAGGTGGCGCTGATCGCGGTCCTGCTCGCCGTCGCGTGGTTCTCGCGGCGGTGGACGGGGCGGCTGACGGACACGGCCGCCGCTTCCGTGACCGTAGAGGAGTCCGCAACCGCAGAAGAGTCCGTGACCGTAGAAGAGTCCGCGACCGCAGAAGAGGAAGAGAACGACGCGGCTGAACCGGTGGAGACCGCCGCCGGGATCGACCCGGCCCGCGCCGCCCAGCTGGCCCGTCAGCAGGCCGTCCTGACCGCGACGAAGAAGAAGCGGATACGGGACGCCGACCCGGAGCGGTCCGGGCTGCGCCGCTCGGTCCTGGCCGAGGCGGCGATCGCCGTGGTCCTGCTGGCCGTCACCACCATGCTGACGGCGACCGAGCCGGGCCGTACGGAGGAGGAGGCCGCGGGCGCGTCCGCCGCGTCGAGCGCCCCCGCCGCCTCCGGACCCGTCAACCTGAGCATGCCGTTCGACACCGGCGGCCAAAACGGCAAGGGCACCGTCCGGATCGACATCGACCCCGGGCGCACCGGCGCCAACGAGCTGCACGTCTGGGTCGACGGCAGCGACGGCAAGCCGATGGACGTCCCCGAGCTGAAAGTCGCCCTCACCCTGGAGGCGCAGGAGATCGGCCCGCTGCCGGTCGCGCCGGAACGCCTCGCCGAGGGGCACTGGTCGGCGAGCGGCGTCCAGATCCCGATGGCGGGGGAGTGGAAGGTCGATGTGACGGTACGGACGTCGGACATCGACCAGGTCACCATCGACGAGAACGTGAAGATCGGCTGAGTACGTGAGCAAGACCAGGAAGCAGGACCGGGACGGGGCCGGCACGGCCCCCTCCCCGAACACCGGTACCCCCGACAGTCCCGACACCTCTGCCATCCCTGCCCCCTCCGCCCCCGGCGTCTCGCGGCGGCGGCTGCTGGGCGGTGTCGGTGCGGCGGGCGCCACCGGGCTGGTGCTGGGCGCGGCGGGCGGGGCGGCCGGGTATGCGGCGACCCGCTCCGACGCGCCGGCCGCCCTGACGAGCGTCGGTTCCACCGAGGCGATGTTTCACGGGAAACATCAACCGGGAATCACCACTCCGCTTCAGGCCCGGGGCCATCTCGTCGCCTTCGACCTGGTGTCGGGCGCGGGGCGCAAGCAGGCCGCGGCCCTGATGCGGCGCTGGTCGGCGGTGGCCCGGGAGCTGATGGCGGGCCGCCCGGCGGCGGGCTCGGCGGACGGGCCCGGCCATGACACCGGGGTCGCGCTGGACGCGGGCCCCTCCTCCCTCACGATCACCTTCGGCTTCGGCCGTACGTTCTTCGCGCGTACGGGACTGACCTCCCGGCTGCCCGCCGCGCTGGACCCGCTGCCCCCGTTCTCCTCCGACCAGCTCGACGCCCAGCGCTCGGACGGCGACCTGTGGGTGCAGATCGGGGCCGACGACGCGCTCGTCGCCTTCCACGCGCTGCGGGCCGTCCAGAAGGAGGGCGCGGGGACGGTACGGGTGCGGTGGCAGATGAACGGCTTCAACCGCACCCCCGGGGCCACGGCCCGGCCGATGACCGCCCGCAACCTGATGGGCCAGATCGACGGGACCGGCAACCCGAAGCCGGCCGACGAGGACTTCGACCGGCGGATCTTCGTGCCCGCCTCCCCCGGCGCCCCGCAGGAGTGGCTGGAGGGCGGTTCGTACGCCGTCGTCCGCCGGATCAGGATGCTGCTGGACGACTGGGAGAAGCTGCCGGTGGACCGCCAGGAGCGGGTCATCGGGCGGCGCAAGGCGGACGGGGCCCCGCTGAGCGGCGGGAGCGAGACCACGGAGATGGACCTCGACAAGGCGGGCCCGGACGGCAGGCTCGTGATCCCCGACAACGCCCACGCCCGGATCTCCTCCCCCGAGAAGAACGGCGGGGCCGCCATGCTGCGGCGCCCGTTCTCGTACCACGACGGGATCTCGCAGGACGGCACTCCGGACGCGGGGCTGCTCTTCGTCTGCTGGCAGGCGGATCCGTTCAAGGGCTTCGTGCCCGTGCAGCGCAAGCTCGACCGGGGCGACGCGCTGTCGCCGTTCATCCGGCACGAGGCGAGCGGCCTGTTCGCGGTGCCGGGCGGGGCGGCGGAGGGCGAGTACGTGGGGCAGCGGCTGCTGGAGTCCTGAGGCCCGCGCGCCCCGGTCCGACCACATTCCGGAACGGCCGGGCCCCCGTCGTACGGCGCAATAGGGTGAGCGTATGTCAGCCACGCGCTACGCCTATCTCGGTCCCGAAGGCACCTTCACCGAGGTCGCCCTCCGCACGCTCCCGGAAGCAGCCACCCGCGAGCTCGCCCCGATGGTCTCCGTACCGGCGGCCCTGGACGCCGTGCGCAACGGGGAGGCGGCGGCGGCTCTCGTACCGATCGAGAACTCCGTCGAGGGCGGCATCACGGCCACGCTCGACGCGCTGACCAGCGGCGAACCGCTGATGATCTACCGCGAGGTGCTGCTCTCCATCACCTTCGCGCTGCTCGTACGGCCCGGCACCAAGCTGTCGGACGTCAAGACGGTCACCGCGCACCCGGCCGCCCAGCCCCAGGTGCGCAACTGGATGGCGGCCCACCTCCCGCAGGCCGTGTGGGAGTCGGCCGCGTCGAACGCTGACGGCGCCCGGCTGGTCCAGGAGGGGCGCTACGACGCCGCGTTCGCCGGCGAGTTCGCCGCGGCCACCTACGGCCTCGAACCGCTGGTGACGGAGATCCACGACGCCGAGAACGCCCAGACCCGCTTCGTCCTCGTGGGCCGCCCCGCCCGGCCGTCCGCCCCGACCGGGGCCGACAAGACGTCCGTCGCGATCTGGCTCGGCGACGACCACCCGGGCGCGCTGCTGGAGCTGCTCCAGGAGTTCGCGGTGCGCGGCGTCAACCTGATGCTGATCCAGTCGCGCCCGACCGGCGAGGGCATCGGCAATTACTGCTTCGCCGTGGACGCGGAGGGGCACATCGCGGACCGGCGGGTGGGGGAGGCCCTGATGGGGCTGAAGCGGATCTGCCCGAAGGTCCGGTTCCTCGGTTCGTACCCACGGGCGGGCGTCTCGCCCGACGAGATCCGGCCGCCGCGGGCGGGTACCTCGGACAGCGCCTTCACCGAAGCCTCCGACTGGCTGGCGCGCAGCCAGGACGGGCGACTCTGACGGCGTCCGGTCAGGGTTCGACCACCGCCCGGCGACGGCCCGGCCTCCCGGGCCACTCTGTGCGCTGCATGCGCTGCGTGCGCTGCGTGCGCTGCGTGCGCTGCGTGCGCTGCGTGCGCTGCGTGCGCTGCGTGCGCTGCGTGCGCTGCGTGCGCTGCGCTGTGATCCTACTTACAGACAGTCAGTCGCCCACAGAGTTATCCACAGGATCGCTTCTCGACCTGGGGACAAGTCGACACCGCAATGCGACATCGTCGACAAATCAACGCAGGATCCTCGGATGCATCCACAGGGGGTTGAGTCGCCATGAGCCCCCGCACGTACCCCGAATTCCCTTGATCAACTCCCGATTGCGACGAATTGCCACCCGAATGAGCGTGCGAGAGCAGGTTTCAGCGAGGAATCCAGGGGGATCGAGGGGCCTTCGTCCACCTTCCGGAACATTTCGTTCCGACATCCACAGAACTTCTTCACAGCCTGTGGATAACTATTCCGAAAGACCCCCTCCTGTGGACAACCATCGAAGGCGACCCCCTTCAACTCCCCCTCCAGCCAAGGTCGGTACGTCAAGAGAAGCCGCGCCTTCTGCCCGGTTCAGGGGAGTCGGCCGCCCTTATTGACGTACGCCGACACCCGACTCAACGCACCCCGCACTCCACATCCCGCACCCCACCTCGCGATTCACCACCAGGAATATCAATTCCGGCAATTCGGTCAAAGTGACACGCTCGGCAATAGCGGTTCGAGTACGGGAACTGCGCACCGGTAGCCTGGAGCGGTGATTGACCTTCGCCTGCTCCGTGAGGACCCCGACCGTGTTCGCGCCTCCCAGCGCACCCGCGGAGAGGACGTCGCGCTCGTCGACGCCCTGCTCTCCGCCGACGAGCTGCGCAGGTCGTCCGGCGTCCGCTTCGACGAACTCCGCTCCGAGCAGAAGCAGCTCGGCAAGCTGATCCCCAAGGCCACCCCCGAGGAGCGCGCCGAGCTCCTCAAGAAGGCCGATCAGCTCAAGGCCGACGTCAAGGCGGCCGACGCCGCCCAGATCGACGCCGACGCCGAGGCCAAGCGCCTGCTCCTCCAGCTCGGCAACATCGTCCACGAGGACGTGCCGGTCGGCGGCGAGGAGGACTTCGTCGTCCTGGAGACGCACGGGACCATCCGGGACTTCGGCGCCGAGGGCTTCGAGCCCAAGGACCACCTGGAGCTCGGCGAGGCGCTCGGCGCGATCGACATGGAGCGCGGGGCCAAGGTCTCCGGCTCGCGGTTCTACTACCTGACGGGCGTCGGCGCCCTCCTGGAGCTCGCCCTCGTCAACGCGGCGATCGCCCAGGCCACCGAGGCGGGCTTCGTCCCGATGCTGACCCCCGCGCTGGTCCGCCCGCGCGCCATGGAGGGCACCGGCTTCCTCGGCCAGGCCGCGGAGAACGTGTACCACCTGGAGAAGGACGACTACTACCTGGTCGGCACCTCGGAGGTGCCGCTCGCCGCGTACCACATGGACGAGATCATCGACGCGGACAAGCTGCCCCTGCGTTATGCCGGCTTCTCCCCGTGCTTCCGCCGCGAGGCAGGGACGTACGGCAAGGACACCCGCGGGATCTTCCGCGTGCACCAGTTCGACAAGGTCGAGATGTTCTCGTACGTCGACCCGGCTGACGCCGAGGCCGAGCACCGCAGGCTCCTGGAGTGGGAGAGGCAGTGGCTCACCGGCCTCGAACTGCCCTTCCAGGTCATCGACGTCGCGTCCGGCGATCTCGGCGCTTCGGCCTCGCGCAAGTTCGACTGCGAGGCGTGGATCCCGACGCAGGGCAAGTACCGCGAACTGACCTCCGCGTCGAACTGCGACAGCTTCCAGGCCCGCCGCCTCTCCGTCCGGATGCGCGAGGACAAGAAGGTCCGGCCGCTGGCCACGCTGAACGGCACCCTCTGCGCCGTACCGCGCACGATCGTGGCGCTCCTGGAGAACCACCAGCTGCCCGACGGTTCGGTCCGGGTGCCCGAGGTGCTCCGTCCGTACCTGGGCGGGCGCGAGATCCTGGAACCGGTCGCCAAGTGACCTTCCCCTACAAGCTCGTCGCGACCGACCTCGACGGCACGCTGCTGCGCGCGGACGGCACGGTCTCCGAGCGCACGCGCGAGGCACTGACCGCCGCCGCTTCGGTCGGCGCCGCGCACATCGTCGTCACCGGGCGCTCGGTCCCGTGGACCCGTTACGTCCTGGACGACCTCGGTTACGACGGTCTCGCCGTCTGCGGCCAGGGCGCGCAGGTCTACCACGCGGGCGAGCACCGGCTACTGACCTCGCTGACCCTGGACCGGCAGCTCGCCGGGCTCGCGCTGTCCAAGGTCGAGGCGGAGGTCGGCCCGCTGGCGCTGGCGGCCAGCCGTGACGGCCTGGAGGGCGAGGTGCTGGTCGGCCCCGGCTACCAGGTGCACGAGGGGCCGCTCCCGTACGTCTTCGTGGACGATCCCGCCGAGATGTGGGCCGCCCCGCTCAACAAGGTCTACCTCCAGCACCCGGAGCTCGACGACGACGCCCTGGCCACCGCGGCCCGGGCGGCCGTGGGCAACCTGGTCGACGTGGTCATGGCGGGCCCGGGGATAGTGGAGATCCTGCCGCTCGGCCTGAGCAAGGCGACCGGCCTCTCGCTGGCCGCCCGCCGGCTCGGCGTGAAGGCGGCCGACACCATCGCCTTCGGCGATATGCCGAACGACATCCCCATGTTCGGCTGGGCGCAGCACGGCGTGGCCATGGCCAACGCCCATGACGCCCTGAAAGCCGTGGCGCACGAGATCACGGCGTCCAACGACCACGACGGCATCGCGGTGGTCCTGGAGGAGCTGCTCCGCTCGGGTTCCCTCCCCGCACCGCACTGACGCGAGTCCTCCCGCCGGCCTTCGGTCCTGCCCGCCGCCGCTGGATTCCAGCGGCGGCGGGCAGGGCCTTCTCAGGTCTCAGCGACGCCCGGTGCGGCGGCGCAGGTCCTTCATCTGATGCGCGAAGGCGTCCATGCGCGCGTCGAACCGGGCGTCCATCCGCACGATGTCCTGCGCCAGATCCGACAGCCGCACGCTCATCGCGCCGACCACCTGCTGCATCGCCTCCACCTTCCGGTCCAGGCTGTCCAGCCGCTCCGACATCCGGCCGAGCACCGGCCCGAGCTCCTGGAGCGCACTGCCGACGTCGGCGAGGCAGCTCTCGATACGGGTGACCCGCAGATCGAGCGAGTCGTACCGTGCCCGCAGCGAATCCTCCGCGTCGAGAAGATACGTACGGACGCATCGGGCGATGTCGCTATCGCGAAGAAGCATGGCGACGTTGAGGACGGTTCGGCGGGTGAAAAGCCGGAGCTGCGTGGCCGCCTGTGGATAACTTTCCACCCCCTCACCCTTCCATAGCGACATCATGTCGCTATGGAAGGATCGCAGGTCAGCGCCACGCAGCAGACGCATCCCGTTTTCGGCGAACTCCTCCTGATGGCGATCTGTGAGCCTTCTGACCGAGGCTGTGGATACTTCGAAGTAACGTGCCACGCCCTCTGTGCGAACGTGAATTCCGTCCGGGAGCATGACAAGGCTCTTGACCTTGTCGAGGATGTCGACGCGCCCCATCTGCTCGACGCGCAGCGCGCGTGATTCGAGCAGGGCGACTTCCGTGGGCATGGGCATGCCTTCCGTACGAGGGAATGACAAGGGACGGCCCCTACCCCGGGCTGCGGGGGTGGAGGACGCTCACGGTTGCCACTCACTCGATGACCGGACCGGTGGGCTCTGCCTCACCCGGGTCCGGCACTCCCCGATTTCACGAACGCTACGACGCCACGGATTCCAGTTGCCTCCACGCACCCTGACCAACGACCCGATAAACGTACGGTTACGCGCACATCCGTCCGGATCACCGGCTCATACGACGACAGCCCCCAGGGCGACGGCTCATACGACGACCCCCGCCCCTGGTTTCTTCCGGGGCGGGGGTCGTCGTACAAGCTGTCCGGGGCCTCAGCCCGGGCTCACTCCTCGCCGGCCAGCTTCAGCGCGCGCAGCTTCTGGCCCGCGTACCAGGTGGCGGCCACCGTGACGCCGACCAGCAGGATCGTCGCGAGCGGCAGGCCCACGTCCGAGGTGACCATCCCCTGACCGGCCACCTTCTCGGCGACGGCCAGGGACCACTGCTGGACGCTGAGCGTCCGCGCGCCCGGCACCAGGCTGCCGAAGAGGGCCTCCCAGACCAGCGCGTACACCAGTCCGATGACCACCGCGTGGCGGCTGATGGTGCCCAGGAGCAGGAACAACGCGCTGTACGCGATCGAGGCGACCAGCGCCGCGATCGTGTAGGCGACGGCGATCTGCTGCCCGTTGCCGTTCAGGATCAGGCCCGCGATCAGGGTGGGCAGCGCGGAGAAGGCCATGGTCACCGCGATGGCGACGATCAGCTTGGTGAAGATGATCGTGGGCCGCTTCACCGGCTTGGCCAGCAGGTAGACGATCGAGCCGTCGTCGATCTCGGGGCCGATCGCCCCGGTCCCGGCGATCACCCCGATCAGCGGCACCATCGTGGCGATGGCGAACCCGCCGAGGACGCTGGAGGCGACCTGGTCGTCGACTCCGGCGAACGTGCGGACCGCCACCGCGATGGCCAGCAGCAACGCGGGAAGGACGAACAGGATGGCGGCCCGGCGCCGGCCGAGCAGGGCCCGGTAGGTGAGCCGGGCGACTGTGGGGTCGTACATGACGGTGCACAGCTCCTTTCAGGCCACTACTCAGGCCGCTACGAGGTAGGAAAAGACCGATTCGAGGGACTCGTCGGACGGGGAGACGGTCAGCAGCCGGATGCCCTGTTCCCGGGCGACCTTCGGCAGCAGTTCGGTGAACCGCCCGAAGTCGACGGCCTGGACGCGCAGGGCCTTCTCCGTGAGGTCGACCTCGATGCCCGCCGTCGACGGGTCGGCGATGAGCGCGGCCGCCAGGGCCCGGTCGTCGCTGGAGCGGACCAGATAGCGGTGCGGCCGGTCCGTCATCAGCCGGCGGATCTTCCGGAAGTCGCCGGAGGCCGCGTGCCGCCCCGCCACGATCACCTCGATGTGCGAGGCCAGCTGCTCGACCTCTTCGAGGATGTGGGAGGAGAACAGGACCGTACGGCCCTCGGCCCCCATCCGCCGCAGCAGCTCCATCAGCTGCATCCGCTGCCGCGGGTCCATCCCGTTGAACGGCTCGTCCAGCAGCAGCACGGACGGCTCGTGGACCAGCGCGGACGCCATCTTCACGCGCTGGCGCATGCCCTTGCTGTACGTGGAGATCTTGCGGTCCTGCGCGTACTCCATCTGGACCGTGGCCAGCGCCTTCTGCGCCTGGGCCGCCCCCAGGCCCTGGAGTTCGGCGTTGGCGACGACGAACTCCTTGCCGGTCAGGAAGTCGTACATCCCCTCCCGCTCCGGGACGATGCCGATCTCCTTGTAGACGCTCTCGTTGCGCCAGATCGTCCGCCCGTCGAGCGTGACCTTTCCCGTCGAGGGGGCGAGGAATCCGCCCATCATGTTGATGAGCGTGGACTTTCCGGCGCCGTTCGGGCCGAGCAGTCCGGTGACGCCGGGGCCCACGGTCATGGAGACGTCGTTGACGGCGACCACATTGCCGAACCAGCGCGAGGTGTGGTCGATCTCGATGGTGGTCACAGCCCGACCCTCCGGTAGCGGCGCATCAGGACGGCGTACGAGCCGGCGACGAGCGCGAGAACAACGAACAGGTAGACCACGCCGGTCCCGGCCCCCGGGCCTTCCCCTCCGGGGAAGGCGGTGGTGGCGCCGAGGAACGCGGTCTGTACGCCGTCGATCAGGGTGATCGGCGAGAAGAGGCCCAGCCACTCCACGGCCCCCGTCGAACCGGTCTCCCAGGCGATGGCCTGGATCGTGGAGACGGCGCCGTAGGAGATCGTCAGCAGCGCGATCACCGCGGCGACGCCGAAGCCGCGGCGCGGGGTCAGCGCGGCCATCACCAGGCCGAGCCCGGCGAACAGCACGGACAGCAGCGCCACCGACACCAGCCCCTGGCCGAACCACTTGGTCTGGTCGAGGAAGTCGAACTTCGCGAGCAGGGAGCCCGCGTAGAGGATGAGCAACGGCGCGCCGGTCAGGATGAAGAGCGCGGAGGCCATGGCGGCGAACTTGGCGACGACGTAGTCGGCCCGTTCGATCGGCCGCGAGAAGTAGAGAGGGACGCTCTTGAAGCGGAGGTCCCTGGAGACCGCCTGCGGGGCCTGCGCGGCGATGAACAGGCCGATGACCGCCTGGAGGTAGATCGCGTACGAGGTGTACTTGACCACCAGCTTCGTGGCGTCCGGCGCGGCCATGGAGACGGCCACCAGGATCGCCGCGACCAGGGCCATCACGCCGAACAGGAGCATGGGAAGCACCTTGGACTTGGCGGAACGGCCGAGTCCGAAGGAGCCCCGGAGGGTCTGCGAGTAGAGCGAGCGGCGGGCGTAGGCCCGGCCGAGCCGCCTGCCGTCGTAGGAGCGGTAGCCGATGTTGTGGATCCGGGAGGTGTCGCGCCCGGCCGCGGTGCTGGTCTCAGTGCTCATCGCGACCGCTTCCCTTCTGCTGTACGGCCCCGGTCTGCTGCGGCGCCCCGGCTGTCGCGGCCTGCTGTACGGCACCGGCCTCGGCGGTGGCGGTGGCGGCCTCGGCTCCGGCACCGGCCCCGGCGGTGGCGGTCTGGACCGGGACGGCGGTGGTGGTGGCCTGCTGTACGCCCCCGGAGGCGGTGCGCGCCCCCTCCTGTTCGGTACGGAAGACCTCGGCGATGTGGTGGCGGCGCTGCTCCATGCGGATCAGGCCGAGACCGAGCCCGGCGACGCTGTCGCGGACCAGGTCGTACGTCTCCTCGCCGGTGGCCTCGACGAGCAGGATGTGGCCCGCGCCCGGCAGCCCCTGTGCGTCGAGTCCGTCGTGGCCGATCAGCGCGACCCCGGCCTCGGTCAGGGTCCGGCGCAGGGCGTCGGTGCCGTCGGGATGGGTGTCGCTGTCGGTCACCTCCACGGCGAGGGTGGTGGTGATCTGGGTGAAGTCGCTGGTGGAGCTGGAGCGCAGCAGGGCGCCGCCGTCGATGACGACGACGTGGTCGCAGGTGCGTTCCAGCTCGCCCAGGAGGTGCGAGGTCACCAGGACGGAGATGCCGAAGTCGGTGTGGATGCGGCGGATCAGGCCGAGCATCTCGTCGCGGCCGACCGGGTCGAGGCCGTTGGTCGGCTCGTCGAGGAGCACCAGCCGGGGGTCGTGGACCAGGGCCTGGGCCAGCTTCACCCGCTGCTTCATGCCGGTCGAGTAGCCGCCGATGGGGCGGTAGCGCTCCTCGTAGAGGCCGACGTGGCGCAGGGTGTCGGCGGTGCGCTCGCGGGCCGCGGTGGGCGGCAGCCCGGACATTCGAGCCATGTGCACGACAAATTCGGTCGCCGACACATCGGGGGGCAGGCAGTCGTGCTCCGGCATGTAGCCCACCTGTTCCCGGATGGCGGCGCCGCTCGTCGACACATCGAGCCCGAGCACCGCGGCCCGGCCCTCGGTGGCGGGGGAGAGCCCCAGGAGGATCTTGATCAGCGTGGACTTGCCGGCTCCGTTGGACCCCACCAGACCGGTCACACCTGGTCCGATGTCCAACGTGAGCCGGTCGAGCGCGGTCACCCGGGGGAACCGCTTGCTCAGGGCTTCGGTAGCGATAACGGCAGTCACAGGGACGACGGTAGTGGCGCGGGCCACAGGGATCGTCAGCCCTGACGGCTGGATCGGCATCAGACTCCAGGCGTACGGCCCCGTAGGGGGGCCCCGCGAAGGAGGAGCCCCGGACTCCGGGCGCGGGAGGAACCGCCCGGCCCGGAGTTGTCCACAGGCCGTGCACACCCCTTGACGTAGCCGCTGGACATTGTCACATTCATCAGTGTCAGGTTACGGGCACGTACCGCACACGACAGGGGACGGACGGTGGCATGACCTCGGCAGCGCAGGACGAAAACGCCCCGGAACTGCGGGGGTTCAGGGAAGTGCAGCGCCTCGCCTACGCCTGCGCCGAGGCCGTCGCCGGTCAGCTCAGGTCAGGGGTGACCGAGCGCGAGGCGGCCCGGATGCAGCGGGTGTGGCTGCGGGAGCGGGGAGTGCGGGACTGGTTCCATCTCCCGTTCGCCTGGTTCGGCGACCGGACCGCTTTCGCCGGGTTCAAGGTGCCGCTCCAGTTCTTCCCGACCAACCGGAAGCTGGAGCCGGGCATGCCGTTCATCCTGGACATGGCCCCGGTCTACAAGGGCTTCACCGCTGACATCGGCTATTCGGGCTGCCTGGGCCTCAACCCGCTGCACGACAAGCTGCTCGCGGACCTTGAGGCGCACCGTGAGCTGATCCTGCGGGAGGTGCGCGAGCGCCGTTCGCTCCGCGAGATCTATGAGGACGTCGAACACCTCATGACCGCCCAGGGATACGCGAACAGGCACCGCGCCTACCCCTTCGGCGTGATCGCCCACAAGGTGGACCGCGTGGCCGAACGGCGTTGGTCGCCGCAGGTGTTCGGGTTCGGCACGCAGTCCCTCAAGGGGCTGGTGAGCGACGCGGTGCACGGCCACCGGGACGGCTGGTCCCCGCTGTGGAGTCCGTACCGCTTCTCCGACCATCCCCCGCGGCCCGGGCTGTGGGCGGTCGAACCGCACCTCGGATTCCGGGGTACGGGCGCGAAGTTCGAGGAGATCCTCGTCGTCACCGACTCCAGGGACCCCGAGCAGAGCGCCTTCTGGCTGGACGACGATCTGCCGCATGTGCGGCGCTGGGCCGAGGAGAGGGTGGCGGCGTGAATCTGCCGGGAGCGCGCGAGCGCAGGGTACGTACGGGTGGCGTCGAGCTGTGCGTCGCCGAGCTGGGCGACGGGGACCGGCCCACGGTGGTGCTGGTCCACGGGTACCCGGACAGCAAGGAGGTCTGGACCCAGGTCGCCCTGAAGCTGGCCGACGACTGGCACGTGGTGCTGTACGACGTCCGGGGCCACGGCGAATCGACCGCGCCCAAACCGCTGCGCGGCGGCTTCACGCTGGAGAAGCTGACCGACGACTTCCTCGCGGTGATCGACGCCGTCAGCCCGGACCGGCCGGTGCATGTGGTCGGGCACGACTGGGGTTCCGTGCAGTCCTGGGAGTTCGTCACGGTCGGGCGGACCGAGGGCCGGATCGCCTCCTTCACCTCGATGTCCGGCCCGTCCCTGGACCACTTCGGGCACTGGATCAAGCAGCGGATGACCCGGCCGACCCCGCGCAGGGTCGGCCAACTGCTCGGCCAGGGCGCCAAGTCCTGGTATGTGTACATGCTGCACACGCCGGTGCTGCCGGAGCTGGCCTGGCGCGGGCCGCTCGGCAAGCGGTGGCCCCGGATCCTGGAGCGACTGGAGAAGGTCCCCGCGGGCGACTACCCGACCGCCTCCCTGCCCGACGACGCGGCGCACGGGGCCTGGCTCTACCGCGACAACGTCCGTGCCCGGCTGGGCCGGCCGAGGGCCGACGCCTACGCCCACGCACCGGTCCAGCTCATCACGCCGACCGGCGACTCCTTCCTCTCCGAGCGGCTCTACGACGACCTGGAGCAGTGGGTCCCCCGCCTGGTGCGCCGGTCGCTGCCGGCCAAGCACTGGGTGCCGCGCACCCGGCCCGATCAGCTGGCCGCGTGGATCGGTGAGTTCGCCGCCGCCAACGAGGCGGACGGCCAGGAGGGTCCGGCGCCCCAGCAGCAGGCGGCGAAGGGGCCGTACGCGGAGCGGTTCGGCGGTCAGCTGGTCCTGGTGACGGGTGCGGCCTCCGGTATCGGGCGGGCCACGGCCTTCGCCTTCGCCGAGGCGGGCGCCCGTGTGGTGGCCGTGGACCGTGACGCGGAGGGGGCCGCCAGGACGGCGGAGCTGGCCCGGCTGGTCGGGGCGCCGGCGGCCTGGGGCGAAGCGGTCGACGTCAGCGACGAGACGGCGATGGAGAAGCTCGCCGACCGGGTCGCCGCCGAATACGGCATCGTCGACGTCCTGGTCAACAACGCCGGGATCGGCCTCTCCGGCTCCTTCCTGGAGACCACGAGCGAGGAGTGGAGGAAGGTCCTCGACGTCAACCTCTGGGGTGTCATCCACGGCTGCCGGATCTTCGGCAAGCAGATGGCCGACCGTGGCCAGGGCGGCCATATCGTCAACACCGCCTCCGCCGCGGCCTTCCAGCCCTCACGCGCCCTGCCCGCGTACAGCACGTCGAAGGCGGCCGTGCTGATGCTCAGCGAATGCCTGCGGGCCGAGCTGGCGGAGAAGTCGATCGGGGTGAGCGCCATCTGCCCCGGCATCGTCAACACCAACATCACCGCCACCACCCGCTTCGCCGGGACCGACACGGCGGAGGAGCAGCGGCTGCGGAAGCGGACCACCCGGCTCTACGGGCGGCGCAACTACCCGCCGGAGAAGGTCGCCGAGGCCATCCTCAAGGCCGTCATACGCAACCAGGCCGTGGTGCCGGTGACTCCGGAGGCACGGGGCGCCCGGCTGCTCTCGCGCGTCAGCCCCGGGATGCTGCGGTCCGTCGCCCGGCTGAAGCCGCCGCTGTGAGCGGGACCGGCGCGGGACCGGGGGCCGGGACCCGGCCGGGGCCCAGGTCCGCTTCCATCGCCCCGGTGGCGGAGGGCCCGAGCGCCGTCGAGTACCGGATCGAGGACCTGGCCCATGCCAGCGGGGCGACGGTGCGCACGATCCGGGCGTACCAGGACCGGGGGCTGCTGCCGACGCCCGAGCGGCGCGGGCGGGCCAATGTGTACGGGGAGGCGCACCTGGCCCGCCTGCTCCAGATCGCGGACCTGCTCGACCGGGGCTACACCCTGGCCAGCATCAAGGAGC
This sequence comes from Streptomyces sp. cmx-18-6, assembly GCF_046548915.1. Taxonomy (NCBI): domain Bacteria; kingdom Bacillati; phylum Actinomycetota; class Actinomycetes; order Kitasatosporales; family Streptomycetaceae; genus Streptomyces; species Streptomyces sp. cmx-18-6. The sequence continues at coordinate 359,241 of NZ_JAEBEP010000006.1, read as the reverse complement.
TGTTGGAGGCGTGGGACGCGGGGCGGGGACTGGGCGGAGTGCTCGGCCTGGTCGCCGAGGTGCACGGGCCCTGGACCGACGAGGAGGCCGACCGGATCACCCGCGAGGAGCTGGACGCCAGGTTCGGCGGTGCGCAGGACGAGGAGGCGATCGCCGAGGCGGTGGAGCTCGGCGTGCTGGAGCGCGTCCCGGGGAGGGCCGACGAGTTCCTCGTACCGAGCCCGCAAGAGCTAGCGGTGGCGGTGGAGTTGCACGCTGCTGGCGTCCCGCTCCTGGCAATCTCCGGCCACCTCAAAGAACTTCGCGGACAGGTGGAGCACATAGCGTCCCGCTTCCTGGAGTTCACCACCGAGCATGTCTTCGCCCGCTACCTCGGCCACAGCCCGCCGACCGACTCCGACGCGGCGGAGGCGGCGTCCATGGTGCGCCGCCTGCGACCCCTCGCCCAGCAGACGGTCGATGCCGAACTGGCGCGAGCCATGAGGATGTTCGCCACCCGGCACCTGCATCACCACCTCGGTTCGCAGGAGGAGGCCATCGAGGGCAGCGACACCCGTCCGGTGCTGCTCCCCTCCCGGACAACGCGAGCCGTGGAAGATCTGGTTGGCGCGGACCAGGTGGCGGCGTTCGTGACGGCGGCGGCCGAACGCGAGGTTCAGGCAAGAACATTGGACACACTCGCCGCAAACCCCTCAAAAAGCCCAGCCATTGACAAAAAGCCCTAAACTGCCCACTAGTTGTCCACAGAGTCGCCAAATACCCTGTGGATAAGTCAAGTTGGCTGTGGATCAAACCTCGGCAGGGTCAGAACCGAAAAAAACCCGGACGAAATACGGATGCACCGGCCGACTCCCTACGGGCACTCTGGCGCGATGGACGAACGTCGCACCGTCAGGGTGTCCAAGTACCTCTCGCAACATCTGCGGCATCAGCCGGACCGCATCGGCGTCACCCTCGACGACAACGGCTGGGTGACCGTCGAGACCCTGCTGAGCGCGGCGGCCCGGCACGGCTTCCCCATCACCCGCGCCGAGCTCGATCACGTCGTGGCCGTCAACGACAAGCGCCGCTTCACGGTGGCCGGCGACCGCATCCGGGCCAACCAGGGCCACACCGTCACCGTCGACCTGGACCTGCCGCCCGCACAGCCGCCCGCGTACCTGTACCACGGCACGGTCGCCGGGGCGATGGACGCGATCCGGGCGGAGGGCCTGCGCCCCATGACCCGCCACCACGTCCACCTGTCCCCCGACCGCGAGACGGCCACCCGGGTCGGCGCCCGACGCGGCCGCCCCCTGGTCCTCACGGTGGACGCGGGCGCCATGCACCGAGCCGGCCATGTCTTCCGGGTCAGCGCCAACGGGGTCTGGCTCGCCGACTCCGTACCGCCCCAGTTCCTGCGCCCGCGCGACTGAGACGGCACGCGAAGGACCGGGAAGGCTCAGGCCAGCTGGGCGAGCGCCTCGGTCGCGATGCGCTCGTAGACGGCCGGATCGATGGCGAAGTCGGAGTCCGGGATCGGGTCGTGGACGACGATCTCGGTGAACCCCAGCTCCGCGTGCCGGCCCGCGAAGTCGACGAAGGCGTCCACCGACTCCAGCGGGGCGTTGCGATCGGGCGTGAAGCCGGTGAGCAGGATCCGCTCCAGCTCGGCCGCGTCCCGGCCGACCTCCTCGCAGGCGGCGACGAGCCTCTCGCTCTGGCCCCGCAGCGCGGCCACCGACTGCTCCGGCGTCCCCTCCGCGTACAGCTTCGGGTCGCCCGTGGTCACCCACGCCTGTCCGTGGCGAGCGGCGAGCCTCAGCCCGCGCGGCCCGGTCGCGGCGACCGCGAAGGGCACCCGGGGACGCTGGACGCAGCCGGGGATGTTGCGGGCCTCCACGGCGGAGTAGTGCGTTCCCTCCTGGGTCACCGCGCCCTCGGTGAGCAGCCGGTCGAGGAGCGGCACGAACTCCCCGAACCGGTCGGCACGCTCACGCGGGGTCCACGCCTCCTGCCCCAGCGCGGTGGCGTCGAACCCGCTGCCCCCGGCGCCGATGCCGAGGGTGACCCGGCCGCCGGAGACATCGTCCAGGGAGATCAGCTCCTTGGCGAGGGTCACCGGGTGCCGGAAGTTGGGCGAGGTGACCAGCGTCCCCAGCCGCAACCGCCGGGTGGCCGTCGCGGCGGCGGTGAGCGTGGGAATCGCCCCGAACCACGTCCGGTCCCGGAAGCTCCGCCAGGACAGATGGTCGTAGGTGTAGGCGGTGTGGAAACCCAGCTCCTCGGCACGCCGCCACTTGTCGCGGCCTCCGTCGTGCCAGCGGTCGATCGGCAGAATCACAGTGCTCAGTCGCATGAGGACGACCCTACGAGAGGCCGGGCAACCGCCGCACCGCCTCGGCGGCACGGACGGCGGCGTCACCGCGGCGGTTGCCGAACAGGACGTGGGCCTCCCGCGCCGGCTCGGCCATCGCGCGGATGCGCGGCGCCCGCTCGGAGAGCTCCTCGGGCACGTGGGCGTGCCGGAACCTTTCGCGCCTCCCCCCGGTGCCTGCGGAAGGATTGGCCCGCAGCACCTCAAACCCCTTGGCATATGCCTGAGGAATGTTCCGCAGATCAGGGGCGCGACCCACTCAGATGTGCGCCCCTCCGCACGCACGTGCACTCCGGTGGGCGAGAATGGCGGGGTGACCTCAGCTACCGATGCGCCTCTGCCCGCCGTGACCCGGCTGATCGCGACCGACCTCGACGGCACCCTGCTGCGCGACGACAAGACCTTGTCCGCGCGGACCGTCGCCGCCCTCGTCGCGGCCGAGGAGGCCGGGATCGAGGTCTTCTTCGTGACCGGCAGGCCGGCTCGCTGGATGGACGTCGTCAGCGATCATGTGCAGGGCCACGGGCTGGCGATCTGCGCCAACGGGGCCGTGGTCACCGATCTGCGGGCCGACCGCGAGCTGCTCACCGTACGGCCGCTGGACCGTGAGGACGCCCTGCACGTCGTGCACACCCTGCGCGACGCCGCCCCCGGCACCTCCTTCGCCATCGAGCTGACCACCGGCATCAACTACGAACCGTCCTACCCGCCCTTCCACCTGGACCCGGGCGCAGCGGTCGCCGTCGCCGAGAAGCTGCTGTACGAGGACGTCCCGGGTGAGGGAGCCCCCGTACTGAAACTCCTCGCCCACCACACCGAGATGCCCCCCGACGCCTTCCTCGCACTGGCCCGTACGACGGCCGGGGACCGGGCCTCCGTCACCCGGTCCAGCCCGTCCGCCCTCCTGGAGGTCAGCGGGCTCGGGGTCTCCAAGGCCACTACCCTCGCCGCCTGTTGCGCCGAGCGCGGCATCTCGGCCGCCGAGGTGGTCGCCTTCGGCGACATGCCCAACGACGTCGAGATGCTCGGCTGGGCGGGCGCCTCGTACGCGATGGGCAACGCCCACCCCGCCGCGCTGGCCGCCGCCTCCGGGCGGACCGTCACCAACGAGGAGGACGGTGTGGCCGTGGTCATCGAGCGGATCCTCGCCACCCGCTGATCATCGTTACCCGCTGATCATCGTTCAGCCCACCCGGTCACGCGCCACCCGCTGAGCCCCTCCCCGGACGCCGTGCCGGCGCCGCCCGAACCCCGCCGCGCACAGAACCCCGGCCACAACGTCACCCGAACCCGCAGCATCCCGCGCACCCCCGGCCCCACCCCCGCCCGAACCCACCGCACCCCGCACGCCTCCGGTCACACCCCCGCCCGCACCCCGGTCACAGCGGCGCCTCCCACACCACCGTCGTACCCCCGCCGTCCTCCCCGATCCCCGGGCCGAACCAGCTCGCCCCGCCCAGTGACTCGGCCCGGCGGGCCAGGTTGCGCAGACCGCTGCGGCGGCCGCCCTCCGGGATGCCCACCCCGTCGTCCGCGACCGACAGGCGCACCGCCGCCCGGCCGTCCGGCAGGGTCGCCGTGGCGTCGACGACCACGTCGATCACGCCGGCCCCGGCGTGCCGGAAGGCGTTGGAGAGCGCCTCGCGCAGCGCCGCGACGAGGTTCTTGCCGGTCAGCTCGCCGACGAGCGAGTCGACCGCGCCCACGAAGCGGTGCGAGGGCTTGAAGCCGAGCGGGACCGCCGCCATGTTGATCTCCCGCAGGACACGGGTGCGGAGCCCCGAAGGGGCCTCGGCCGGTTCCTGCTGGAGCGCGAAAATGGCCGTACGGATCTCCTGGATGGTCACGTCCAGCTCGTCGACCGCGCGGCCCACCCCCGTCCGCACCTCCGGGACCACCGACCGCCGCTGGGCGCTCTCCAGCATCATCCCGGTGGCGAACAGGCGCTGGATGACGAGGTCGTGGAGGTCGCGGGCGATCCGGTCGCGGTCCTCGTACACCGCGAGCCGCTCCCGGTCCCGCTGCGCCTGCGCCATCATCAACGCGAGAGCGGCCTGCGAGGCGAACTGGGCGGCGAGCGTCCGCTCGGTGCCGGTGAACGGGCGCGCGCCCCGCGCCCGGGGTGTGGCCAGCGCGCCGAGCACCCGGCCGCCGCTGTGCAGCGGCAGCAGCATGCTCGGGCCGAACAGGCGGGCCGGCCCGGTGACCATGCGGCTGTCGGTGGCGGAGTCGTCGATGAACACCGCCTCGCCGGCCAGCAGCTTCGCCACCACCGGGCTCCGGGCCGGGATGATCACCCCCAGCAGGGCCGAGGAGTCGTCGGCGGAGACGGCGACGATCTCCAGGCCGCCCCCGTCGGCGGGCAGCAGCACGACCCCGGCGGCGGAGTCGGCCAGGCGGCGGGCCTGTTCGGCGACGACGGAGAGCGCTTCGTCGGCGTCCCCGCCCGACAGGAGAGCGGTCGTCACCGCCACCGACCCGTCGATCCAGCGCTCCCGCTGCCGCGCCGCCTCGTACAGACGGGCGTTGCCGATGGCGATCCCGGCCTCCGTGGCCAGCACCCGCACCATGTGCAGGTCGTCCTCGCTGAACTCGGCCGCGTCCTGCTTCCCGGTCAGATAGAGGTTGCCGAAGACCTCCCCCTGGACCCGGATCGGCACTCCCAGGAAGGTCCGCATCCGGGGGTGTCCCGGCGGGAATCCGGCGAACCGGGGGTCCACGGTCAGATCGGCCAGCCGTACGGGGTCGGGGTCATGGATCAGCGCGCCCAGCAGGCCCCGGTGTCCATCGGGTCTGCGCCCGATCTCCCGGGCGACCTCCTCCGGAACACCGTGGGCGACGAAGTCGGCGAGTCCCTCGCCCGTCTCGTCGACGACGCCGATCGCCGCGTACCGGGCGTGCGCGAGTTCGGCCGCGGTCGCGCAGATCCGCTCCAGCGTGGAGTGCAGCTCCAGTCCCGTGCCGATCGAACGCATCGCTTCCAGAAGCTGCGGAACCCGTGCGGTGACCTCGGTGGACAGGCCCTGAAGGCTGTGGGTGGCCCGCGTCGCGGCGTCGAGTGAGTCCTGCGGGTCCGGCTCTGCCATGACCCGAGAGTAGTTAGTACCGATGGGGGAGGAAAGTCGGGAATGCGCCCCAATGCGGGCGCTCCCTCACCCGTGCGGGCGCTCCCTCACCCCACCCCCGCCCCCACCGTCTCCTTCTCCCGCTCCAGCATCCGGCGCAGCGGACCGTCCTCGGCGGCGAGCTCCGCGTACGGTCCGCGCTGTACGACCCGGCCCGCGTCCAGCACCAGCACCTCGTCGACCGCTTCGACTCCGGCCAGCCGGTGGGTGATCAGCACGGTCGTCCGCCCCTCGGTCGCCGCCAGCAGATCGGCGGTCAGCGCGTCGGCGGTCGCCAGGTCGAGGTGTTCGGCGGGCTCGTCGAGAACGAGTACGGGGAAGTCGGCGAGGAGCGCCCGCGCCAGGGCCAGCCGCTGGCGCTGGCCGCCGGAGAGCCGTGCGCCGTGCTCGCCCACCGGGGTGTCGAGCCCCTCGGGCAGGGAGCGGACCCAGTCCAGCAGGCGGGCCCGGGCGAGCGCGTCGTCCAGTTCCGCGTCGGTGGCTCCGGTACGGGCGAGGCGCAGATTCTCGCGGATCGAGCTGTCGAAGACATGGGCGTCCTGGGCGCACAGGCCCACGCTGCGCCGCACCGTGTCGCCGTCCAGCGCCGTCGCGTCCACACCGCCGAGGCTGTACGTCCCCGACGAGGCGTCCAGGAAGCGGAGCAGGACCTGGGCGAGCGTGGTCTTGCCGGAGCCGGAGGGGCCGACGACCGCGACGCGGCGGCCGGGCGTCAGCGTCAGGTCGAGCGACTCCAGGGCGTCGTGGTGCGCGCCCGGGTAGCGGGCCCTCAGCCCCCGTGCCTCCAGCGGGAACGGGGATGCGGGCGGATCGGCCGGAGTCGCGGGCTCCCGTACGGGTACGGGGGCGTCGAGCACCTCGTACACCCGCTCCGCGCTCCGCCGTACCCGCTGGCGGTACTGCACCGCGAGCGGCAGTCCGGCGACGGCCTCGAAGGCGGCGAGCGGGGTCAGCACCACCACCGCGAGCGCGACCCCGGCCAGCTGGCCGTCGTTCACCGCGGGCACGGCGACGAGCGCGGCGGCCACCACCGTGAGCCCGCAGACCAGGGCGGAGAGCCCGCCGCCCAAGGCCGTCGCGGTGGCCGCTCGGGAGGCGATCCGGGTGAGCAGCGCGTCGGCGGCGCGCATGTGCGTCTGCCGCGCGGGGAGCGCGCCGGCGACGGTCAGCTCGGCCGTGCCGCCGAGGAGGTCGGTGACCCGGGTGGCCAGGGCGGCGCGCGCGGGGGCCAGCCGGCGTTCCGTGCGGCGGGCGCACGCGCCGGTGACCAGCGGTACGCCGACCCCGGCGACCAGCAGCCCGGCCGCCAGGATCAGGCCCGCTTCGGGCAGCAGCCAGCCGGTGAACCCGGCGGCGGCCACGGAGACCGTGAGCGCGGTGCCGACCGGCAGCAGCCAGCGCAGCCAGTAGTCCTGGAGCGCGTCCACGTCGGCCACGAGCCGGGAGAGCAGATCGCCCCGGCGCACCGTGCGCAGACCGGCGGGCGCGACGCGTTCGAGGCCCCGGTACACCGCGACCCGGAGTTCGGCCAGCAGCTTCAGCACGGCGTCGTGCGAGACGAGGCGTTCCGCGTACCGGAAGACCGCCCGGCCGATGCCGAAGGCGCGCGTCGCGGTGACGGCCATCATCAGATAGAGCACCGGCGGCTGTTCGGAGGCGCGGGAGATCAGCCAGCCGGAGACGGCCATGAGTCCCACGGCCGACCCGACCGCGAGGCTGCCCAGCAGCAGCCCCAGGGCCAATTGCCCGCGCTGCGCCCCCGCCGCCGCACGGACCCGGGCGAGGACCCGGCCGGAGCGGGCACCGGTCTCCCGCAGCGGCGTCACGGCTCCCGGCGCGTCCTCGGCCTCCAGTACGTCCCCGGGGCGGCGCGCGTCCAGGGGCTCGCCGCCGGCCGGGGGCTGCGGGACGGGTGGGCCCGGGGCCACGGCCGCCCTGACCGATGCCGGCACATCGGCGACCGGCCCCGGCACATCGGCCTCCGCCCGTCGCGGCTCCAGCGTCACCACCCGGTCCGCGACCGCGAGCAGTGCGGGGCGGTGGACCACCAGCAGCACGGTCCGGCCCGCCGCCAGTCTCCGTACGGCCTCGACGATCCCCGCCTCCGTCTCCCCGTCCAGGCTCGCGGTCGGCTCGTCCAGCAGGAGCAGCGGCCGGTCGGCCAGGAACGCGCGGGCCAGGGCGAGGCGCTGGCGCTGGCCCGCGGAGAGCCCCGCGCCGTCCTCACCCAGCGGGGTCCGCACCCCGTCCGGCAGCTCCGCGACGAAGTCGTACGCCCCCGCGTCCCGCAGCGCCGCCACCACCGCCTCGTCGTCGGCGTCGGGCCGGGCGAGGCGTACGTTCTCCGCGATCGTGCCCGCGAAGAGGTGGGGGCGCTGCGGGACCCAGGCGATCCGGCTCCGCCAGCGTTCCAGGTCCAGGTCCGCGAGGTCCCGGCCGCCGACCCTGACGTGCCCCTCGTCGGGTACGGCGAACCCGAGGACCACGTTCAGCAGGGTGGACTTGCCGACGCCGCTCGGGCCGACCAGGGCGACGGTCTCCCCCGGCTCGACGGTGAGCGAGACGGCGTCCAGCGACGGGTCGGCGCGGCCCTCGTGGCGTACGGTCACCGCCGCCAGTTCGAGGCGCGTCGAGTCCGGGACGTCCTCGACGCCGGTGGCGCGGGGCTCGGTCTCCAGGACCGCGAAGATCTCCTCGGCGGCCGAGAGCCCCTCCGCCGCCGCGTGGTACTGCGCCCCGACCTGCCGGATCGGCAGATACGCCTCCGGGGCCAGGATCAGGACCACCAGCCCGGTGTAGAGGTCGAGTTCCCCGTGCACGAGCCGCATCCCGATGGTGACGGCGACGAGGGCGACCGACAGCGTGGCGAGGAGTTCCAGGGCGAACGAGGAGAGGAAGGCGATCCGCAGGGTGCGCAGGGTGGCCCGGCGGTACTGCGAGGTGATGGTCCGGATCGACTCGGCCTGGGCCTTCGCCCGGCCGAAGACCTTGAGCGTCGGCAGCCCGGCGACGACGTCCAGGAAGTGGCCGGAGAGCCGGGAGAGCAGCTGCCACTGCCGGTCCATCCGGGACTGGGTGGCCCAGCCGATCAGGACCATGAAGAGGGGGATGAGCGGCAGGGTGACCACGATGATCGCCGCCGAGACCCAGTCCTCGGTGACGATCCTGGCCAGCACCGCCACCGGCACGACGACCGCGAGCCCGAGCTGCGGGAGGTAGCGCGCGAAGTAGTCGTCGAGCGCGTCGACCCCGCGCGTCGCCAGCGCCACCAGGGAGCCGGTGCGCTGCCCGCTCAGCCAGCCGGGACCCAGGTGCGCGGCCCGCTCCAGGAGTCGGCCGCGCAGCTCCGACTTGACCGCCGCGCTCGCCCGGTGGGCCGCCAGCTCGGTGAGCCAGGCGACCAGGGCGCGGCCGAGGGCGACGGCGGCGAGCAGGATCAGCGGGGTACGGAGCTCGGCGACCGTAAGCCCGTCCTCGAAACCGCCCACCACGATCTCGGCGATGAGCATCGCCTGGGCGATCACGAGCGCGGCCCCGACCAGGCCGAGAGCCACCACGGCCGCGAGGAAGAAGCGGGTGGCGCGGGCGTACCGCAGCAGGCGCGGGTCGATCGGTTTCACGTGAAACATCCCCCAGCAGCGGGATCGTCGGGATCAGCAAGGTCAACGAAGGGACCCGGGCCGTGTTTCACGTGAAACACGGCCCGGCGGGGCCGGTACGGGTCAGTGCGCGTCCGCGATGTGCTGGGTGCCGATCCGCTTGCGGAACACCCAGTACGTCCAGCCCTGGTACAGCAGCACCATCGGCGTGGCGATGCCGGCGCACCAGGTCATGATCTTGAGCGTGTACGGGGTCGAGGAGGCGTTGGTGACCGTGAGGTTCCACGCGTCGTTCAGCGAGGACGGCATGACGTTCGGGAACAGCGTCAGGAAGAGCATCCCCACCGCCGCCACGATCGTCAGCCCCGAGAACGCGAACGACCAGCCCTCGCGCCCCTTGGCGATGGCCCCGATCGCGGCCACCAGGGCCACCACCGCCACGATCATCGCCGCCAGGCTCCAGCGGTCACCGCTGACGACCTGGGTCCAGAGCAGGAATCCCAGGGCGAGCACCGCCGTGCCCAGTCCCAGCTTGAGCGCCAGGGAGCGCGCCCGGACCCGGATGTCCCCGGCCGTCTTGAGCGCCGCGAACACCGCGCCGTGGAAGGTGAAGAGGAAGAGCGTGACGAGCCCGCCGAGGAGCGCGTACGGGTTCAGCAGGTCGAAGAAGGTGCCGACGTACTCCATGTCGGCGTCGATCTTCACGCCGCGCACGATGTTCCCGAACGCCACACCCCACAGCACCGCGGGGATGAGCGAGGTCCAGAAGATCGCGGTCTCCCAGTTGGTCTGCCACCGCTCCTCGTTCCGCTTGGCCCGGTACTCGAAGGCGACCCCGCGCACGATCAGGCAGAACAGGATGATCAGCAGCGGCAGGTAGAAGCCGGAGAACAGGGTGGCGTACCACTCGGGGAAGGCCGCGAAGGTCGCGCCGCCCGCGCTGAGCAGCCAGACCTCATTGCCGTCCCAGACGGGCCCGATCGTGTTGATCAGAACGCGCCGCTCCTTGCGGTCTCGGGCGAGCAGCTTGGTGAGGACCCCGATGCCGAAGTCGAATCCCTCCAGGAAGAAGTAGCCGATCCAGAGGACGGCGATGAGCACGAACCAGACGTCGTGGAGTTCCATCTCTCAGCTCCTGTGCGCTCAGTACGAGAAGGCCATGGGCCGGTCGGCGTCTTCGTCGTCGTGGCCGTTGATCCGGGTGGGCGGGTTGAGGTCGGACTCGGTGAGCTCCGGCGGCCCGGCCTTGATGTACTTCACGAGCAGCTTGACCTCGATGACCGCGAGCACCGCGTACACCAGGGTGAAGAGGATCATCGAGGTGAGGATCTCGCCCTGCGATACACCGGGGGAGACCCCGTCGCGGGTCTGGAGCACCCCGTAGACCACCCACGGCTGGCGGCCCATCTCGGTGAAGATCCAGCCCCAGGAGTTGGCGATGAGCGGGAAGAGCAGGGTCCAGAGCGCGGTGAGCCAGTAGAGCTTGGTGAACTTCGGGCTCAGCGCCTTGTTCCGGAAGAGGACCAGGTTCGGCACCTCGTCCTCGCCGGTCCGCAGAGCCGGTGGCAGCAGGAACTTCTTCCGGGTCAGCCAGAGCCCCAGGAGGCCGAGGCCGAAGGAGGCCATCCCGAAGCCGATCATCCAGCGGAAGCTCCAGAACGCGACCGGGATGTTGGGCCGGTAGTCGCCGGGGCCGTACTTCTCCTCCTGGGCCTTGTTGATGTCGTTGATGCCCGGGACGTAGGAGTTCGGGTCGTTGTCGGCGAGGAAGGAGAGCACCCCGGGGAGGGAGATCTCGACGGAGTTGTGGCCCTCGCTGACATCCCCGTACGCGAAGATCGAGAACGGCGCGCGTTCCTGGCCGTCCCACAGCGCCTCGGCGGCGGCCATCTTCATCGGCTGCTGCTTGAACATCACCTTGGCCAGGCTGTCGCCGCTGACGGCGGTGAGCATTCCGGCGACGACGACCGTGACCAGGCCCAGCCGCAGCGAGGTCCGCATCACCGGGATGTGCCTCTTGCGCGCGAGGTGGAAGGCGGCGATGCCGACCATGAAGGCCCCGCCGACCAGGAAGGCCGCCGTGATGGTGTGGAAGAACTGGGTCACCGCGGTGTCCTGGGTGAGCACCTTCCAGAAGTCGGTGAGCTCGGCGCGGCCGCGTTCCTCGTTGATGCGGTAGCCGACCGGGTGCTGCATCCAGGAGTTGGCCGCCAGGATGAAGTAGGCGGAGAGGATCGTGCCGAGCGAGACCATCCACATGCAGGCCAGGTGGATCTTCTTCGGGAGCCGGTCCCAGCCGAAGATCCACAGTCCGATGAAGGTGGACTCGAAGAAGAAGGCGATCAGCGCCTCGAAGGCGAGCGGAGCGCCGAAGACGTCACCGACGAAGCGCGAGTAGTCGGACCAGTTCATGCCGAACTGGAACTCCTGGACGATGCCCGTCACGACGCCCATGGCGATGTTGATCAGGAACAGCTTGCCCCAGAACTTGGTCGCCCTGAGGTACTTCTCGTTGTTCGTCCGCACCCAGGCGGTCTGCAGGCCGGCGGTGAGCGCGGCGAGCGAGATCGTCAGCGGGACGAAGAGGAAGTGGTAGACGGTGGTGATGCCGAACTGCCATCGCGCCAGGGTCTCGGGCGCCAGAGCGAGGTCCACGTCGTCTTTCTCCTTACGTCGCCGTGGTCGCACCACGTCGCCGTGGTGACACCGGCACTCCGCCCCATTAATCCCACTGATCACGGGACCAAACGGGGCACGCTTGTGAACGCGTTCACATTCACAAGCAAATTATGGCGCACACGCTTTCGGGCCGTTCGCCGGGGGTACCCCTTTTCGGCCAGGGGCCCGCGCAGGAGGCCGCGGGCCCCACGCAAAGGGCCCCGGACCTCGTAGAACGAGAGTCCGGGGCCACCCGGCCGCACAGCCGCCGGGGCGCGGCGTACCGGCCGCCTACCGCTCGGCGCGGAACGCCTCCGCCGCCTTCAGGAAGAGGTCGTTGCCCTCGCTCTCCCCGATCGAGACCCGTACGCCCTCCCCCTTGAAGGGGCGCACCACCACACCGGCCCGCTCGCAGGCGGCGGCGAAGTCGAGGGTCCGCTCACCGAGGCGCAGCCAGACGAAGTTGGCGTGCGACTCCGGAACGGTCCAGCCCTGCCGCACCAGCTCCTCGCTCACCCGGCTCCGCTCGGCGACCAGCGAGCCGACCCGGCCCAGCAGCTCGTCCTCGGCGCGCAGGGAGGCGACCGCCGCGTCCTGCGCGAGCTGGCTGACGCCGAAGGGCACGGCGGTCTTGCGCAGCGCCGCGGCCACCGGCTCGTGGGCCACCGCGAACCCGACCCGCAGCCCCGCCAGGCCGTACGCCTTGGAGAAGGTCCGCAGCACCGCCACATTGGGCCGGTCCCGGTAGACCTCGATGCCGTCGGGCACCTCGGCGTCGCGGATGAACTCCTTGTACGCCTCGTCGAGCACGACGAGCACATCGCTCGGCACCCGGTCCAGGAAGCGTTCCAGCTCGGCCCGGCGCACCACGGTCCCGGTGGGGTTGTTCGGGTTGCAGACGAAGATCAGCCGGGTCCGGTCGGTGATCGCGGCGGCCATCGCGTCGAGGTCGTGCACCTCACCGGCGGTCAGCGGCACCTTCACGGAGGTCGCGCCGCTCACCTGCGTGATGATCGGGTACGCCTCGAAGGACCGCCAGGCGTAGATGACCTCGTCGCCCGGGCCCGAGGTGGCCTGAAGCAGCTGCTGGGCCACGCCGACCGATCCGGTTCCGGTGGCCAGGTGCGAGAGCGGCACGGCGAACCGGTCTGACAACTCGTTCATCAGCCCGGTGCACGCCATGTCCGGGTAGCGGTTGAAGCTGTGCGCCGCGGCGAGCGCCGACTCCAGGACCCCCGGCAGCGGCGGATAGGGGTTCTCGTTGGAGGACAGCTTGTAGGCGACCGGTCCGCCGGCCGCGGCGGGCTTGCCCGGCACATAGGCGGGAACGCCGTCCAGCTCGGCGCGCAGCTTGGGGCTCGTCTCGCTCACCGCAGGTCCTCCTCGACCATCCGTACACATCAGTCTCGACCGTCCGTAGGCATCCGCAGACATCGGTCTCGACCGTCCGTACACATCAATACTGCTCACCTTATGAGGATTGAGCGCCGCTGCGAATGGCCGGGGCGAGGAATCTCGCGCGGTGCTGGGGGCGGCCCGTCCCACGGAGCCGCCCCGGGGGGAGCGTTTCGCGTTCTGGCGCACGCCCGTGTCTCACGCCGTGGCGCGCGTCCCCCGAAGTGGTGAGTTGAGACCTCTTCGAGACATCGACCATTCAGCAGGCCGTCAGCCGCCAACACATGACACACTAATGTCCAAGCATCCAACGCCCTTGTTTTACAAGTTATTTGACGGCATGTGACCATGCAGAAACGTGCCTGTCGATGCGTGCATATGCGACCGGACCGACCATGCCCCGGAGCCCTACTATCGGCTCGCCATGACAGCAGCAGGGAAGCACCAGGTGAGCCGGACGGAGACCCCCCGGCGCAGCGGCCGGCCAGGACGGGCGGGGATCCGTGACGTGGCCGCCGCGGCCGGCGTCTCGATCACGACCGTCTCCGACGCGCTCAACGGCAAGGGCAGGCTCCCGGACGCCACCCGCAGCCATGTCCGCGAGGTCGCAGAGCGCTTGGGCTACCGCCCTTCCGCAGCGGCCCGAACCCTCCGTACCGGCAAGTCGGGCCTGATCGGCCTGACCGTGACCACGTACGGGGATGAACCTTTCACCTTCACCGAATTCGCGTACTTCGCGGAGATGGCGAGAGCCGCGACCTCGGCGGCGCTCGCCCGGGGCTACGCCCTCGTGATCCTCCCCGCCACCTCCCGCCACGACGTCTGGTCGAACGTCGCGCTCGACGGGACCGTCGTCATCGACCCCTCCGACCAGGACCCGGTCGTCACCGAACTCGTCCGCCAGGGGCTGCCCGTCGTCTCGGACGGCCGCCCGGCCGGGACGCTCCCCGTCACCGCCTGGGTCGACAACGACCACCGGGCCGCCGTGCTCGACCTCCTCGACCACCTCGCCGCCGCCGGAGCCCGCCGTATCGGCCTGCTGACCGGCACCACCACCGACACCTACACCCGGCTCTCCACCACGGCCTATCTGCACTGGTGCGAGCGCGTCGGCCAGGACCCCGTCTACGAGTCCTACCCGGCGCACGACCCCTGCGCGGGCGCGGTCGCCGCCGACCGGCTGCTCGCCCGCCCGGACCGCCCCGACGCGGTCTACGGGCTCTTCGACCCCAACGGGACCGATCTCCTCGCGGCCGCCCGCCGCTACGGTCTGCGCGTCCCGGAGGACCTGCTGCTGGTCTGCTGCAGCGAGTCCACCGTGTACGCGGCCACCGAACCGCCCATCACGACGCTCTCGCTCAAGCCCCGCCGCATCGGCACGGCCGTCGTCCAGCTCCTCATCGACGCCATCGAAGGGGTCGAGCACGACGGGCCGGTGGAGCAGGTGATACCGACCGAGCTCATCGTCCGGACGTCCTCGCAACGCCGTCCGCCGCGCACCACGGTCTCCGCGCCGCGTTCCCCCAGCGGGGACTGATCATCTCTTTTCGGACTAATAGGCCGGTGAACCGTACGTGCGCCCGGATTCACCACCCCTGGTGCGTCACACAGATCGATCCGCATTCCTATGATGGGCGCACGACACCGCGGACCACCTCTACCAGGCAGGGCCCGTCAGGTGTGCGGCGGCGCGACGGTGGTGGAGGGGTCGATGACACAGGGGGCCGGTCAGGAACCCGTGGTGCGGACGGCGACGTTGCGTGACTTCCGGGTTCCGCCGTACGCGCAGACGCCCGTACCACCGCAGACGCCCGGCGCTACGCCGCACCCGTCGCTGCCCCCGCGTACGCCGGAGCAGCACGCGCCCGCCCCGGCGCAGCACGCGCCACCGCCTCCGGCACCGCACGCCCCCGTGCCGCCGCACACCCCCGCCCCGCCCCACGCGCCCGCCCCGCCCCACCTGCCGCACCCCGGCAACGCGGCCGTCGCCGACGAGCCCCCGGAGGGGTACACGCCCACCGAGCGCGACCTCCCCGTCATCAACCGCGGCGACACCGTCAAGATGCAGACCGTCCCCGAACCCCGCCCCGTCACCGAGGAGGGGCGCGGCCCGCTCTTCGTCGTGGGCGACGTCCACGGCTATCTCGACGAGCTGGTGGCCGCCCTCGCCGCCCAGGGCCTCATCGACGCCGAGGGCAACTGGGCCGCGGGCAACGCCCGGCTCTGGTTCCTGGGCGACTTCACCGACCGCGGTCCGGACGGCATCGGCGTCATCGACCTCGTCATGCGGCTCTCCGCCGAGGCGGCGGCGGCGGGCGGCTACTGCAAGGCCCTGATGGGCAACCACGAGCTGCTGCTCATCGGCGCCAAGCGGTTCGCGGACACCCCCGTCAACTCCGGTGCCGGCACCGCCACGTTCCAGGCCGCCTGGCTGCTCAACGGCGGCCAGAAGAGCGATATGGACCGCCTCCAGGACGTGCACCTCCAGTGGATGTCGCGGCTCGACGCGGTCGTCGAGGAGGACGGGCATCTGCTGATGCACTCCGACACGACGGCCTACCTCGACTACGGCTCCACCATCGAGGACGTCAACGACACCATCACCGCCATCCTCACGCGCAACGACGCCGACGAGTGCTGGGACCTCTTCCGCAAGCTCACCAAGCGGTTCGCCTTCCGCGACGAGGGCGGCGCCGACGCGGTGCGCGAGCTGATGGCGACGTACGGCGGACAGCGCGTCGTCCATGGTCACAGCCCCATCCCGTATCTCCTCGGCGAGGTCGGGACGGAGGACGGCGAGAACGGCTCGGGTCCGGTGGTGAACGGTCCGCACGTGTACGCGGACGGGCTCGCCATCGCCATGGACGGCGGAGTGACCATGGCCGGAAAGCTTCTGGTCGTCCAACTCCCCCTGCATGACTGACCCCGGGCGGGGAAGACCCTTCAGGGTTCGGACCGTGCCGATCACGCCGATCGGCGGGTCTATTTCAGGAAACCCTCTGTCACCCCATGCAGTGACCGCTCTACCATCGGCTCATCAGTAGCAGGCTCTCCTCCGTTTCCGCCCGATCGCCCGGTCCACGCGGGCCGCCGGGCACGACGGAGCATCGGGGGATGCAGATGACGAATGCTCCGCACCTGCTGGCCGAAGACGGCCCCGAGTACGCGCGGATCCTGGGCGACGCACTGCGCCACGCCCACGAACGCCCGGACCTGGAGGGCGTCGGTGACCGGCTCAACACCGAACAGCTGCGCACCATGGCCCTCAACGCCACGGCGCTGATCACCACGGCCGCCGCCACCGAGTACGAGCACTACGTCAAGGCCCGCGCCGATCTGCGCGCTGCGAGGGCCACCGTCCCGGAGGGCGAGTCGTACGCGGACGCCTCGGGAGCGCCCGGCCCGGGTGCCGGAGTGGGGGCGGTCCTCACCGTCCTGACGCCGCTCCTCGCCGGCACCGCGGCGGTGATATTCCTGCTCATCGGCTATGTGCTGAAGGCGGTCAGCCCCTCCCTGGCCTTCGGCGCCACCATGATCGCGGCCGGGTGGTTCTTCGCGGCCGTCGCCGCCGCGGCCATCCTGGTCGCCGCCGTGGGCCTGCTCGTCGCCGCCCTGCGCAACGGCTCCTCCTCGTCGGTCGCCGAGGACGAGGAGCAGGAGCTGCCGGAGGAGGTCGCCCGGGCCAGGGAGGCGTGGCGGCACGCCCTGCTGGAGCGCGGCATCCTGCCCTTCCTCCGGGACGCCCTGGCCGACCCCGCGGCGGGCCCCGCCGCGCGGACCCCGCTCCGCTCGCCCAACCGCATCCCGAAGATCGGTTACAGCAGGCCGGACTTCGCCGGCCCCGAGGACGGCCCGTCGGCGGGCCCCCGGCCGACCTTCACCAGCCCCGACTTCACCAGCCCGGACTTCGGGGGCCCCGAGCACCGGCCGGAGTAGCCGGCGCGCACGGCCGGACCCGCCCCGACGCCGAGCCCGAGCCCGTCCCGTACGCCGAAACAGCACGGCAGCCGGTCAGCCTCCGCACGCCGAACAGCACCGCAACCGGTCAACCCGCCGCACGCCGAACAGCACCGCAGCCCGTCAGCCCGCCGCACCCCGAGCGCCCGCATCCGGGCCCGGGCCGCCGCCCAGAGCGAGCAGCGCCTCACCGGTCGCGTAGAGCTCCACCAGCAGCGGCCGCAGCGCCTGCCCCGACGCCGTCAGCGCGTAGCGGCTGCGTACGGGAAAGCCCCGCTGCCGCTCCACCGACACCAGGCCGCCCTCCCCCAGCTCCCTCAGGCGGTGGCTGAGGACCTTCGCCGACACCTCCGGCAGCCGCTCCCGCAGCTCTGTGAACCCGCGCGGCCCGCCCATGAGTTCGCGCAGGATCAGGGTGGTCCAGCGCCCGGAGACCGCGGCGAGCGCCACCTCGACCGGACAGTCCCCCTCGGGTCGCCGAGTGCGGCCGGGGGCGGTGGGCGCCAGCTCCGGGTCCCAGTCCGCGAAGGTATCCGCTTGGTGACCCACGTCGGCGGGCTGTTGGCTGACCATATGACGCATCCCACCAGTGTGCGGCTCACCACCGAGGCCGCGGAGCACCCGTACGTCCTGGAACGGGCGTTCAACACCTTCGACCCCCGGATCATCGACCAGCTGTACGAGGAGGAGGCCCTGTTCGTCCCCCGGCCCGGCGCACCCACGGCCGGGCCGGGGCGGCTCCCGGCCCATGAGGGCTTCCTCGCGCTGCGCGTGCCGATCCGTGTGACTCCCCGCCACACCTACGTCTCCGGCGATCTGGCGCTCCTGATCGTCGACTGGACGGTGGAGGGCACGGCGGCGGACGGTGCTCCGACCCGTATCGCGGGCACGGCGACGGACGTCGCGCGCCGTGGTCGCGACGGATTCTGGCGGTACGTCATCGACAACCCGTTCGGCGGAGCGCACGGCTCCTGAGGTCCTCGCCCGAGGTTCTCGCTCCTCGTGAACGCACGGCAGCGCGGGGGCGGGCAGCGTGACGGCAGCCCGATGTGGAACGTCAAGTTCTCCTCAGAGTTCCCCGAACGGCCTTGTCCCCCCAGCGTCCTCGCAGCAGGATCAGGGCTCATGGGCCGTGCTCGCCGCTCCGACCGCGCCATTCGGGAGATCACCTCATGTCACGACGTCGCCCCTTGGCCGAGCTGACCGTCCTCTCGGTGATCGTGTTCCCGCTGGTCCTGGCCTGCTCGCCGGCCGGTACGGGCGGGAACGGGAGCCCACAGCCCCCCGAGCCGACGAAGCCGGCGACCGCCGCGCCGGCCCCCACCGCCGCGACCGGTCGCGCGCAACCCGCCGTGGCACGGCCCCCCGCACTGGACGACACCGAGACCGTCGTCGTACGCCAGGACGAGACGCGGGGGAACCGCATCCTCGCGTTCGGCGAAGGGCGGAAGGGCGATGCGCTGATCGTCGCGGCGAGCTGCCGGGGCGAGGGGACCGTCGACGTCACCGTGAAGCCGGTGAACGTCACGTTCCCCCTGACGTGCGTCGAGGGCGAGGTGACGACCACGTACAACCAGCTGGCCCTGCGGGGCGCGGGCGGCCCGGGCGCCGTCACGGTCCGGGCTTCCTCCGCCGTGCGCTGGTCCCTGACGATCGGGCGGGGAGAGCCGGCAGCGGCGGACCTCGGACCGTCCGACTCCCTGTAGGGCCCCCGCCCGGGGCGCGGGCCCTCACGGGCCCACGGCGGCCCCCCGGCCGGTCCGGCCGGGGGAGCCGCTCCGGTGCGGCGGGGGTCAGTCCGCGATCGGCAGGTAGACCCGGTTCCCGGCGGCGGCGAACTCCTTCGACTTCTCCGCCATGCCCTCCTCGATCTCCTCCTGCGAACCGCCGTGCTGACGGCGGATGTCCTGGGAGATCTTCATCGAGCAGAACTTCGGCCCGCACATCGAGCAGAAGTGCGCCGTCTTCGCCGGTTCGGCGGGCAGCGTCTCGTCGTGGAACTCCCGGGCCGTGTCCGGGTCGAGGGCCAGATTGAACTGGTCCTCCCACCGGAACTCGAACCGGGCGTCCGAGAGCGCGTCGTCCCACTCCTGCGCGCCCGGGTGCCCCTTGGCGAGGTCGGCCGCGTGGGCGGCGATCTTGTAGGTGATCACGCCCGTCTTCACGTCGTCCCGGTTGGGCAGCCCCAGGTGCTCCTTGGGCGTGACGTAGCAGAGCATCGCCGTGCCCCACCAGGCGATCATCGCCGCGCCGATGCCGGAGGTGATGTGGTCGTAGGCGGGCGCGACGTCCGTGGTCAGCGGGCCGAGCGTGTAGAACGGCGCCTCCTCGCAGATCTCCTGCTGGAGGTCGATGTTCTCCTTGATCTTGTGCATCGGGACGTGCCCGGGGCCCTCGATCATCGTCTGTACGCCGAACCGCTTGGCGATCGTGTTCAGCTCGCCCAGCGTGCGCAGCTCGGCGAACTGCGCCTCGTCGTTGGCGTCGGCGATCGACCCGGGCCGCAGCCCGTCACCGAGGGAGTAGGTGACGTCGTACGCCGCGAGGATCTCGCAGAGCTCCTCGAAGCGCTCGTAGAGGAAGGACTCCTTGTGGTGCGCGAGGCACCAGGCCGCCATGATCGAGCCGCCGCGCGAGACGATGCCGGTCTTGCGGCGGGCGGTCAGCGGGACGTACGGCAGGCGCACGCCGGCGTGCACCGTCATGTAGTCCACGCCCTGCTCGGCCTGCTCGATGACGGTGTCCTTGTAGATCTCCCAGGTCAGCTCCTCGGCCCGGCCGTCGACCTTCTCCAGGGCCTGGTAGAGCGGGACGGTGCCGATCGGCACGGGGGAGTTGCGCAGCACCCACTCGCGGGTGGTGTGGATGTTGCGGCCGGTGGACAGGTCCATGACCGTGTCGGCGCCCCACTTGGTCGCCCAGGTCATCTTGTCCACCTCCTCCTCGATGGAGGAGGTGACGGCCGAGTTGCCGATGTTGGCGTTGACCTTCACCAGGAACCGCTTGCCGATGATCATCGGCTCGATCTCGGGGTGGTTGACGTTGGCCGGCAGCACCGCCCGGCCCGCCGCGATCTCCTCGCGCACGACCTCGGGCTCGACGTTCTCCCGGATCGCGACGTACTCCATCTCCGGGGTGATCTCCCCGCGCCGGGCGTACGCGAGCTGGGTGACGGGCCGTCCGTCGCGGCTGCGGCGCGGCTGGCGCGGGCGGCCGGGGAAGACCGCGTCGAGGTTGCGCAGTCCGCCGCGCGGCGAGGTGTGCTTGAGCCCGTCGTCCTCGGGGCGGGCCGGGCGGCCCGCGTACTCCTCGGTGTCGCCGCGGGCGATGATCCAGTTCTCCCGCAGGGGCGCGAGCCCCCGGCGGACATCGGTGTCGACGGCGGGATCGGTGTACGGCCCCGACGTGTCGTACAGCGTCACGTCCTTGCCGTTGGTGAGGTGCACCTGTCGGACCGGAACCCGGAGGTCCGGGCGCGAGCCCTGGACGTATCCCTTGTGCCAGCCGATGGACTTCCCGGCCCCGTCGTTCGACGTCCCGCCGGTGCGCGGCTCGTCGTTCTGTTTCGAGGCAGGCGTGCGTGCGTCCGCTGTGGTCATGAGACCTACTCCCTACGCCGGCATTACCCGGTAACAGGTTCGGCGGTCGGCGCAGCGTTTCCCGTACGGACGTACGGCGATCAGCGCCCTCTCAGCCCGGTGCTCCGAGCTCCCGCGTGTGCAAAGTGCCTCCACGCTAGCGTCCTTTCCGGCGAGCTGACCAGAGGGCCCCCTCGTTCTTGCGATGATCGCCCCGTGACCTCCCCCCAAAGCGACCCCGCACCCCAGCCGCCGCCCCCGGGCCACACCCACGGCCACACGCACAGCCACGGACCCGCCGCCCCGGTCTCCAAGCACCTGCGCAAGGTCATCGCCGCCGTGCTGATCCCGTTCGCCACGGCGGTCGTCGTCGGCCTGATCGCCTTCTGGCCCGGCGGCGCCCCCGACCACGAGCGCACCGGCGTCGGTTTCGACCGGCAGACCCAGGACGGCAAGGTCGTCCAGGTCGTCCAGGTCGACTGCGCGGACGTCAACGCCGCGCAGGTGCCCCCGACCGGCGACACCTCCACCCCCTCGGGCCGCGAGGCCGTCAACGAGCAGGAGGGGGAGTGCGCGAAGGCGACCGTCGAGGTGACCACGGGCGACGACAAGGGCCGCAGGTTCGTCGAGGTCGTCCAGCCGGACGCGCCCCGCCAACTGCGCGAGGGCCAGGGCGTGGTCGTGGCGTACGCCCCCGACGCGCCCCGCGACCTCCAGTACTCCGTCACCGACGTGAACCGGAAGGTCCCGCTGGCGCTGCTGGCCGCGATCTTCGCGCTGGCGGTGGTCGCGGTGGGCAGGCTGCGGGGGGTGATGGCCCTGGTGGCGCTGGCCGTCTCGTTCGCCGTACTGACCCTGTTCATCCTGCCGGCGATCCTTCAGGGCTCGAATCCGCTGGTGGTGGCGGTGATCGGGGCCAGTGCCATCATGCTGGCCGCGCTCTACATGTGCCACGGGGTGACGGCGCGTACGTCCGTCGCGGTCATCGGCACGCTGATCTCGCTGCTGCTGATCGGGCTGCTCGGCTCCCTCTTCATCGGATGGGCGAGCCTGAGCGGCAACACCGACGACAACACCGGCCTCATCCACGGGCTCTACCCGGACATCGACATGAGCGGCCTGCTGCTGGCCGGTGTGATCATCGGGTCGCTCGGGGTGCTCGATGATGTGACGGTCACCCAGACATCCGCCGTCTGGGAACTGCACCAGGCGGACCCGCGGATGGGCTGGCGCGGGCTGTACCGGGCCGGCATCCGCATCGGACGGGACCACATCGCCTCGGTCGTGAACACCCTGGTGCTGGCGTACGCGGGCGCGGCGCTGCCGCTGCTGCTGCTCTTCTCCATCGCCCAGAGCAGCGTGGGGACGGTGGCCAACAGCGAGCTGATCGCGGAGGAGATCGTCCGGACGCTGGTCGGCTCGATCGGGCTCGTCGCGTCGGTGCCGGTGACGACGGTGCTGGCCGCGCTGGTGGTCTCCGCGGACCGCCCGGGCGCCGGCGCCTCCTCGTCCACGGCGGCCGCCCCCGCACGCACCGGCAGGGGTCGCCGCCGCAAGGCGTAGGGCGCGGCCGGGGCGTCGGCGGGCCGGGACGCGGTCCACATCCCCGGCCCGGGCCGCCGCGAGGCGCGGGAGGCCGGACGTGCCCGGTCAGCCCGCGTTCTGCTCCTCGGCGAGGATGCGGCCCAGTGCCTCCTCCAGGTTGCCGTCGAAGTCACCGAGCGTGTGCTCCTGACCGAGGGGCACGAGCTTGTCCGTCCGGTCGAGGAACGCCACCAGCGGCGCCGTACCGGCTCTGAACAGCGCGCGGTCCGCCCCTACCTGGAGCCGGATGTGCACATCGCCCAGGCCCTCGGGCTCGGTCGGCCCGATGTGCACATCGCCGTCGCCGCTGGGGCTGTTGAGCCCGTCCAGCAGCAGCTCACGACCGAATGCCCAGGTCACAGGGGCATCGCCGGGCAGGTGGAACGTCATCCGGATGGCATACGGATCAGCCACCTCGTACCGGAGCTCCACCGGAATACGGAACGAGAGCTCCTCGGAGACGAGAAAGCTCATCATGACCTCTGCTTGAACCGACTCGCGCATCGTTCAACCCCGCAGTAGATGAAACTGGCCAGGAATGATCCCCTATGGCCCTATTGACGCCATCGTGGTGCACGCGATAGCAGATCACAAGGAGTGATTTTTCAGATACTGATAGAGAACACGAACGAGCGCAAGAGGCGCGCCACTTCGCAGCGTAGCTGTTCGACTGCGGGCAGCAACCGTTCTTCGTCGTCCAGAGGTACGGAAATGGCCATGGCCGCAAGGGTCGCACCGGCCGTCACGGGAATGGCGGCGCAGACGGTCCCCAGTGCGTACTCCTGGCGTTCGATGACCGGTTCACCCTGACGTAACGAGCGCAGCCGCTCCAGAAACGCCGCGCGATCTCGCACTGAGTAACGGGTGAGCGGGCGTACGGGGTACCGGTCGAGGTGGTCCTCGCGGCCCTTCTCGTCCAACTGGCCGAGAAGGCACTGCCCGATCGCATGCGCGTGCCCGGTCTCCCGGAAGGAGGCCCACTCGCCCACCGCCGGGGCGTCGGGGGCGTCCGCGACCGCGATGAGCTCGATCTCGCCCTCCCGGTAGACGGCGCAGTACACCGGGACCCCGATGGCGTCCCGCCAGTGCGCGAGGGAGTCGGTGACGGTGGCGGGGCGGGGTCTCACGGCCTGAGCGGCGGTCAGGTTCTCGGCGGCAGCGCCGAAGAGGAAGACGCCGTTCTCCCGGCGGAGATAGCCCTCATGGGTGAGGGTGCGCAGCAGGTGGTACGCGGTCGGCAGCGGGAGGCCCGCCTCACGGGCGAGTTGCTTGGCCGGTGCCCCGTCCCGATGGGCGCCCACAGCCTCCAGCAGCCTCAATGCCCGTTGTACCGAACCGATCAGCGTCGGGACGGCGGTGGTCGATGCCGTGGTCAAGGTCGCCCCCAGGCATGGTGACGGGCCATCAGCCCTCCCGTGGGGGCCGCCCCCACAGGTCTGCCGCGATCCTGAGAACCGGAGGAGCCGGAGCGACCGGCATTCCGGTGACCGGCGAGGACCGGGGCGCGGACACCGACGAACCGGACACCAACGACCGGAAATAACCCATCGGAGATCACCGCATGGAGATCAACGACCGAACTGTCGTGCAAACCATGTCACTCGGTCAATTCGGTGACAGAAGGTCACATTCCGGATGGCGGCAGCGTCATGTCACTGTATCGGCCGCTTCCGGCAGGAGGGGGTTTTCATCCTGGACTTAGCTCAGCTGGGCTAATCCCTCACCGCCCGGGCGGAGCTCGCCGCTGCCCGCCGGGCCTCTACCGCCGGACAGCCCTGGTCAGCCGCTACCAGTCACCGCGCGAGGACGACGAGGACGTGAACTTGCGTACGACGAAGACCAGTCCGCCGACCACCACGACGAAGACCAGGGCCTTGAAGAGCAGGCCGATCACGAAGCCGACCACGCTGGCGATCAGCCCGCCGAACACGAAGATCGCGATGACGGGCACCGCGATCCACTTCACCCACCAGGGCATCCCCGCGAATATCTCCCGCACGGCCATCGCCATCTACCTCGTCTCTCTGAGTTCCTGCCTCGATGCTAAGGGCGCGGGAGACCCCGGCGGGGGCCTCGCAGCCCTTGAAGACCCCTGATCGAACCCTTAGGGAACCCGGGGGTTCAGCCCTCCGGCGGAGAGAAGACGACCATCACCCGGAGGTCCTCGGTGATGTGGTGGAACTTGTGGGCCGCTCCGGCCGGCACATAGACGACGCTCCCCCGGCCGACCTGCGTCGTCTCCATGCCGACCGTGATCGACGCGCGCCCGCTGACGACGAAGTACACCTCGTCCTGCTGGTGCGGCTGCTGCGGATCGAGCGCGCCGGCGTCCAGGGCGTACAGGCCGACGGACATGTTCCGCTCCCGCACGAACTGGAGGTACGCCCCGTCGTTGGCGGCCCGTTCCGCCTCCAGCTCGTCCAGTCTGAATGCCTTCATGGCCCGTCCGCCCCTTGTGACCCGTACTGCCGGTTGCCTGCTCCGCGGTCGTCCGCCCGGTCGGTCGCGTGCTCCGCCGGTCGTGCCCGCGCTGTCGGTGTGCACCACCGATCATGTCTGCCACGATCAGACACATGAAGAATTTCGTAGTCAAGACGATCGCCAACGCGGGTGCGCTGGCCGTGGCCATCTGGCTGATCAGCGGCATCACGCTGGAGGGCGGCTCCACCGGCCGCAAGATCCTCACCCTGATCCTGGTCGCACTGATCTTCGGCCTGGTGAACTTCCTGGTCAAGCCCGTGGTCCAGCTGCTGACATTCCCGCTGTTCATCCTGACGCTGGGGCTGATCACCCTGGTGGTCAACGCGCTGATGCTGATGCTGACCTCCTGGCTGGCCGGAGTGTTCGAGCTCAGCTTCCATGTCGACGGCTTCTGGACCGCGCTGCTCGGCGGCCTGATCATCTCGGTCGTGTCCTGGGCCCTCAACGTGGTCCTGCCCGACGAGGACTGAGTCCCGGGCCGCTGAGTGAGAGCGGGGACCCGGCCCCTGAAGGAGTGCGGGGGCCCGGCCTCTGAGAGAGTGCGGGTCGGACCGGCACCCCGCCAGGAGGTCCCGGCCGCCGGGCGGAGCACCGTAGTCACCGGACGGAGCCCCGTACTCACCGGGGAGAGCAGCGAAGGAGCAGCATGACGACCATGGGCGACGGGACGCGTGCGGTACGCGCCGGGCTTCCCGAACCGGAGCAGTACGAGCCCACCCTCCCCGGCCCGGTCTTCGCCGCGCACTTCCACCTCTCCGGCGAACCGGTGGGACCGTACACCTACGGACGGGACACCAACCCGACGTGGACCCATCTGGAGCGGGCCATCGGCGAGCTGGAGGCGCCCGGCGAGGACGTCTCCACGACGGTGTTCGCGTCCGGCATGGCGGCGATCACGGCGGTGCTGCTCTCCCAGGTCCGCGCGGGCGACACGGTGGTGCTGCCGGACGACGGCTACCAGGCGCTGCCGCTCGTACGGGAGCAGCTGACGGCTTTCGGCGTCGAGGTTCGGACCGCCCCGACCGGTGGCGACGCCCAGCTGGCGCTGCTGGCGGGGGCGAAGCTGCTGTGGATCGAGAGCCCCTCCAACCCGGGCCTGGACGTCTGCGACATCCGGCGGCTCGTGGCGGCGGCGCACGAGGCGGGTGCGCTGGTCGCCGTCGACAACACCCTGGCCACCCCGATCGGCCAGCGCCCGCTGGAGCTCGGCGCGGACTTCTCCGTCGCCAGTGACACCAAGGGCATGACCGGGCACGGCGACATCCTGCTGGGCCACGTCACCTGCCGCGATCCCCGGCTGACCGCCGACGTACGACGCTGGCGCAAGGTGGTCGGAGCGATCCCCGGTCCGATGGAGGCATGGCTCGCCCACCGGTCGCTCGCCACCCTCCAGCTGCGCATCGACCGGCAGTGCACCACCGCTCTGGCCCTCGCCGAGGCGCTGGGCAAGCGGGCCGAGGTCACCGGGCTGCGGTATCCGGGACTGCCCACCGACCCGTCGTACGGCACCGCCGTGCGCCAGATGCGGCGCTTCGGTTCGGTGGTGTCGTTCGAGCTGGCCGACCGGGAGACCGCCGAGCGCTTCCTCGCCGCGCTGCGGCTGGTCGACGACGCGACGAGTTTCGGCGGCGTACGTTCCACCGCCGAGCGCCGGGGCCGCTGGGGCGGCGACGCCGTCCCGGAGGGCTTCATCCGCTTCTCGGTCGGCGCGGAGGACCCGGAGGACCTCTTGGCCGACGTCGGGCAGGCGCTGGACGAAGCGGTCCGCTAGCGGACCCTGCCGGGTGCTGCCGGGTGCTACTGGCTGCTGCTGGGGAGCGCGACGGCGGCGGAGGCCCGCTTGGGGCGCGTGCGCGACGGCGAAGGCGCGCTGCGGGCACCTGGCGGCTCCCTCCGGTGGCCGCCGGGAGTTTCAGACGGTGTTCCACGGGCCACGCTCTTGCCATGACCGAACGCCCTGTGGTCAAGCGCACCGCCCGCGCCGTCCTGCTCGACGGCGACCACCTCATCCTCATCAAGCGCACCAAGCCCGGGGTCGATCCGTACTGGGTCACCCCCGGCGGCGGGGTCGAGCCGGAGGACGCCACTGTCGTCGACGCCCTGCACCGGGAGGTCGACGAGGAGCTCGGCGCCAAGATCGTCGACGTCGTCCCGTGCTTCGTCGACACCGTCGAGCACATCACGGACACCGGAGTGGCGGGGGTGAAGGTCCAGCACTTCTTCGTCTGCCGGCTGGCGGCGATGGACTCCTCCCTGCGGCACGGCCCGGAGGTCGAAGAACCCTGCGGGGAGTACGAGATCGTCCGGGTGCCGTTCAGCCGGGTCGGGATCGCCGCCGTTCACCTCGTCCCGCTCTCCCTGCGCCACTATCTGGACGGCAACATCGAGGGCGTACGGGCGTTGCACGCTCCTGATCTGGGCTGACGGCCCGACCGTGTTTCACGTGAAACCACGCAGGGGTGACGGCTCCGGCTGGTGACGGCTCTGGAATCGGGTGACGGTTCCGGAAAACCGGTGGCGTTTCGGGGAAACCGGTGGACGGGTGATCACCGCGTCGGACAGCCTGGTTCCATGCCGAGCCCCTCATCCACGCCCCTCGTCGACCTGCCCGTGCGGCGTCTCAGCCGGGCGGACCTGGTCCACTGCGCCGATCTCAGCGAGGACCGCGGCTGGCCCCGCGACGAGCACCGGTGGGGCCTGCTCCTCTCCGCGGGCACGGGGTACGGGATCGCGGAACCCGATGGGAACGGCCTGGTCGCCGCGTGCGTGACGACGTCGTACGGGTCGCAGCTGGCCGCCGTCGGCATGCTGCTCGTCGCCGGCCGCCACGCCCGCCAGGGGGTCGCCCGCCGGCTCATGCGCCAGGTGATGGACGAGGCCGGGAGCACCCCGCTCGCGCTGTACGCCACGGCCCAGGGGCAGCGGCTCTACGAAGAGCTCGGCTTCGCCCACGTGGGCCGGGCCGACCGGGTCGGCGGCCGTTTCCGGGGCGACGGCGCGGCGGGCCGGGCCGGGACGGCCCCGGGCGTGACCACCCGCCCGGCCACGGCGGACGATCTGCGGGCGATGGTCCGGCTGGACCTTCCGGTGTTCGGCGCCGACCGGACGCACCTCATCGCCCGGCTCCCGGCCTTCTGCGACCGGCTCCAGGTGGCCGAGGAGGACGGCGAGCTGACCGGATACGCGGGCCTCTGGCCCAGCGGCGACTCCCATGTGGTCGGCCCGCTGATCGCACGGGACACCGCGACCGCGAAGGCCCTGGTCGCCGCGCTGGCCGCCACGACGGACCGGCCGCTGCGGGCCGACGTCGACGCGCGCCACGAGGAACTGCTCGGCTGGCTGGTGGACCACGGGCTGGAGCCGGGCTCCCGCACTGCGCTGATGACGTACGGCCTCGCGGATCTGCCGGGCGACGCCGCCCGCAGGTTCGCTCCGCTCACGATCGCGACGGGATGACGCACGACAGCCGCACCGCCCTTCCGGCGGTGCGGCTGCGTCGCGGGGCCGACCCGGTGGTCAGTGCCGGGCCGTGACCGTGGCGGAGGCCGGATCGGGGATGTTCCCGGAGTCGGCGGCCGGCTCGGGGATGTTCTCCGCGACGATCCGGCCCCCGGTGGAGGCGCGGCGCTCCAGCAGGCTGGAGATCACCGCCAGGACCAGGGCCGAGGCGGCGAGGGCCGCGCCGACCCAGTTGGGGGCGGTGTAGCCGAGACCCGCCGCGATCACGAGGCCGCCGAGCCAGGCGGCGAGGGCGTTGCCGAGGTTGAAGGCCCCGATGTTGACGGCGGAGGCCAGTGTGGGCGCGCCCGCCGCCTGGTCGAGGACCCGTTTCTGGAGCGGGGGCACGGTCGCGAAGCCCAGGGCGCCGATCAGGACGACGGTGACGGCGGCGGCGGCCTTGTTGTGGGCGGTCACGGTGAACAGGCCGAGGACGAGGGCGAGCGCGCCGAGCGAGACGTACAGCAGCGGCATCAGATGGCGGTCGGCG
This sequence comes from Streptomyces sp. cmx-18-6, assembly GCF_046548915.1. Taxonomy (NCBI): domain Bacteria; kingdom Bacillati; phylum Actinomycetota; class Actinomycetes; order Kitasatosporales; family Streptomycetaceae; genus Streptomyces; species Streptomyces sp. cmx-18-6. The sequence continues at coordinate 330,520 of NZ_JAEBEP010000006.1, read as the reverse complement.
AACCTGCCGCCGACCAGGTTGCCGCCGACCATGCCGAGGCCGAAGAGGACCAGCAGCCAGGTGACGGAGGAGGCCGAGTAGCCGGCGACCTCGGTCATCATCGGGGTGATGTAGGTGATCGCGGCGAAGACTCCGCCGAAGCCCAGGACGGTCATGGCCATCGCCAGCAGGACCTGGACGTTGCGGAACGCGGCCAGCTCGTGACGGATCCGGACGCCTTCGGCCCTGGGCTGTTCGGGGACGAGCTTGGCGACTCCGACGAGGCCGAGGACGCCGAGTGCGGCGACGAGCAGGAAGGTGGTGCGCCAGCCCGCGGACTGCCCGATGTGGGTGCCGAGCGGTACGCCGACGACGTTGGCGACGGTGAGCCCGGTGAACATCATGGCGATGGCCCCGGCCTTCTTGTGCGGGGCGACCAGGTCGGCGGCGACCACCGAGCCGATGCCGAAGAACGCGCCGTGCGCGAGGGAGGCGATCACCCGTCCGGCGAGCATGACGCCGAAGACGGGGGCGAGGGCGGACACCACGTTGCCCACGATGAACAGCCCCATCAGGAGCATCAGCATCCGCTTACGGGTGACCCGGGTGCCCAGCAAGGTCATCAGCGGAGCTCCGAGGACGACACCGAGCGCGTAGCCGGTCACCAGGAAGCCCGCGGTCGGGATCGAGACCTGGAAGTCCGCGGCGACCTCGGGGAGCAACCCCATGATCACGAACTCGGTCGTTCCGATCCCGAATGCCCCGATGGCGAGGGCGAGGAGCGCGAGCGGCATGGGTTTCACCTTCCCTGGAGATTGCGTCTGCGCCTTACAGGCGTACACAATAATTGCATGCGCTGGTTAATTGCAAACGCGGGCTATTGCAGACGTCCCCTATCCTGGAACCACGCAGCGCAGCTCCCGCACGGAGGAGAGACCATGACCGCGACCGACCCCGCCCTGACCGCCCTCGCCCAGGGCTGGTGCGCTCTTTCCCTGCTCCACGGAAGGATCGAGGCCCGCATCGAGCGCGCCCTCCAGGCGGGCCACGGGCTCAGTGCGCGCGAATACTCGCTGCTCGACGTGCTCAGCCGGCAGCACAACGGCCCCGGTGGTCACCTTCAGATGAAGCAGGTGGCCGATGCCGTGGTGCTCAGCCAGAGCGCCACCACCCGCCTGGTCACCCGGCTGGAAGACCGCGGACTGCTGACCCGGTACCTGTGCGACACCGACCGCCGGGGCATCTACACCGACGTCACCGAGGCCGGCCTCGCCCTGCTCGCGGCGGCCCGGCCGACCAACGACAGCGCACTGCGGGCGGCCCTGGACGAGGCGTCGGAGAACGTCGAGCTCGCCCCTCTCGTCCGGGCGGTCGAGGAGCTGAGGACTCCGGTCTGACCGCAGCGCACCGCATACGCTGCCGACCATGAGCGATCTTGGAATACGATCTCTTGCCGACGCCGACATCGAGGCCGTGGTGGCCATGCTGGCCGACGACCCGCTCGGCGCGCAGCGCGAGTCACCGGACGACCTCACCCCGTACCGCGCCGCGTTCCGGCGTCTGGCCGACGACCCGAACCAGCACGTCGTCGTCGCCGTCCGCGAGGGCCGTGTCGTCGGGACCCTCCAGCTGACCGTCGTCCCCGGGCTGTCCCGGCGCGGCGCGACCCGCTCGATCATCGAGGGCGTCCGCGTCCACAGCGACGAGCGGGGCAGCGGGCTCGGCACGCAGCTGATCCAGTGGGCGGTCGACGAGTCCCGCCGCCAGAGCTGCCAGTTGGTCCAGCTGACCTCGGATGTCACCCGCGAGGACGCGCACCGCTTCTACGAGCGGCTCGGCTTCACGGCCAGCCATGTGGGCTTCAAGCTCACTCTCTGACCGCCGGCGGACCGGTGCGGGACGCACTTTCTGGCGGCCCGGAGGGCGGCGGGGTGGATGTTTCACGTGAAACATCCACCCCGCCGCCCTCCTGCGCGACAGCCCGTCAGAATCCCCGGGCGTCAGCCGCCGAGCCCGCGCCAGCCCTGCGGGTCCCGACCACCGGGAACGTCCGCCCCCGCTTCGTAGGGCTCGCGGGTGAAGGCGAACGAGCCGAGGTCGAGGTGGTCCACCGAACCGTCGTCCTTGCGTACGACACGGAGGGTCTCCCCCGCGTAGTAGTCGCTGAGCCCCGTCCAGGTGCCGTCCGGCCGCGCTTCGAAGGCCGTCCCGCGACCGTTGCCGTCCAGCGGCTTGAGCACCAGCCCCCGGCCCGGGGTCAGCCTCAGCGTGAACGTGCTGGTCCCCCAGTGCCAGACCCCCGTCAGGGCCAGCAGCTCATCGTCTACCTCGGGCAGCGGACGCCAGGGCTCCGGGATCCGCGGCTCCGCGTCCGCGACGATGGTCAGGAGCTCGGCGGCCACATAGGCGGCCGGCAGTCCCGACGTCGCGTTGGCGAGGGCGACCACCGCGATGTCGTCGTCCTCGCTGAACCACAGGCCGGCGACGAATCCCGGCAGCGAACCCGTGTGGCCGAAGATGAGGCGGCTGTCGGTCTTCGCGACCTGGAGGCCCAGCCCGTAACCGGTGGTCCCGACCTCGGCGGCGGGAGATGCGGGCGTCCGCATCTCCCGTACGGACGCGGCCGACAGGACCCGGTCGTCGCCCTCGGCCAGGAAGGCGGCGAACCGCAACAGGTCGGCGGCGGTCGACCAGAGCTGCCCGGCGGCCGCCATCAGTCCGAGGTCCTCGGCCGGCTCGCTCAGCACCACATCGGCCCAGGGGTGGACCGCCCAGCCGTCAGCATGCGGCGCCACCGGCCCGGACGTCGTACGGCGCATGCCCAGCGGCTCCAGGATCTCCCGGCGCAGCGCCTCCTCCCAGGAGACGCCGCGTACGGCTTCGATCAGGGAACCGAGCAGGGTGTAGCCCGGGTTGGAATAGTGGAAGCGGTGGCCCGCCGAGTGCGTCCGCGGCCGCTCGCCGAGCACATCGGAGAGCTCGGGCCGCAGGCTCGCCGGGGTCCGCTCCCACCAGGGCGAAGGCGCCTCGGCACTCAGCCCCGCGCTGTGCCCGAGGAGTTGGAAGACGGTCACACCACCCACCCCGGTGCCCGGGAGGTGCTTCTCCAGCGGGTCGTCCAGGTCGATCAGCCCTTCGTCCCGGAGCCGCATGACCAGAACGGCGGTGAACGTCTTGCTGATCGAGCCGATCCGGTACTGCGTATCCGCGTCGGGGGCGTGGCCCTCGATCCCCGTACGCGCTCCGCTCCACACGATCCGGCCCTCCCGTCGCACGGCGGCCACGAGCGAGGGCGCCCGGCCGTCCCGCTGGGCAGTGGCGATGCGGTGGAGGAGGGCACGGCGGGTGCTGGGAAGCAGTTCTTCATCAGGAGAGTTCATGGTCAACCCATACCGGACGCACCCCGCTCTGACGAGAGGTATACCGGCCGCCACGGGCCGCACCGGCGGACCGAATATCGCTGCCCGCTGCCCGGCCGCCGCTCTGATCGCACCACTTCACCGCGGCCCTCACCACCCGGGGCTCACACGAGGGCCGACTCGACGGCCCAAGCGGCGGAAATGAGGCCGAGAGCGCGCCGGCTTCCGCCTGAGGGTTCGCCCACACCGGCCCCCGAGCCGCCCGAACCCGGTGCGTATGCATGACCAAGGGTGTCATGTTTTGTTGGGAGGCTCGTCAGCACGACGTCGAAGCCACCGGCCAAGGAGCCGATGGCCGTGCGTACTTCCTACGAAGAAATGAGCTGACATGGCGATGCGACGAACAGCGGTCAACCCGGTGACCTGGTCCGTGGAGATGGGGTTCAATCAGGGCGAGGTCGTCTCCGGGCACACCCGGACCCTCTACATCTCGGGGCAGACCGCGATGAGCGGCGACGGCAAGCCCCAGCACGACGGCGACATGGCGGCGCAGTTGGCGCTGAGCCTCGACAACGTGGAGGCCGTGCTCGGCGAGGCCGACATGTCGCTCGCCAGCCTGGTCCGGCTCAACGTCTACACGACCGACGTCGATCTGCTCTTCCAGCACTACGGCGTGCTGGCGGCGCGGTTGGGCGCCGCCCAGGTAGCTCCGACCACCACGATGCTCGGAGTGACGCGGCTGGCGATCCCCGGACAGCTGGTCGAGCTGGAGGGGACCGCCGTCGCGTGATGGGACGTCGCACGTGATGTGACGTCGCCGCACTTGTCACCGGGTTCTCGGCAGCGCCGACCGGCACCGATCGTGTCGGCGCTGTCGAGCGGTCGGGGCGCGGCACCGCCGACGCGCTCAGCAGCTCTTCCCAGTTCAGCACGGTGGGGTCCATGGGGTTGAGCACGCTGAGGTCCACGGGGTTCAGCACGCTGGGGTCCACGGGGTTGAGCACGCTGGGGTCCAGAGGCCGGAGCGATCGCTGGGCGACAAGCTCGGAACGGGTCAGCTCGAGCAATCGCCTCACCCAGTTCCGTCCCCGGCCGTCCGGAACGTCTGTCCAGAGGGCGACTCCGACCAGCCGGTGTAGCTGATTCTGGCGTCCCCTGTGGCCACGAGGACCTGGGCGGGTTCAGCGTGCTGAGCGAACTTCGCGCGAAGGAGCTCTGCCATGATCGCGAGCCGAACGTCGGGCCAGTCGCTAGAAAGCGTTGCCCGGCCGCCCAGGTCATGCGCCTCCCTGCCGGAGGCCGCATCCCGGATTCTGCGTCTGTCGGAAGCGTCGGCCGCCGCCGGCGCCCAAACGGTTCACCCGCCCCGGCCCGGCGTCGACCGATGTCGTCATGAGAGGTGGAAAAGGCCGGCGGCTCCTCAGTCCTGGTCCACGTCGTCCGCCGTGTGGGGAAGCAGGGGGAACAGTCGGGTGATGAGGGCCACCGGTCGAGCGCCATCGGGTCGGGCCAGGGGGCGTTGTTCACGGTCCTGGTAGGGCGCAAGCGCCCGTCGGATCACGTTCGCGACCCGGCTCATCTCTTCGGGCGTCAGATAGGCGACGGCGCTGAAGGCTTCCTCGTGGCGCCATTCGGACGGCGCTTCATCTCGCTGGGTCAGCCATCGCCGCCAGCTCTCGTCCTCCAGCCCGCGGGCCAAGTCGCCGAACCGCTCCTCCGCAGGACCTTCGGCAGCGGGGGTGTGCTGCCTCAGACGCCAGGGCCGTGCGCGGCCCCCGCTGTGGGGGGCCTCTTCGATGTACCCGTGACGTGCGAGCTGCCGTAGGTGGAATGAGCAGAGCCCCGAGCTGTAGCCCAGCCGGGAGGCGGCTTCGGTCGCCGTGACGGCGCCGACTTCGGCGAGCAGGTCCAGCAAGGCTGTGCGTACCTCGTGCTCACGCAATTCCTCGCCGGTGCCGGCTGTCCGGTCGTCCGGGGTGTTGACGTCATCTTCAGTCACTTTGCAAAGTCTGCTACTTTGCAAAGACCTTGGCAAGCGGCAATCCTTGCTGAGGGCATCAGCCGCGGTGACCTCCGCGGCTGTGGCGTGCGTGAGAAGGAGACGGCCATGTCTGTTCGTCACGAGCGGTCCGGTCCCGTTGACCGGCGAGCCCGTGTGCAAGGCCGCCCGGTGGACACGTGTCCTGCTCTGCCACCGGAGGCGGAACGGGGTTCGGTTCGCAGGGTCACCGTGGTGGGTGAGGAGGTGCTGAGCCGTCCCTGCCGGGAGGTGACCGAGTTCGGGACTCCCGAGTTGTCGGCGTTGATCGACGACATGTTCGTGACCATGCAGGTAGCTGACGGTGCCGGCCTGGCTGCCAACCAGGTTGGCGTTGACCTGCGCTTGTTCGTGTACGACTGCCCCGACGACGATGGGATCCGGCACGTCGGTCACATCATCAACCCGGTTCTGGACCTGCCCGATCCGGGTGCCCGCCGACTCGTCGACGACTTCGAGGGCTGCCTGTCCGTGCCCGGTGCGGGCATGGCGGTTCCCCGCACCGATCGTGCCGTCGCTCGTGGGCTCGACAAGGACGGCAACGCCCTCGTCATCGAGGGAACGGGTTACTTCGCCCGGTGTCTGCAGCACGAGACCGATCACCTCGCGGGCCGCACGTATCTTGATCGGCTCTCCAGGCGGGACCGCAAGGACGCATTGCGGCAGATGGAAGACCGCCGGGAGGAGGTCTTCGCCCAACGCGCGATCAAGGCCGCTCGCCTGGGCCGATAAGACGCTTGACGGCGGCGGCCACCTCGCTGCTGACTCGGCCAACGCGTGGGCCGGATCCGGAGTTTGGATGATGGCGGAGCGGACGTCCTCGGCTCGGAAGCGTGCTTCGCCGACGCGGGAGTGGCCGGGGGCGGCTTCAGCGGGAAGGCCGCTGATGCGCTGGACTATCCGGCAGCGGACGCCACCGTCAGGTCTGCGCCATGTCCACGAAGCGCGAGTAATGCCCCTGGAAGGCCACGGTGATGGTGGCCGTGGGGCCGTTACGGTGCTTGCCGACGATGATGTCGGCCTCGCCCGCGCGCGGTGACTCCTTCTCGTACGCGTCCTCGCGGTGGAGCAGGATGACCATGTCGGCGTCCTGCTCGATGGAGCCGGACTCACGCAGGTCGGACACCATCGGCTTCTTGTCCGTGCGCTGCTCGGGGCCACGGTTCAGCTGCGAGAGCGCGATCACCGGGACCTCCAGCTCCTTGGCCAGCAGCTTCAGGTTTCGGGACATGTCCGAGACCTCCTGCTGACGGCTCTCGGAACGCTTCGACCCGCCGGCCTGCATCAGCTGCAGATAGTCGATGATCACGAGCTTGATGTCGTTGCGCTGCTTGAGCCGGCGGCACTTCGCGCGGATCTCCATCATCGACAGGTTGGGGGAGTCGTCGATGTAGAGCGGGGCGGCCGAGACCTCGGGCATCCGGCGCGCGAGGCGCGTCCAGTCCTCGTCCGTCATGGTGCCGGAGCGCATGTGGTGCAGGGCCACCCGCGCCTCGGCCGACAGCAGGCGCATCGCGATCTCGTTGCGCCCCATCTCGAGGGAGAAGATGACGCTGGGCAGGTTGTTCTTGATCGACGCGGCGCGCGCGAAGTCCAGCGCCAGCGTGGACTTGCCCATCGCGGGGCGGGCCGCGATGACGATCATCTGGCCGGGGTGCATGCCGTTGGTCAGGGCGTCGAGGTCCGTGAAGCCGGTCGGGACGCCGGTCATCTCGCCGCTGCGCGACCCGATGGCCTCGATCTCGTCGAGCGCGCCCTCCATGATGTCGCCGAGGGGGAGGTAGTCCTCGCTGGTGCGCTGCTCGGTGACCGCGTAGATCTCGGCCTGCGCGGAGTTGACGATCTCGTCGACGTCCCCGTCCGCCGCGTATCCCATCTGCGTGATCTTCGTGCCGGCCTCGACGAGCCGCCGGAGGACCGCCCGCTCGTGGACGATCTCCGCGTAGTACGAGGCGTTGGCGGCGGTCGGCACGGACTGCACCAGGGTGTGCAGGTACGGTGCCCCGCCGACCTTGGTGATCTCCCCGCGCTTGACCAGCTCGGCGGCGACCGTGATCGGGTCGGCCGGCTCGCCCTTCGCGTAGAGGTCGAGGATCGCCGTGAAGACGGTCTCGTGCGCCGGGCGGTAGAAGTCGTGGCCCTTGATGACCTCGACGACCTCGGCGATGGCGTCCTTGGACAGCAGCATGCCGCCGAGCACCGACTGCTCCGCGTCCAGGTCCTGGGGAGGCACCCGCTCGAACCCGGGCGAGCCGCCGTCCCAGCCCTCGTCCGAGCCCCGGTCGTGCCGGTCCTCGCGACTGCCCTTGCGGTCCCCGCGGCGGGGGCGGGAGACAGGCAGACGGTCGCCGGGACCGGCCTCGGTCCAGGGGTCGTCCAAAGGCTCGGGAATGCTCACCGGGCCCACCTCCTCCCGTCCGCTTCGCGGACCTAGCCGTGCCACTCTTTCTTACGGCACGGCACCGACAAACAAGTCGCCCGACTCCGCTTCCGGCGCGTCTGGTTCTTCTGATTCCGGTGCCGGAACGGAGTGCGGGCGCCGGACCACGGTAGGCCCGTCTCCACCGTCAGCCAATCTGGTTATCCACAGGGCATGTGGATGACGGACCAGATGCTGTGGAGAACTCCTCGGAACCTGTGCACGGAACGGGGGACAGCACTGTGGACAAACTCATAGCGGAACCACCACCACCTGCCTGACCTGCACGTTCTCCATCCACTGACTGTGGGGGAGAAAAACTTTCACCCCGATTTCAAGATCACGGCAAACGGCGCCCGAATGAACGTCCCACCGGACCCTGCGTAAGGGACACAAGGCCATTGCATCTCTTACCTGTGGAAGATTAGATTGACCCCCATGACCCCGGCCCCCACCACTCCCCGAACAGGCCGTCGACGCCACGACCGCGAGATCATCGCCCTCGCCGTACCGGCGTTCGGCGCACTGGTCGCCGAGCCCCTGTTCGTCATGGTCGACAGCGCCATCGTCGGCCACCTCGGCACCCCGCAACTGGCCGGACTGGGGATCGCCGCGGCCCTGCTGATGACCGCCGTGAGCGTCTTCGTCTTCCTCGCCTACGCCACCACGGCCGCCGTCGCCCGCCGCGTCGGAGCGGGCGATCTGCCCGCCGCGATCCGCCAGGGCATGGACGGGATCTGGCTCGCCCTGCTGCTCGGCGCCGTCGTCGTGGCGCTCGCCATCCCCTCGGCCCCCTGGCTCGTGGACGTCTTCGGCGCATCCGACACCGCCGCCCCGTACGCCATCACGTATCTGCGCATCTCCAGCTTCGGCATCCCGGCGATGCTCGTCGTCCTCGCCGCCACCGGCGTGCTGCGCGGACTCCAGGACACCCGTACCCCGCTGTACGTCGCCATCGGCGGTTTCACGGCGAACGGCATCCTCAACGTGGTCCTCGTCTACGGAGCCGGGCTCGGCATCGCCGGATCCGCCTGGGGCACGGTGCTGGCCCAGGCAGGCATGGCCGTCGCCTACCTCGTCGTGGTCGTGCGCGGAGCCCGTAGACACGGAGCCTCCCTGCGCCCCGACGCCGCCGGCATCAAAGCCAGCGCTCGGGCAGGCGTGCCCCTCCTGGTCCGTACGCTGTCGCTCCGGGCCGTCCTCATGATCGCCACCGCCGTGGCCGCCCGGCTCGGTGACACCGACATCGCCGCGCACCAGATCATCCTCTCCCTATGGAGCCTGACGGCGTTCGCCCTGGACGCCATCGCCATCGCGGGCCAGGCGATCATCGGCCGCTATCTGGGAGCGAACGACGAGAAGGGGGCGCGCGAGGCATGCCGCCGCATGGTCGAGTGGGGCATCGGCTGCGGCATCGCACTCGGGGTGCTGATCATGCTCGCCCGGCCCCTCTTCATCCCGCTCTTCACCAGTGATCCCGCCGTGAAGGACACCCTGCTCCCCGCACTCCTGGTCGTGGCGCTCTCGCAGCCGATCGCCGGAGTCGTCTTCGTCCTGGACGGCGTCCTGATGGGAGCGGGGGACGGACGCTATCTCGCATGGGCCATGCTGGTGACGCTGGCCGCCTTCGCCCCCGTCGCGCTTCTGGTGCCTTCCCTCGGCGGCGGACTCACCGCACTGTGGTGGGCGATGACGCTGATGATGGCCGTCCGACTGATCACCCTGTGGGTGCGTACCCGCTCCGGCCGGTGGATCGTCACCGGGGCGACCCGCTGAGCCGCGGGCCCTGCGGACTGTTTCACGTGAAACGGTCCGCGCCCGTCACGGAGGACGGTCCGCCTGAGCCCCGCCCTCAGAACACTGTTTCACGTGAAACAGCCCCGGCCCACAAACCCCCGGGCACCCGGGCACCCGAGCACCCGAGCACCCGAGCACCCGAGCACCCGGCCCACAATCCCCCGGACACAGTGAAGGGCCGCACCCCCAACGGGGTGCGGCCCTTCACCTGCTCTGCTGAGCTCTGCCCTTAGGCAGCAACGACCTCGACGGCGAGCTTCGCTGCGACCTCGGGGTGCAGACGGACGGACACCTGGTGCCCGCCGAGCGTCTTGATCGGCGAACCGAGCTCGACGCGACGCTTGTCGACGTCCGGACCACCGGCGGCCTTGATCGCCGAAGCGACGTCGGCCGGGGTGACCGAGCCGAAGAGCCGGCCGGCGTCGCCGGAGCGAACAGCCAGACGGACCTTCACGCCCTCGAGCTTGGCCTTGATCTCGTTGGCCTGCTCGATCGTCGCGATCTCGTGGATCTTGCGGGCGCGGCGGATCTGCGCCACGTCCTTCTCGCCACCCTTGGTCCAGCGGATGGCGAAGCCACGCGGAACCAGGTAGTTACGGGCGTACCCGTCCTTGACGTCGACGACGTCGCCGGCGGTGCCGAGGCCGGAGACCTCGTGGGTAAGGATGATCTTCATGCTGTTGTCACCCTTCCCTTATCGCGCGGTGGACGTGTAGGGCAGCAGCGCCATCTCACGGCTGTTCTTGACAGCCGTGGCGACGTCACGCTGGTGCTGCGTGCAGTTGCCGGTGACGCGGCGGGCACGGATCTTGCCGCGGTCGGAAATGAACTTCCGCAGCATGTTCGTGTCCTTGTAGTCCACGTACTGGGTCTTGTCCTTGCAGAACGCGCAGACCTTCTTCTTAGGCTTGCGCACAGGCGGCTTCGCCATGGTGTTTCTCCTGTGTGATCAAGAAGTGGGGTACGAGCCGCCCTAGAAGGGGGGCTCGTCCGAGTAGCCGCCGCCGGAACCGCCAGAGCCACCGGAACCGCCGGAGCTTCCGCCCCAGCTGCCTCCGCCGCCCTGCTGGCCCCCGCCCTGCTGGCCGCCTGCCGGCGCGCCGGTCGCCCACGGGTCGTCGGCGGGAGCACCGCCGCCGCCCTGCTGGCCACCGCCACCGGGACCGCCGCCCCAGTTGCCGCCGCCCTGCTGGCCACCGCCGCCGTATCCGCCCTGGCCGCCCTGACCGCCGCGACCGGTGGTCTTGGTGACCTTGGCCGTGGCGTTCTTGAGGCTGGGGCCGACTTCCTCGACGTCCAGCTCGTAGACCGTGCGCTTGACGCCCTCACGGTCCTCGTAGGACCGCTGCTTCAGCCGGCCCTGCACGACGACGCGCATGCCTCGCTGAAGCGACTCCGCGACGTTCTCCGCCGCCTGACGCCAGACCGAGCAGGTGAGGAACAGACCTTCGCCGTCCTTCCACTCGTTGGTCTGCCGGTCGAAGATGCGGGGAGTGGACGCGACACGGAACTTCGCGACCGCCGCACCGGACGGGGTGAAGCGCAGCTCGGGGTCGTCGACGAGATTGCCGACGACCGTGATGACGGTCTCGCCTGCCATGGGTGAACCTCTCGGCGGGATTGCTGCTGGCTGCTTGCTGCTACTCGGACCCGAAAACCGCTGAGCCGAAAGCTCAGTGGATCTCGGGACGGAGGACCTTGGTCCGGAGGACCGACTCGTTCAGGTTCATCTGGCGGTCGAGCTCCTTGACGACCGCAGGCTCGGCCTGCAGGTCGATGACCGAGTAGATGCCCTCGGGCTTCTTCTTGATCTCGTAAGCGAGCCGACGACGGCCCCAGGTGTCGACCTTCTCCACCTTTCCGTTGCCCTCACGGACGACGGAGAGGAAGTTCTCGATCAGCGGGGAGACTGCTCGCTCCTCGAGATCGGGGTCGAGGATGACCATCACCTCGTAGTGACGCATGTGGAACCCACCTCCTTTGGACTCAGCGGCCACGGTCGTTCCGTGGCAGGAGGGTCGTGATGCGTGTCGCAACGGCGTCCCCGAGGAGAACACCCGGCACTGACGATCCGCTCCCGTCGATGTTCCTGAGGGAGGGGTTCGCCGCGCTGGCCTGGGCAGACACCGGTGCAGACCGTACAGACTACCCGCAGACCGGCTTCCGGTTGAAATCCGGAGGTCAGCGGGCACACGCGGACCGCATTCCGGAGGATGCGCCCGTGGCCGCCGGAGCCCGAAGGGGGGCGGCTGGCGCGGGCACGAAGGGCGGATCCGCGGCCGCGGGAGCACAATCGAGACAGATGCGGTGTGACAGGCGCGACATCCCACCGCCCGTCCGGCCAGGAGGTCATCCATGGCACAGACCATTCGTCCCGCCGGCTCCCGGTCCTCGGCCGGCCGCCCCGCCACCGGCTCGCTCTTCGCGACGGACGGCAGGCCGCACCCCGTCCAGGACGTCCTGATGGCGGTGACCGGGGTGCTCGGCGTCCTCGCCTTCGTGACGGCGATGTTCCACCATCTGCACCTGATCAGCTCCTGGGCGGGACTGATCGGGATTCTGACCGGCCTCTACGGCCAGTACATCTCGAAGACCACCTGGGAGCGGTTCGGCCTGATCATGGGGCTCGGCGCCTCCGCGGTCGGCTTCTACCTCGGCATGGCGCACGGCGGCCTGTTCGGCGGCGTCATCACCTGACCGGCGCACCGGGCCCGTCGCACCGGGCCGCCGCGGCCGCGAAGGCGGTCGCGGCTGTCCGGCGGGCGTCCGGGGCCCACGCGGCCAGGCCAGGCGCTCCCCGGTCACAGTAGGCTTCGGCGCGAGAGCCGGAGCCCCTGACCGATGGGGACACACCTGCCGAGGAGCCCCCCGCATGAGCCTGACCCTGAGGACCATCAGCCGAGAGCAGCACCTGGCGTACATCCAGAGCCTGCCCTCGGCCAGTCACTGCCAGGTCCCGGCGTGGGCTGACGTGAAGACCGAGTGGCGCTCGGAGAGCCTGGGCTGGTTCGACAGAGACGGCGAGATCGTCGGCGCGGGCCTCGTCCTGTACCGCCAGCTCCCCAAGATCAAGCGCTATCTGGCCTACCTGCCCGAGGGCCCGGTCATCAACTGGTACGCGCCCAACCTGGACGACTGGCTCCAGCCGATGCTCGCCCACCTCAAGCAGCAGGGCGCCTTCTCCGTGAAGATGGGCCCGCCGGTGGTCATCCGGCGCTGGGACTCGGCGGCCATCAAGTCCGGCATCCAGGACCCGGACGTGAAGCGGCTGCGCGACGTCGAGGCCACCCACATCGAGCCGCGCGCCTTCGAGGTCGCGGACCGGCTGCGGAAGATGGGCTGGCAGCAGGGCGAGGACGGCGGCGCCGGATTCGGGGACGTACAGCCTCGTTACGTCTTCCAGGTGCCGCTGGCCAACCGCTCCCTGGAGGACGTCCTCAAGGGCTTCAACCAGTTGTGGCGGCGCAACATCAAGAAGGCCGACAAGGCCGGCGTCGAGGTCGTCCAGGGCGGCTACGAGGACCTGGCCGAGTGGCAGCGCCTCTACGAGATCACGGCCGTCCGCGACCGCTTCCGGCCGCGCCCGCTCTCGTACTTCCAGCGCATGTGGACGGTCCTCAACTCCGAGGACCCCAACCGGATGCGGCTCTACTTCGCCCGGCACAACGGCGTGAACCTCTCCGCCGCCACGATGCTCGTCGTCGGCGGGCACGTCTGGTACTCGTACGGCGCGTCCGACAACATCGGGCGTGAGGTCCGGCCGTCGAACGCCATGCAGTGGCGGATGCTGCGCGACAGTTACGCGATGGGCGCCACCGTCTACGACCTGCGCGGCATCAGCGACTCGCTGGACGAGAACGACCACCTCTTCGGCCTGATCCAGTTCAAGGTCGGCACGGGCGGCGAGGCCGTGGAGTACGTCGGCGAGTGGGACTTCCCGCTCAACAAGCTGCTCCACAAGGCGCTCGACATCTACATGTCTCGCCGCTGACCCGCTTCAATAGCCCTCGCGGCACACGCCGACAACCTTCGCGGCACCCGCCGTACGTTCCTGATTCACCGCAGCATTCACCGCAGCATTCACCGCAGCCACCAGAAAGGTCCCGGGCCGGCCATGGCGCTCTCCCTCTACGTCGACACCGCGCGCTGGCGGGCGCACCAGAAGTCCGTGATCGACCAGTTCCCCGGGCTCGTACCGGTCTGCAAGGGCAACGGTTACGGCTTCGGCCACGAGCGGCTCGCCGACGAGACGATCCGCTTCGGCTCCGACACCCTCGCGGTCGGCACCACCTACGAGGCCGCCAGGATCAAGGACTGGTTCAGCGGCGACCTGCTCGTGCTGACCCCGTTCCGGCGGGGCGAGGAGCCCGTGCCGCTGCCGGACCGCGTCATCCGGTCCGTCTCCTCCGTCGACGGGGTGCACGCCCTGGTGGGCGCCCGGGTGGTCATCGAGTGCATGAGCTCGATGAAGCGCCACGGGGTCAAGGAGGAGGAGCTCGGGCTGCTGCACGCGGCGATCGAGGACGTACGCCTCGAAGGGTTCGCGCTGCACCTGCCGCTGGACCGCACGGACGGCTCGGACGCCGTCGAGGAGGTCATAGGCTGGATGGACCGGCTGCGCGCCGCCCGGCTGCCGCTGCACACCATGTTCGTGAGCCATCTGCGCGCCGAGGAACTGGCCCGGCTCCAGCAGCAGTTCCCGCAGACCCGTTTCCGCGCCCGGATCGGGACCCGGCTGTGGCTCGGCGACCACGAGGCCACCGAGTACCGGGGGGCCGTCCTGGACGTGACGCCCGTCGTCAAGGGCGACCGGTTCGGCTACCGCCAGCAGAAGGCCGCGTCGGACGGCTGGCTGGTCGTCGTCGCGGGCGGTACGTCCCACGGGGTCGGCCTGGAGGCGCCCAAGGCGCTGCACGGGGTGATGCCGCGGGCCAAGGGCGTCGCGCGCGCCGGTCTGGCCACGGTCAACCGGAACCTGTCGCCGTTCGTCTGGGCGGGCAAGCAGCGGTGGTTCGCGGAGCCGCCGCACATGCAGGTGTCGATCCTGTTCGTGCCCTCGGACGCGCAGGAGCCGCGGGTCGGCGACGAGCTGGTCGCCCATCTGCGCCACACCACCACCCAGTACGACCGGCTCGTCGACCGCTGAGCCGGGCGGCGCGGCCCTCGTCCTGAGGGCCGCTCCCGGGCCGGAGCGTCAGCCCTCCCGGGTGGGCGGCGCGTCCCACTCCCCCTGAGGCCCGGCCCCCGTCGAGGCCGCGTATCCGGACGTTCGGCGGGCCTCGCGCGCCGGCACGAACGCGTCCGGGGCCCCGTCGAGCACCCCGCCCGAGGGGTCGTCCGACCCGTCGGCGCGCACCGGGTCCTTCCCGGGCCGCAGGATGTCCCGTACGACCAGGGCGCACAGGTACAGCGTGCCCAGCAGATGCAGGGCGATCGCCACCTGGTACCCCTCCTGCGGCAGCCCCTTGTTCTGGTCGCCGTCGCCCGTGTAGGCGAGGTAGGACCAGATCCCGAGGAAGTACATGACCTCGCACGCCTGCCAGATGAGGAAGTCCCGCCAGCGCGGCCGGGCCAGCACGGCGAGCGGGATCAGCCAGAGGACGTACTGCGGTGAGTAGACCTTGTTCGTCAGGACGAACGCGGCCACCACCAGGAACGCCAGCTGGGCGAAGCGCGGCCGGCGCGCGGCGGTCAGCGCCAGGCCCGCGATGCCCGCGCAGAACACGACCATCAGGACCACGGACGCGGTGTTCACCGTCTCCACGTCGATGGGCCTGCCGGTGCGCTGGGTGATGATCAGCCAGAACGAGCCGAAGTCGATGGGCCGCTCCTGGCTGAAGGTGTAGAACTTCCGCCACCCCTCGGGGGCGTAGAGCATCACCGGCAGGTTCACCGTCAGCCAGGCCGCCCCCGCGCCGAGCAGCGCCGTGGCGAACTCGCGCCACCTGCCCGCGCGCCAGCAGAGCACCAGGAGCGGGCCGAGCAGCAGGACGGGGTACAGCTTGGCGGCCGTCGCGAGGCCGATGAGGAGGCCGAATGCGAGCACCCGGCTCCGGGACCACATGAGCATCGCCGCGGCCGTCAGGGCGACGGCCAGCAGGTCCCAGTTGATGGTGGCGGTGAGCGCGAAGGCGGGGGCCAGCGCGACCAGCAGGCCGTCCCAGGGACGCCGGCGGTGCGTGCGTACGGTGCACACGGCGATGACCACCGCGCAGACCATCAGCATGCCCGCGTTGACCATCCAGTACATCTGCTCGCGCTGCTGGATGGGGTCGCTGTCCGGCGTCAGCGTCAGCCAGGCCGCGACCTGCATGAACAGCCCGGTCAGTACGGGGTACTCCAGGTACTGCATGTCGCCGCTCAGCCGGTCGAAGTACGGCACGAGCCCATCGGCGAAGCCGCGTCCCAGGAAGAGGTGCGGGATGTCGGAGTAGCAGGCGTGCGTGTACTGCGAGGTGGCTCCGCGGAACCAGGCCCACTCGTAGCAGGGGATCTTCTGCACCATGCCGAGGGCGAACATCCCGATGGCGACGAGGGCGACGACCCGCACGGGCGTCAGCGGACCGTCGCCGAGCCGCGCCCAGCGTCCTGCCCGACCGCCGAACAGCTCGCTCCCCGCCGCCGCGACCTCGTCCTGATCGGTGGGCCGCACGACGGGCCGCTCCTGCTGCTGCACGCTCGTGTCCTCTGCGCTGGGGCTAGGCATGCCGCACATCCTGCCGTACGGGGCTGTGGCACGGGCCTGGACCGCCCGGGGACACGGGAGGGGCTCGCGCGAAAGGGCGCGACGAGCGCGGGGCGGGACCGGACCGGAGAGCCCCTGGGAGGGCGCGCGTACGAAAGCCGCCAGGAAGGCGCGAGGGCAGCCCGGGCCGGGCGGGAAAGCCGCCGGGAAGGCGCGAGGCGCGGCCTGTCGCCGCCCGGAACGCGGCGAGGGCCGCCGCACCCGGTGGGGTGCGGCGGCCCTCGCCTGCGGCCGTCCGGGCTTTCGCGGACTCCGGACGGGTGCGGCTATCCGCTGGGGCCGCTCCACAGGCTGCCGCCGCCGTTGTTGTTGCCGCCGTTCCACCCGTTGGCGCCTTCGGTCGTGCCTTCGGTGGTGCCGCCGTCGGCCGTACCGCCGTCCGCTCCGGCGTTCGCCCCGCCGTCGACGGTGCCGCCGTTGTCCGCACCGCCATCGGCGCCGGCGTTCGCCCCGCCGTCCGCTCCGGCGTTCGCCCCGCCGTTGGGGTTCTGGCACGGCCAGTCCCAGGTGTCACAGGTCTTGCTGGGCGTGGGCGAGGGCGTCGTGGGCGTCGGGGACGGGGGCGGCGGCGGCTCCTCGGTGGAAGGCGTCGGGGAGGGCGTCGGGCTCGGCGTCGGGCTCGGCGTCGGGCTGACCGCTCCGCCGCCCCAGATGGTGTCGCCCATGGGCTGCGGCTTCGGGAACGACAGGGCCTTCTTCCCCTTCAGCGCTCCGGACATGTAGTCGTGCCAGATCGAGGCCGGGAACGAGGCTCCGTGGATCTTCTGCTCGCCGCCGGTACCGAACATCTTCTCGAACTGACGGTCGGCGTTGGTCTCGTCGTCGTCCAGCCGGAACATGCTGATCGCCGTCGAGTACTGCGGGGTGTAGCCGACGAACCAGGCGGACCTGTTGCCGTCCGTCGTACCCGTCTTCCCCGCCACCTCCCGGCCGGGGAGCTGGGCGGGGGTGCCCGTTCCGTTCTCCACCACGTTCTTCAGCACATCGGTGATGTTGTCCGCGATGAGCGGGGTGAAGGCGCGCTTGGACTTCTTCTTGTGCTGGTAGACGACCTCGCCCCCCTTCTTCACCTCGGTGACCGAGAACGTGTCGTTCTGCTGGCCGCTCGTGGCGAAGGTGGCGTAGGCGCCCGCCATCCGGATGGCGCTGGGCGAGGAGGTTCCGATGGAGAACGACGGAACGGAGGAGTTCGCCATGAACTTGTCGTCCTTGAGGCCCGCCGCCACGGCGACGTCCCTCACCTTGTCCGTCCCGACGTCCATGCCGAGCTGGACGAAGGGGGAGTTGGCCGACTTCTCCATGGCGTACCGCAGGTCGATGTCGCCGTAGCTCTCATCGCCGTCGTTCGTCTGGCGCCACTCCTTGCCGGCCTCGTTCTTCCAGACCTCGCCGTTGTAGTCCTTGATCTGGAGCTTGTCGTCGCCGTTGTAGACGCTCTTCGGGGAGATCTTGGTCCGCTGGGAGTCGCTCTGCTCCCGTCCGAGCTCCGGATCGCGCACGCCGTACTGCATCCCCGCGGCCAGGACGAAGGGCTTCCACGTCGAGCCGACCTGCGCGCCGGTGGCGTCGGCGTTGTTGGTGAAGTGCTTGGTGGCGTCCTGCCCGCCGTAGGTGGCGATGATCGCCCCGGTCTTCGCGTCCACCGAGGCGCCGCCGAACTCGACGTGGGTGTCCGTCTTCGGACGCTCCTTGGGCCTGATCTTGGCCTTGTAGACCTTGTCCACCGCGGCGGCGAGCTCCTCCACCCTCTCCTTCTCGAAGGTGGTGTGGATCTCGAAGCCGCCCATGCCGAGCTGCTCGGCGTTGAAGCCCCGGTCGTTGTTGGAGAGGAAGTTCCATTTGGCGAGCTCCACCAGGTAACCCGTCTGACCGCCCAGCTTGGCGTCCTTCTTCGGCGGCAGCGGCATGGGGAACTTCTTGTACGTGGCCCGCTCCTCCGCCGTCATCCGGCCGTCCTTGACCTGCTCGTCGAGGATCCACCTCCAGCGCGCCTTGGCCCGGTCGGTGTTCTTCTTCTTGGTCGCGTTCTTCGCGTCGACGTCGGGGGCGCCGGCCGGGTCGTAGTAGCTCGCGCCCTTGAGCAGGGTGGCCAGGAAGGCGCACTCGCTCGCGTCCAGGTCGGTGGCGTCCTTGTCGTAATACGTGCGGGCCGCGGCCTGGAGACCGGAGGCGCCCCGCCCGTAGTACGAGACGTTGAGGTAGCCCGCCATCACGTCGTCCTTCTCCATCTCGCTGCCGACCTTCAGCGTGATGAAGAGTTCCTTGAACTTACGGGTGAGCGTCTGGTCCTGGCTGAGCCACGAGTTCTTCACGTACTGCTGGGTGATGGTCGACCCGCCCTGGGTGTCACCGCCGGTCGCCATGTTGAACAGCGCGCGGCCCATGCCCTTGGGGTCGATGCCCTGGTCCGTCTCGAAGCTCTTGTTCTCGGCCGAGATCACGGCGTTGCGCATCGCCACCGGGATCTGGTCGATCTTGATCTCCTGGCGGTTGATCGCACCGCCGGTCGCCACCATCTGCGAGCCGTCGGCCCAGTAGTAGACGTTGTTCTGCGCCTTCGCCGTCTTATTGATGTCGGGCTTCTCGACCCAGGCGTACGAAAGGCCCGCCACGCCGATCAACAGCGCCAGGAAGCCCAGACAGAGGCCCGAGACCAGCTTCCACGAGGGCACCCAGCGGCGGAAGCCGCGCCTGCCGATCCGCGGGTAGTCGATGAAGCGCTTCTTGCCCGGCCGCCCGCCGTCGCCCCTGTCGCGCGGCCCCTCGGAACCGCCGCCCCCGCCACGCCGTCTGCCCCCACCGCCGGCCCCGTGGCCTCCGGACGCGCCGTCCGCCTCGGCGCCACGACGCCGGCCGCCTCGCTGGGCGGCGCGACGGGCCTCGGCGCGGCCGACATGCGGGCGCTCTTCGCCGTACGACTCGGACGGCGATTCGGAAGGTGACGCGGAGGTGGCTCTCCGTGATGGAGCTGTTCGGCGTCCCGCCGACTGCTGGG
This sequence comes from Streptomyces sp. cmx-18-6, assembly GCF_046548915.1. Taxonomy (NCBI): domain Bacteria; kingdom Bacillati; phylum Actinomycetota; class Actinomycetes; order Kitasatosporales; family Streptomycetaceae; genus Streptomyces; species Streptomyces sp. cmx-18-6. Next base: position 311,188 of record NZ_JAEBEP010000006.1, on the reverse strand, counting down.
CGGCTTTTCTGGCCGCGGCGCGCCCGCCACCTTGTGACTGAGGCGTTTTGCGACGGTGCTCGCTCATGGAACGACTACTCCTCGGGCAGGCGAGAGCGCCTGGAAGCGGCAGTTGAGATCCGGTCCCCCCGAATGACGGACAAGCCCTGCGGAAGGCCCATCCGCAGTACATCCGGCAGTCCGCGATGACTGACGCACAACGGCGCCTCGCGGTTCCCGGTGGTCTGCATGCCGCACAGACTACGCACCGTCAAAACCCTCCTAGGGCCGAAGTTCACCCCAAACAACGCAAGTCACTTCCTACGAATTGGCGATGTGACGTCGCTCACGAAGGTCACCCTTGTCGAACCGCACGGCGCGATCTATCGTGCTGATGTATCGAGTCGATACATCAGTGCGGCATAACCGCAGCAGTGCATCCCCGCGGACGGTCCCGCGGAAGCGACGGCAGAAGGAGGAGGCGCCCGTGAGCCGACGCTCCGGCATCCTCGAGTTCGCCGTGCTCGGTCTGCTCCGCGAATCCCCGATGCACGGCTATGAGCTGCGCAAACGCCTCAACACCTCGCTGGGGATCTTCCGGGCGTTCAGTTACGGCACGCTCTATCCCTGCCTCAAGACGCTGGTGGCCAGCGGCTGGTTGATCGAGGAACCGGCCGACGAGGCCGCGGACGCCGCGCCCGCCACCTCCCTCACGGGACGGCGGGCGAAGATCGTCTACCGGCTGACGCCGGAAGGTAAGGAGCACTTCGAGGAACTGCTCTCGCACACCGGTCCGGACGCCTGGGAGGACGAGCACTTCGCCGCACGCTTCGCCTTCTTCGGCCAGACCGAACGCGAGGTGCGCATGCGGGTGCTCGAGGGCCGGCGCAGCAGGCTGGAGGAGCGTCTGGAGAAGATGCGCGCCTCCCTCGCCCGCACACGTGAACGACTCGACGACTACACACTTGAGCTGCAGCGGCACGGCATGGAGTCCGTGGAGCGCGAAGTGCGCTGGCTGAACGAGCTCATCGAGAGCGAGCGGTCGGGACGGGACCGGAGACGGTCCGGGCCCGAGGGCTCGGCTCAGCAGGACACATCAGGAGAGACGGACGGCCTGCCCCGGCGCCGGGGTGACACCCCGCCGGATCCGTCCGTCGACACCGCCAAGTGAAGTCACCGCACTCCGCGGCGACTTCATCGGAATCACCGATTACACAGGGAGCAACCGGAATGGGTTCGGTTCGCGTAGCCATCGTAGGCGTGGGCAACTGCGCCGCCTCGCTGGTGCAGGGCGTCGAGTACTACAAGGACGCAGATCCGGCCGGCAAGGTGCCCGGCCTGATGCACGTCCAGTTCGGCGATTACCACGTCAGCGACGTCGAGTTCGTCGCCGCCTTCGACGTCGACGCGAAGAAGGTCGGCCTTGACCTCGCGGACGCCATCGGCGCCAGCGAGAACAACACCATCAAGATCGCGGACGTGCCGAACACGGGCGTCACCGTCCAGCGCGGCCACACCCACGACGGTCTGGGCAAGTACTACCGCGAGACGATCGAGGAGTCCGTGGACGCCCCGGTCGACGTCGTCCAGGTCCTCAAGGACAAGCAGGTCGACGTCCTCGTCTGCTACCTGCCCGTGGGGTCCGAGGTCGCCGCGAAGTTCTACGCGCAGTGCGCCATCGACGCCAAGGTCGCCTTCGTCAACGCCCTCCCGGTCTTCATCGCCGGCACCAAGGAGTGGGCGGACAAGTTCACCGAGGCCGGTGTCCCGATCGTCGGCGACGACATCAAGTCCCAGGTGGGCGCCACCATCACGCACCGCGTGATGGCGAAGCTCTTCGAGGACCGGGGCGTCGTCCTGGACCGCACGATGCAGCTGAACGTCGGCGGCAACATGGACTTCAAGAACATGCTCGAGCGCGAGCGCCTGGAGTCCAAGAAGATCTCGAAGACGCAGGCCGTCACCTCGCAGATCCGTGACCGCGAGCTCGGTGCGGACAACGTCCACATCGGCCCCTCGGACTACGTGGCCTGGCTGGACGACCGCAAGTGGGCGTACGTGCGCCTCGAGGGCCGCGCCTTCGGTGACGTCCCGCTGAACCTGGAGTACAAGCTCGAGGTGTGGGACTCCCCGAACTCGGCCGGTGTCATCATCGACGCCGTCCGCGCGGCGAAGATCGCCAAGGACCGCGGCATCGGCGGCCCGATCCTCTCGGCCTCGAGCTACTTCATGAAGTCCCCGCCCGTGCAGTACTTCGACGACGAGGCTCGCGAGAACGTCGAGAAGTTCATCAACGGCGACACCGAGAGCTGAACCGGCCCTCACGGCTGACCGCCCCACCAGGGCGATGAGCGGCAACGCTCCTTCACCTGCCGCACATCGGGGGTCCCCGGGCAATCCGCCCGAGGGCCCCCGACGTGTGTGACGCTTGCTCCCATGTCTGTCGCGCGTGATCTGCGCCTGCTGCTGCGCCTGCGGAACTTCCGCCGCCTGCTCACCGTGCGGCTCCTCTCCCAGTCCGCCGACGGCGTCTACCAGGTCGCCCTGGCCTCGTACGTCGTCTTCTCCCCGGAGAAGCAGACGTCGGCGGCCGCCATCGCCTCGGCCATGGCGGTACTCCTCCTCCCGTACTCCCTGATCGGCCCCTTCGCAGGCGTCCTGCTGGACCGCTGGTCCCGCCGCCAGGTCTTCCTGTACGGGAACCTCCTGCGGGCGTCCCTGGCCTGCTGCACGGCCCTACTGATCCTCGCCTCGGTCCCGGACTGGCTCTTCTACGCGTCGGCCCTCTGCGTCACCGCCGTCAACCGCTTCGTGCTGGCCGGGCTCTCCGCCGCTCTGCCGCGCGTGGTCGACGCCGACCGGCTCGTCGTCGCCAACTCGCTCTCCCCGACCGCCGGCACCCTCGCGGCCACCGCGGGCGGCGGCCTCGCCTTCCTCGTACGGCTGGTGGCCGACGAGTCCGATGCCGCGGTCGTCCTGCTGGGCGCCCTGCTCTACCTGCTGTCCGCTCTGGCATCGCTGAGCCTGCCGCGCACGCTGCTGGGCCCCGACCCTGACGGAAACCCCCTCCGCCTGCGGGCCGCGCTGTCCATCACGGCCCGTGGACTCGTCGCCGGGCTGCACCACCTGGGAGAGCGACCCCGGGCGGCCCGCGCCCTGGCCGCGATGACGGTGATCCGCTTCTGCTACGGCGCGCTCACCGTGATGGTGCTCATGCTGTGCCGGTACGCCTGGTCGGACGACGAGTCCGATGGACTGGCCCTGCTCGCGCTGGCGGTGGGGGTCTCGGGCGCGGGCTTCTTCATCGCCGCCCTGGCGACCCCGTGGGCCGTGGGGCGGCTCGGACGGTACGGGTGGATCGTGGCCTGCACCGGAGCGGCAGCGGTCCTGACACCGGCCCTGGGGCTCCCCTTCGCCTTCGTGCCGATGCTGATCGCCGCCTTCGTTCTCGGCGTGGTGACCCAGGGCTCGAAGATCGCGACGGACACGGTCGTACAGACCTCGGTCGACGACTCCTTCCGCGGCCGGGTCTTCTCGCTCTACGACGTGCTCTTCAACGTCGCGTTCGTGAGCGCCGCGGGGGTCTCGGCGCTGATGCTTCCACCGGACGGCAGGTCCACCGCTCTGGTGGCATCGGTGGCCGTGCTGTACGCGGCCGTCGCGGTGGCGATGTTCCGCTGGCGGCGCACGGATGGCCCCCGGTAGCCGGAGGCGGATGTGCTGAGGGGCGTTGTTTCACGTGAAACAACGCCCCTCAGCACATCGGCGGCGGGTGATGTTTCACGTGAAACATCACCCGCCGCGCTCAGCTCTGGCCCGCCCACCATTCCTTGAGCGCCGTCACGGCGGCGTCCCGCTCCATCGGACCGTGCTCGAGGCGCAGCTCCAGCAGGAACGCGTACGCCTTGCCGATCACCGGTCCGGGGCCGACGCCGAGGACCTGCATGATCTCGTTGCCGTCCAGATCCGGGCGGATGGAGTCAAGCTCCTCCTGCTCCTGGAGCAGGGAGATGCGCTCCTCCAGCGCGTCATAGGTCCGGGACAGGGCGTTCGCCTTGCGCTTGTTCCGGGTCGTGCAGTCCGACCGGGTCAGCTTGTGGAGACGTCCGAGGAGCGGTCCGGCGTCGCGCACATAGCGGCGGACGGCGGAATCGGTCCACTCGCCGTCGCCGTACCCGTGGAAGCGCAGGTGGAGCTCGACCAGCTTCGACACGTCCTTGACCAGGTCGTTGGAGTACTTCAGCTCGGTCATGCGCTTCTTGGTCATCTTGGCGCCCACCACCTCGTGGTGGTGGAAGGAGACCCGGCCGTCCTTCTCGAAGCGCCGAGTCCTCGGCTTGCCGACGTCGTGGAGCAGCGCGGCCAGGCGCAGGACGAGGTCGGGACCGTCCTCCTCCAGGTCGATGGCCTGCTCCAGCACGGTCAGCGAGTGCTCATAGACGTCCTTGTGGCGGTGATGCTCATCACTCTCCAGACGCAGCGCGGGAAGCTCGGGCAGCACATGATCGGCCAGCCCGGTGTCGACGAGGAGCCCCAGACCCTTGCGGGGCCGGCCGGAGAGCAGGAGCTTGTTCAGCTCTTCCCGGACCCTCTCGGCGGAGACGATCTCGATTCGTCCGGCCATCTCCGTCATCGCGGTGACCACGTCGGCGGCGACCTCGAAGTCCAGCTGCGCCGCGAACCGGGCGGCGCGCAGCATGCGCAGGGGGTCGTCCGAGAAGGACTCCTCAGGCGTGCCCGGGGTGCGCAGCACGCGCTCGGCGAGGTCCTTCAGGCCACCGTGCGGGTCGATGAACTCCTTCTCCGGCAGCGCCACGGCCATCGCGTTGACCGTGAAGTCGCGGCGTACGAGGTCGTCCTCGATGGAGTCGCCGTAGGAGACCTCCGGCTTGCGCGAGGTCCGGTCGTACGCCTCCGACCGGTAGGTGGTGACCTCGATCTGGTAGCCGTTCTTCTGGGAGCCCACGGTGCCGAAGGCGATCCCGACCTCCCACACCGCGTCGGCCCACGGGCGGACGATGGCGAGTACGTCCTCGGGGCGGGCGTCGGTGGTGAAGTCCAGGTCGTTCCCGAGCCTGCCGAGCAGCGCGTCGCGGACCGAGCCGCCGACCAGCGCGAGGCCGAATCCGGCCTCCTGGAATCGGCGGGCGAGGTCGTCGGCGACCGGGGACACTCGCAGCAGCTCACTCACCGCGCGATGCTGCACCTGGCTCAGTGCACTGGCGTTCTCTTCGTTGGCGTTCGGCACAACAGAAAAGGGTACGTGCCCGCACCGGCCGGGGCGTCATCGTTTATCCGGGCCCTGCGGGCCTGCCGCGATCATGTGAGCCGGACCCCAGCACTTCGGCCCGCCGCACCTCGTTACCATGCGGGGACGCAGGACCGACAACGATCGACGAACACCGATGACGACGAGGGACGGGTAGGCGCGTGGCCCAGGCGGCAGACATCCAGGGGATGCGTCCCTCTCCTGCCCGCCGGTGGCTGCGGCGCACGGTCTCCGTGGTTCTGGGGGCACCGCTGCTGGCCGGTCTGCTGGCCGGTCCGGCCGCCGGGACCACCGGGGCGGCCAAGCCCGCCAAGCCGGTCAAGGCCCCCTCGGTCTCCCGCACGGTCGCTGTGTCCCTGAACACGCTCTCCCCCAGCGCTCCCGTGGAGGGGGATACCCTCACCGTCTCCGGGACGCTCACCAACCGGGGCAAGGAGACGATCAGCGACGCCGAGGTCGACCTCCGCGTGGGTCCCCGGCTCACCGGCCGGGGCGAGGTCGACGACGCCGCCAAGCGCACGGACTACGTCCCCGGAGCCGACCCGGCCGCGATCGACGACAAGTACGCGGTGAAGATCCCGAAGCTCCAGCGGGGGATCAGCCAGAACTTCACCCTCTCCGTTCCCGTCGACAAGCTGGACCTGAACGCCTCGGGCGTCTATCAGCTGGGCGTCTCGGTCTCCGGCCGTACGGCGGCCGCCCCCTACGAACAGGTCCTGGGCATCCAGCGCTCGTTCCTTCCGTGGCAGCCCGAGAAGAGCGACAAGAGGACCAAGCTCACGTTCCTGTGGCCGCTGATCGCCTCCCCGCACGTCACCGCGGAGACGCGCTCGGACGAACAGCAGACGCAGGTGTTCGCCGACGACGACCTGGCCAAGGAGCTCGCGCCGGGCGGACGGCTGGAGCAGATGGTCGCCCTGGGCGGCCGCCTCCCCGTCACCTGGGTCATCGACCCGGACCTGCTGGCGAGCGTCGCGGCGATGGCCGGAGCCTATGAGATCCGGTCGGGCGAGACGACGGTCCCGGGCAAGAACCAGACCATCGCCAGGCAGTGGCTCGCCGCCCTCGGGAAGGTCGTCGACGACGACAACGTGATCGCACTGCCGTTCGCCGACCCGGACCTGGCGTCCATCGCCCACCGGGGCAAGAACGTCTCCGGCACGCTCAGCCGTCTGCAGAACGCCTCGGCGGTGGCCGCCACCACGGTGGAGACCATCCTGCATGTGAAGCCCTCCACGGACTTCGCCTGGCCCGTGAACGGCGCCGTGGATCCGGGAATCGTCGATGTGGCGACCTCCGCGGGCGCCCACCACGTGATCGCCCGCAGCGACAGCTTCCAGGAGACCGGCGGGCTGCCGTACACCCCGACCGCGGCCCGGCCGATCGGCGGAGGCACCACCGCGGTCGTGTCCGACGCCCGGCTGTCGACGGCGTTCTCCTCCAGCATGGCGCGGGCGGACACCTCGACCCTCGCGGTGCAGAAGTTCCTCGCGCAGACCCTCGCGCTGACCGAGCAGGCCCCGGACAACGAGCGCAGCATCGTCGTGGCGCCGCAGCGGATGCCGACTGCCGCCCAGGCCCAGTCGATGGCCCGCGCCCTGGAGGGCCTGTCCGGTGACCGCTGGACGCAGCCGCTGGACCTGGTCTCCGCCTCCGAGGTGAAGCCGGACCCGCTGGCGGTCACCGAGGTGCCGCGGGCCTCCGCGTACCCGAAGAAGCTCCGCCGCCAGGAACTGCCCACCCAGGCGTTCCAGGACATCCGGATCACCCAGGGCTCCGTCGACAGCTTCGAGACGATCCTCACGCAGCCCGAGCGCGTGGTGACGCCCTTCGGCAACGCGGTCAACCGCTCGATGTCGACGTCCTGGCGGGGCCGCCCGCTGGAGGCGGAGAGCTACCGGGACGACGTTCGCGGCTACCTGAAGAGCCTCACCAACGAGGTCCAGCTGATCGAGAAGTCCGACGTCACCCTTTCCGGCCGCAGCGCGACGATCCCGGTGACGGTGCAGAACAAGCTGGTGCAGGGCGTCGACCGGCTCGTCCTGAGACTGACCTCGGACAACATCCGCCTCAAGTTCAACGACGACGGATCGAGGACCGAACTGCCGGTCCGGATCGCGGGCGGGCACAGCCAGTCGCTGAAGTTCGACACGGCGACCAGCGCCAACGGCCGGGCCCAGGTCACCGCCCGTCTGTTCACCGAGGACGGCACTCCGTACGGCAAGAAGATGACCTTCACCGTCAAGGTCTCCGAGGTGACGCCGACCGTGCTCCTCGTGATCGCCGGCGGACTGCTGCTCCTGGTGCTGGCCGGCGTCCGGATGTACGCCCACCGCAAGCGCGCCGTGGCAAGCGACACGACGAACGGCGACGGCGGCGAACCCGAGCAGCCGAGTGACCCGACCCCGGACACCGGACCGGAAAGCGGGGCCCCGTCGGAAACGGGTGAGAAAGTGGACCGTTGAGCGATGTCTGTCGTGGCCGGTCGGCCGGGGACGATGAGGTAGGGGTTTCGATGAACGCGCCGTACGACGGTGACCGCGGCCAGGGCGCCGGCGGAGCAGGCTCTCCGTCCGGGCCCCCGGTTCCTCCGGGCGCGGGCCAGGACGGCCGGCAGGCGCCGCCCGACCCGTACCTCCAGCACGCCTACGAGGACGACCCCTACCTCGCGCAGGACCTGGCGGCCCAGGACCCGGTGGGCGAGGCGCTCTACGACCGGGCGTCCCACCCGCCGCCGCCCCCCGGCGCCTACCAGGAGCCGCAGGCGCTCTACCAGCAGCCTCCACCCGCCCCGCACGCCCCCGACCCGCGCATCTGGGCCCAGACGCCGCCTCCCGAGCCCTCGGGGCCCTCCCGCCACCTCCCGTACGGCGACCGTCCGGCGACCACGCAGTTCGTCGGCGTCGACGACCTGGTCACCCGGGCGTCGGACGACCGGCGGGAGCCGGACGCCTTCGCCCACCTCTTCCGGGACCAGGAGGCGTCGGGGAAGGTCCCGGGACCGCCCGAGCCGGAACCGGCGCCCGCGCCCGTCCCGCCGAAGTCCGGCGGCGGCAAGATGTCCGGAGTGCTGAAGTCCAGCGCGCTGATGGCGGCCGGCACCCTGGTCTCCCGGCTCACCGGCTTCATCCGGTCCCTGGTGATCACCGCGGCCCTCGGGGCCGCGCTCCTCGGTGACAGCTTCACCATCGCGTACACCCTGCCGACCATGATCTACATCCTGACCGTGGGCGGCGGCCTCAACTCGGTCTTCGTACCGCAGCTCGTCCGTGCCATGAAGGACGACGAGGACGGCGGCGAGGCGTTCGCCAACCGGCTGCTGACCCTGGTGATGGTCGCGCTCGGCCTGATCGTGGCCGCCGCGGTGCTGGTGGCGCCGGTGCTGATCCAGCTGATGTCCAACACGATCGCCGACGACGTGGCCGCCAACAGCGTCGCCGTCACCTTCGCCCGGTACTGCCTGCCCACCATCTTCTTCATGGGCGTGCACGTGGTGATGGGTCAGATCCTCAACGCCCGGGGCAAGTTCGGCGCGATGATGTGGACCCCGGTCCTCAACAACATCGTCATGATCATCACGTTCGGCCTCTTCATCTGGGTCTACGGCACCTCCGCCGAATCCCGGATGGGCGTGGACACCATCCCGCCGGAGGGCGTGCGGCTGCTGGGCATCGGCACCCTTCTCGGGCTGGTCGTCCAGGCGCTGGCGATGATCCCGTACCTGCGCGAGGCGGGCTTCCGCTTCCGCCCCCGCTTCGACTGGAGGGGCCACGGGCTCGGCAAGACGGTCAAGCTGGCCAAGTGGACCGTGCTGTTCGTCCTCGCCAACCAGGCCGGCGTCCTGGTCGTCACCCAGCTCGCCACCTCGGCGGGCAAGCTGGCCGGCAAGGACGGCACCGGGTTCCTGGCCTACTCCAACGCCCAGCTGATCTGGGGCATGCCGCAGGCCATCATCACCGTCTCCGTCATGGCCGCGCTGCTGCCCCGCATCTCCCGCGCCGCCCACGACAACGACCCGGGCGCGGTCCGCGACGACATCTCGCAGGGGCTGCGCAACTCCGCCGTCGCCATCGTCCCGGTCGCCTTCACCTTCCTCGCGCTCGGTCTGCCGATGTGCACCCTGCTGTACGCCTCCAGCGGCGCCGAGGCCGCCCGGTCCATGGGCTTCATCCTGATGGCGTTCGCCCTCGGACTGATCCCGTACTCCGTGCAGTACGTCGTGCTCCGTGGCTTCTACGCGTACGAGGACACCCGCACCCCCTTCTACAACACGGTCATCGTGGCCGCCGTCAACGCCGCCGCCTCCGCCCTCTGTTACGTCGTCCTGCCCGCCCGCTGGGCCGTCGTCGGCATGGCCTTCTCCTACGGTCTGGCCTACGCGGTCGGCGTCGGCGTCGCCTGGCGCCGACTGCGCAGCCGGCTGGGCGGCGACCTGGACGGCTCCCACATCGTGCGGACCTACGCCCGGCTCTGCATGGCGGCGGTGCCCGCGGCCGTGGTCGGCGGCGGGATCGGGTTCGCACTTCTCGAACTTCTCGGCACCGGCGCTCTCGGATCACTGGTCGCGCTGGTCTGCGGCGGCGTCCTCCTCATGGGCGTCTTCTTCGTCGCCGCGAAGAAGATGCGCATCGAAGAGGTCAACGGCCTGGTCGGCATGGTCCGCGGGCGGCTCGGACGCTGAATGAACACACGGCCGCACAACCATGGGCGGGCTTTGCGTGTCGTGCATAGCGCCGGAGTGTGGGCACAATTGGCGTGACTGTGAGCGAGCCGGCCGGCATCGCGCAACGGATGGGGAGGCAGGAACGACGGTGGCGGAACGTAGCACGGCTGCCGTCGGCGTGGCCGACAACGGCGGCGACGAGCCGCTGACCGCCAAGGCGGACGAGGCCACGACCGACGGAACGACGCAAGCCGAGGGCGCGAGCCCCGAGAAGCCCGCGGATCCCAAGGGCGAAAGCGGCGGACCGGAACGGTCCGAGGCCGTTCCGGCGACCCCCGATCTGCACAGCGGCCACAAACTGGCCGAGCGTTACCGCCTGGAGGAGTGCGTCACCCGTCTGGACGGCTTCAGCAGCTGGCGGGCGGTCGACGAGAAACTGCGTCGCGCGGTCGGCGTGCACCTGCTGCCGGCCGACCACCCGCGCGCCCGCTCCGTGCTGGCCGCGGCCCGGTCGTCCGCCCTGCTCGGCGACCCCCGCTTCGTCCAGGTCCTGGACGCCGTCGAGGAGAACGAACTCGTCTACGTCGTCCACGAATGGCTCCCGGACGCCACCGAGCTCACCGCTCTGCTGGCCGCCGGGCCCATGGACGCCCACGACGCCTACCAACTCGTCAGCCAGCTCTCCCTGGCGATGGCCGCCGCCCACCGCGAAGGGCTGACGCACCTGCGCCTCACCCCCGGCGCCGTCCTGCGCAGTTCCACCGGCCAGTACCGGATCCGCGGCCTCGCCGTGAACGCCGCACTGCGCGGCATCACCTCCGAACGCCCCCTCCGCCAGGACACCGAGGCGATCGGCGCACTGCTCTACGCGGCGCTGACCCAGCGCTGGCCGTACGAGAACGACGCGTACGGCCTCTCCGGGCTGCCCAAGGGCATGGGGCTCATCGCCCCCGACCAGGTCCGCGCGGGCGTCCACCGCGGCCTGTCCGAACTCGCCATGCGCGCGCTCGCCAACGACGGGGCCACCGCATCCCGTCAGGAACCGCCCTGCACCACCCCGGACGAACTGGCCAGGGCGGTCGCGGCCATGCCGCGCGTCCTGCCGCCGGAGCCCACGTTCGCCGCACAGCCCGTCTACCAGCAGCCCGCCTACCAGCGGACGACGTATCAGCAGGGCACCTACGGACGGCCGTCCTCGCACCCCTCGTCCGTGCCGCAACCAGTGATGGCGGCCCCTCCGGCCCCGCTCCAGAGCCGCACCGGACGGGTACTCAAGTGGGGTGTCTCGGCGCTCCTCATCGCCGCCCTCGGGCTCGGCAGCTGGCAGCTCGCGGAGACCCTGCTCGACCACGGCAAGGGATCCGAGGACACCGGCGTCACGCAGACGAGCGAGGAGGACAAGAACAAGGACAAGCGCCCTGCTCCGCCGGCCGAACCACTGACCATCGCGGGCGCGACGGAGTTCATGCCGGGCGGCTCCGGGATAAAGCCGGAACTCGTGTCGAACGCCGTCGACGACAATGCGGAGACGTCCTGGATCACCCCCCGCTACAAGGGCTTCCCCAACTTCGGTAACTACCCCAACCGCAAGCAGGGCAGCGGCATCATCGTCGACCTCGGGAAAGTGCGGGACGTCTCCGGCATCGACGTGTCCCTGTACCGCAGCGGTCAGACGGCGGCCGTGCTGGCAGCGGGCCCGGACGCCTCGACGCCCTCCACCCTGGCGGAGTTCAGTCAGTCGATCGTCAAGCAGCAGGTCGCGGGCTCGACGATCAAGGAGAAGCTGGACAAGCCCGTACGCACGCGGTACGTCCTGGTCCACATCACCGAGCTCCCGGCGGACGGCACCGGCGGCTACCGCGGCGGGATCACCGACATCTCCGTACTCGGCTGATCCACGGGTCGGTGCGGACCATCCGCACCGACCCGTGATGACCGCGAGCGGGCCCGTTAATGTGGCACCTGACATCGGATCCGGTTCGGAGGGGGAGCACGGTGGATTCCGTTCCACCAGAGACGCCGAGCGACTCGGACCTGATCGCCCTGCATGTGGCGGGTGATCCCGACGCCTTCGGTGAGCTCGTACGCCGCCACCGCGACCGGCTGTGGGCCGTGGCGCTGCGCACCCTCGGGGACAGGGAAGAGGCCGCCGACGCCGTCCAGGACGCCCTGGTCTCCGCCTTCCGGGCGGCCCACACCTTCCGCGGCCAGTCCGCCGTCACCACCTGGCTGCACCGCATCACCGTGAACGCCTGCCTCGACCGGATCCGCAAGGCCGCCTCCCGCAAGACGTCACCGGTGGACGACGCGGAACGCCTCGACCAGCTCCTGGAACCCCACGAGTCGGCCGAGGTCCCGGCCGAGCGGCATGAGCTGCACCGCCAGCTCATCGCCGCCCTGGCCACGCTCCCCGCCGAACAGCGCGCGGCCCTCGTCCTGGTCGACATGCAGGGATACCCCGTGGCAGAGGCCGCCGCCGTCCTGGACGTGCCGACCGGGACCGTGAAGAGCCGGTGCGCCCGGGGCCGGGCGAGACTCGCGCCCCTGGTCCGCCATCTGCGCGGCGGGACCGGGGACGAGAGTCCGGGCGGGGAGGACCGCACCACTGGAAGGAACCGGACGCCCGGGGCATCCGTCCCACCTGCGTCCGGACCGAAGGACGCGGGAGCAAGCAACCCTGCCGCTGCGAAGGGAGGAGGTGGACGCCCGTGACATCGACGACCGACACGGCTCAGCATCCGGAGGTCTCCGAGATCTCCGATCTCACCGAGGGGCTGCTCCCCGACCCCCGTGCGGCGGAAGTCCGCCGCCATGTCGCGGGGTGCGCCCTCTGCGCGGAGGTACGGGACTCGCTGGAGGAGATCCGCGGGTTGCTCGGCACCCTGCCGGATCCCGAGCCGATGCCCGAGGACATCGCCGCCCGCATCGACGCGGCTCTCGCGGCCGAGGCCCGTACGGATGATCCCGCAGCCGATGAACCGCTTCATGTTTCACGTGAAACCGATGTTTCACGTGAAACAGAGGCCGTCGAGCCCGATGGGGCGCCCCTCGTGCCTCCCCGCGCCGACTCCGTCGCCGACCGGCGCATCGACGCGTCCTCCCCGGACCGTCCGGCAGGCCGCCCTCAGGCCGCCACGGGTCCCGGCCGCCGCTCCGCCCGTCGCCGACGCCGTGCGGCGATCCTGGGCACGACGTGCGGTGCCGCACTCCTCGGTATGAGCGTCCTTCTCCTCCAGAACCTCTCGTCCTCCCCGGGCGCTTTGAGCGAAGCCTCCGACCGGGCGGTCAGCGCCGACGAGAGCGGGGCGCACCGCTACTCCGCGGACACGCTCGAAGCCAGAGTCGACGAGCTCTTGACCGGGAGCGTGGGCAAGGAGGACTTCGGCGGGAAGAAGGTGTCACCGCAGAGGGACGATCCATCGGCGTCCGAGGCGGCGTCGCCGGAGGTCGCGACGCCCGAAAGCCCGCTGAGCGCCCCCGCCGTCGCCGTACCGCCGTGCGTCCAGAAGGCGACCGGCCGTACGACGCCCGCTCTCGCCCTCGACGAGGGGACCTACCGGGGGACGGACACCTTCCTCGTCGTCCTCCCGCACGCGAACGACCCCTCGCGCGTCAACGCCTATGTCGTCGCCGCCTCCTGCGTGGACACCGCGCCCAAGTCCACAGGGCAGTTGCTGCTCACCAAGGTCTACGACCGCCCCTGAGGACCGCTACGGCACGTCGGCTGTTGCGACACGGGGTTGCAACACAGGGAATGCATCACCCGTAGGATCCGTTGGGTGGGGTGAGAGTCGTTGAACCGACCCCGTAGGCAGTAGGCAGTCTGCAGAGACGAGGAAGAAACCCGTGAGCGACGTCCGTAATGTGATCATCATCGGCTCCGGACCGGCCGGGTACACCGCCGCGCTCTACACCGCCCGTGCCTCACTGAGCCCGCTGGTCTTCGAGGGTGCGGTCACGGCTGGCGGCGCTCTGATGAACACCACCGACGTGGAGAACTTCCCCGGCTTCCAGGACGGCATCATGGGCCCCGAGCTCATGGACAACATGCGTGCCCAGGCCGAGCGCTTCGGCGCCGAGCTGGTCCCCGACGATGTCGTCGCGGTCGATCTCACCGGTGACATCAAGACCGTCACCGACACCGCCGGCACCGTGCACCGCGCCAAGACCGTCATCGTGACCACCGGCTCCCAGCACCGCAAGCTGGGCCTGCCCAACGAGGACGCCCTCTCCGGACGCGGCGTCTCCTGGTGCGCCACGTGTGACGGCTTCTTCTTCAAGGACCACGACATCGCCGTGATCGGCGGCGGCGACACCGCGATGGAGGAAGCGACCTTCCTCTCCCGCTTCGCCAAGTCCGTCACGATCGTCCACCGCCGTGACACCCTGCGCGCCTCCAAGGCGATGCAGGACCGGGCCTTCGCCGACCCGAAGATCACGTTCGCCTGGGACAGCGAGGTCGCCGAGGTCAAGGGGGACCAGAAGCTCTCGGGCCTGACCCTGCGCAGCACCAAGACCGGTGAGACCTCCGAGCTCCCCGTGACCGGACTGTTCATCGCTGTCGGACACGACCCGCGCACCGAGCTCTTCAAGGGTCAGCTGGAGCTCGACGACGAGGGGTACCTCAAGGTCGAGGCGCCCTCCACCCGCACCAACCTCCCCGGTGTCTTCGGTGCCGGAGACGTGGTCGACCACACCTATCGGCAGGCGATCACCGCCGCGGGCACCGGTTGCTCCGCGGCCCTGGACGCCGAGCGCTTCCTCGCCGCGCTGGCCGACGCCGAGCCCGCCGAGCCGGAGAAGACCCCGGCTGTCTGAGCTTCCCCCACCGCACGCCCACCCCGAGAGACTAAGGAGGCCGCCGTGGCCGGCGACCTGAAGCACGTAACCGACGACACGTTCGACGAGGTCGTCCTCAAGAGCGAGAAGCCCGTTCTGGTCGACTTCTGGGCTGCCTGGTGCGGCCCGTGCCGGCAGATCGCCCCCTCGCTGGAGGCGATCGCCGCAGAGCACGGCGACCAGATCGAGATCGTCAAGCTCAACATCGACGAGAACCCGGCCACCGCCGCCAAGTACGGCGTGATGTCCATCCCCACCCTGAACGTCTACCAGGGCGGCGAGGTCGCCAAGACCATCGTCGGCGCCAAGCCGAAGGCCGCGATCCTCCGCGACCTCGAAGGCTTCATCAGCGCCAAGTAGTCACGCGCGCCCCGGCGCGATGTTTCACGTGAAACGGGCCCACCCCCGCTCCGGGGGTGGGCCCGTTCCGTATGTCGTGAGGCGTCAGCCCGAGGAGCGGTCGTCAGAGCGGACGCAGTGCGGGTTCCTTCTGGACCGCGCCCAGGAGCCGGTCGAGCGCCATCTCGACGTCCTCCTTCCAGGAGAGCGTCGTCCTCAGTTCGAGCCTCAGACGCGGGTACCGGGAGTGGGGCCGCACGGTCTTGAAGCCGACCGCCAGCAGATGGTCCGCCGGGAGCACACAGCCGAGCTCCTCCGCGCGGGCGTCGCCGAACGCCTCGATCGCTTTGAATCCCCGGCGCAGTACGTCCTTGGCCACCGTCTGCACCAGGACGCGACCGAGTCCCTGACCCCGGTATCCCGGAATGATCAGCCCGGTGATGAGCTGAACGGCGTCGGGGGAGACCGGGCTGGTCGGGAAGGCCGTGGAGCGCGGCACATAGGCGGGCGGCGCATAGAGCACGAACCCGACCGGCACATCATCCACATAGGCCACCCGGCCGCAGGAGCCCCACTCCAGAAGCACCCCGGAGATCCAGGCTTCCTTCTCCAGCTGCGGCTTTCCCGCCGTTACCGCTGCTTCTCCGCTGACCGGGTCAAGCTCCCAGAAGACGCACGAACGGCAGCGCTCGGGAAGGTCCTGAAGGTTGTCCAAGGTGAGCGGTACAAGCCGACGCCCCATGGCGGCGATTCCTCACTTCTCTCGCCCGCCGCATCTCGGGCGGCCGTCAGCGCGTTCCGTTCGTGGAACAGACTGCCGACGAATCCCCCGACGGCTCCCAGGCCCAGCCCGACCGTCACCAGCCGGCTGCGGCTCACTGTTCGCAAGGTCCCCGCCCTCCTCCGAGGTCGATCACCGTGGATGCACCATCCCAGAACGCATCGTATCCACCCAGAGGTGAAGCGGACACCGAGAGACGGCAAAGGGCGGGCGGTGTTCCGGTGAGCACCGGTACACCGCCCGCCCTCGACGCGGTCCTGCCCAGTCGAGTGGGCCCTGCCGCACTCAGCCTTCGTCGTCCTCGTCGGACGTCTCGGACAGTCGACGCTCCAGCACGGGTCCCTCGCCCGGGGCGAGGGAGCCGAGAATCCGCTCCAGATCCTCCATCGAGGCGAACTCGACGGTGATCTTTCCCCTCTTCTGGCCCAGGTCGACCTTCACCCGGGTCTCAAAGCGGTCGGAGAGCCGGGTCGCCAGGTCCGACAGGGCGGGCGACACCCGCGCACCGGCCCGGGGGCCCTTCGGCTTCGACGAGCTCGTGGGCTGCGAGCCCATGAGCGTCACGATCTCCTCGACCGCCCGGACCGACAGTCCCTCCGCGACGATGCGGTGGGCCAGCCGGTCCTGCTCCTCGGAGTCGTCCACCGACAGCAGGGCCCGCGCGTGACCGGCCGAGAGAACGCCCGCGGCCACCCGGCGCTGCACCGGAAGCGAGAGCCGCAGGAGCCGCAGCGTGTTGGACACCTGGGGCCGGGACCGCCCGATCCGGTCGGCCAGCTGGTCATGGGTGCACTTGAAGTCCTTGAGGAGCTGGTCGTAGGCGGCGGCCTCTTCCAGCGGGTTCAGCTGAGCCCGGTGCAGGTTCTCCAGCAGCGCGTCCAGGAGGAGCTTCTCGTCGTCCGTGGCCCGGACGATGGCCGGGATCCGCTCCAGGCCCCCTTCCTCACAGGCCCGCCAGCGGCGCTCGCCCATGATGAGCTCGTAGCGGTCCGTTCCCACCTTGCGCACGACGACCGGCTGGAGGAGACCGACCTCCTTGATGGAGGTGACCAGCTCGGCCAGGGCGTCCTCATCGAACACCTCACGGGGCTGCCGGGGGTTCGGCGTGATCGACCCGATGGGCAGCTCGGCGAAGTACGCACCGGTCGCCCCCACCTCCTGCTCCGGCCGGTCCTCCGGCGCGGACGCCGGCTCCGGCACCACCGGCGACGCCGGAAGCGCGGTCACCTTCGCGGCGGCCACGCCACGCTCCGCCGTCAGCACCGGCCCACTGCCGGATGCCGACGCACCGCTCCCTGGCCCCGACACCTGCTTCTCCTGGGGAGCGGCGGGAATCAGTGCGGCGAGTCCACGCCCCAGCCCTCTACGTCGCTCACTCACTGAATGCCCTCCGAAACGTTCTGCTGGCTGTTCTGACTGCTCGTGTGGGCGTGCTGGGCCTCGTAGTGCACCCCGACGCCCCGCAGGGCGATCTCCCGGGCGGCTTCGAGGTAGGACAGCGAGCCGCTGGATCCCGGGTCATAGGTCAGCACGGTCTGCCCGTAGCTCGGCGCCTCGGAGATACGCACCGATCGCGGAATGCTCGTGCGCAGCACTTCCTTGCCGAAGTGGGTCCGCACCTCCTCGGCGACCTGGGAAGCGAGCCGGGTCCGGCCGTCGTACATCGTCAGCAGGATCGTCGAGACGTGCAGCTCCGGGTTGAGATGGCCCCGCACCAGGTCGACGTTCTTCAGCAACTGGCCCAGGCCCTCCAACGCGTAGTACTCGCACTGGATGGGGATCAGCACCTCGGCCCCGGCCACCATCGCGTTCACCGTGAGCAGGCCGAGGGAGGGCGGGCAGTCGATGAGGATGTAGTCCAAGGGCTGCTCGTACGCCTGGATGGCCCGTTGCAGCCGGCTCTCACGCGCCACCAGCGACACGAGTTCGATCTCCGCACCGGCGAGATCGATCGTGGCGGGGGCGCAGAAGAGACCCTCGACGTCCGGGACCGGCTGCACCACCTCGGAAAGCGGGCGGCTCTCCACCAGAACGTCGTAGATCGAGGGGACATCGGCGTGGTGATCGATCCCCAGGGCCGTAGAGGCATTGCCCTGCGGGTCGAGGTCGACCACCAGAACACGGGCACCGTGCAGCGCCAGCGAAGCGGCGAGGTTGACCGTCGTGGTCGTCTTACCGACCCCGCCCTTCTGGTTGGCCACCACCATGACGCGTGTCCGGTCAGGGCGAGGCAGCCCCTCGCCGGCGCGGCCGAGGGCCTCGACCGCCAGCTGGGCGGCACGACCGATGGGTGTGTCGTCCATCGGTGGCGGTGTTTCACGTGAAACACCGTCCGCCGCGGACTCGGTTCGGGGACCGGGGACCGGATCGGTCATCGGTCCCGCGATGTTGGCGTCGGACCGCAAGGATTCACTCTCCTCGACTTCAGGCTCGCAATGAGCAGAGCCTGCCATGCTTTCGGGGTCGTGAACCAGCGAGGCCCGCTGTTCTGTGGATGAATCCGCGCTTGTGGACAACTCGGCAACCCTTGCGGGCTTGCGGTCGCGCGGTGTGGCAGCCGCACGACCGCGGCCGATGATTCCCTGCAGCAGAGAGCGACGTTTCACGTGAAACACGATGCCCCCGCAGGGCAACTACCAGGCCACGACACTCCGCAGGGGGTGCATATGGCCGCCTCCCCGGCATATCGCTGCTAGACGGTGGAGATCATCCGGAAAGGGCCAAGCCGGCCGGCTGTCGGGCCCCACTCGACCGGGCCTCCGCGACGCGCGGGGCGGCCACTCAGCGACGCCTGCGCGTCCGTCCCACCCGTGCCGCCTTGGCCCTCTTTGCGGCGAACCTCACACCGCCCGGGCTCTCGCCCACCACCACGCGCACCACCGTGGACAGAGGATCGACGACACCCTCGCCCACCTGGAGCACCTCGGTCTCCAGCACACCGAGCTTGCTCAGAGCGGCCCTGGCGCCGTTGATCTCCTCCTCGGCGGTGTCGCCCTTCAGCGCCAGCATCTCTCCGTAAGGCCGCAGCAGAGGCACACCCCAGCCCGCCAGCCGGTCCAGCGGCGCCACGGCCCGGGCCGTCACCACATGCACGGGCTGCAACGTCCCGAGGACCTCCTCGGCCCTCCCCCGCACCACCGTCACATGGTCCAGGCCGAGCAGTTCCACGACCTCCTGGAGGAAGTTCGTGCGCCGGAGCAGCGGCTCCAGCAAGGTGATCTTGAGGTCGGGGCGCACCAGGGCCAGCGGGATGCCCGGCAGACCCGCCCCCGAGCCCACATCGCAGACCGTGACGCCCTCCGGCACCACCTCGGAGAGCACCGCGCAGTTGAGCAGATGCCGCTCCCACAGCCGCGGCACCTCACGCGGACCGATCAGGCCGCGCTTCACACCGGCATCCGCAAGAAGCTCCGCGTACCGGACAGCCTCCGGGAAGAGCTCTCCGAACACCGCCTGCGCCTCTTCAGGTGCCTGGGGGAGCTCTGCAGCGTCCGTCACGGGGACCGTCCTTCCGTACCGACTAGCGCACTGTGGGTGGCTGACTATCAGGCTGACAAAGATCGGCCCCGCCTGCGAACAGACGGGGCCGACAGTACAAGGATCCGGTCAGGCCGGGAGTACGACGACGAAGCGCTGCGGCTCCTCGCCCTCCGACTCGCTCCGGAGACCGGCTGCGGCGATCGCGTCGTGCACGACCTTGCGCTCGAACGGCGTCATCGGGTCCAGCTTGACCGGCTGGCCCGAGGTCTTGACGTCGTTCGCGGCCTTGGCGCCCAGCTCGGCGAGGATCTCGCGCTTCTTGGCCCGGAAGCCGCCGATGTCCAGCATCAGACGGCTGCGGTCACCGGTCTCCCGGTGAACGGCCAGCCGGGTCAGCTCCTGGAGCGCCTCCAGCACCTCACCGTCGCGGCCCACGAGCTTCTGGAGTTCACGCGCGGAGTCGCTGATGATCGAAACCGCGGCCCGGTCCGCCTCGACGTCCATGTCGATGTCGCCGTCGAGGTCGGCGATGTCGAGCAGACCTTCGAGGTAGTCGGCTGCGATCTCCCCCTCCTGCTCCAGGCGGCTCAGGGTGTCGCTGCCCTCAGCGGCGGCCGTGGAGGTGGTGCCTTCCGTCACGGGTGGACTCCTTCTTACTTCTTGGACGGGTGCTTGGGCCGCTGCGGGCCCTTGCGCTGTCCGGACTTGGCTTGGCGTGAGGAGCCGGAGGCGGGCTTGCCCGCCGGCTTCGGCTGGTCGTCCTGCGATGCGTCCCGCTTCTGCAGCGAGGTCTTGGAGCCGGCAGCCGCGGGCTCCTCCTTGGCCCCGCCGGCGGTGGCGGCCGTCTGGCGCTTCGCCTTGGTCTGGCGCTTGGGCTGCTGACGCTTGGGCGCACCGCCCTCGGCCTCGGCGACGGCCGTCTCGCTCTTCTCGACGGTGCCGTCCTCCTGAGCGGCCAGCCCCATCTTGCTCAGTCCGGTGATGAACTTGCGCTCGATGTCATTGCGGTCGGGTCCCTTGGCCACGATCGCCTTGACGGTCCTGCGCTGCGTCCGGCCGCGGACCTGGCCGCTGGAGTCCACGCGCTTGAGCACCCGCTGGAGGTAGGCGTCCTGCGCCTTGCTGCCCGGAGTCGGGTTCTGGTTGATCACGTACATCTGCTGACCCATGGTCCAGACGTTGGTGGTCAGCCAGTAGACGAGGACACCGACGGGGAAGTTGATGCCCATCACGGCGAAGATGATCGGGAACACGTACATCAGCATCTTCTGCTGCTGCATGTACGGGGTCTTCACCGTCAGGTCGACGTTCTTCGTCATCAGCTGGCGCTGGGTGAAGAACTGCGAGGCCGACATCAGCACGATCATGAGCGCGGTGACGATGCGGACATCGGTCAGATCGGCGTTGAGCGAGGTGACCTTGTCGGCGCTGTCCATGAACTTCGCGGCCAGCGGCGCGCCGAAGATATGGGCCTCACGGGCGCTGTCCAGCAGGTCCTGGTTGATCGCGCCGATCTTCTTGCCCGAGGCGATGGACGACAGCACGTGGTACAGGGCGAAGAAGAACGGGGACTGCGCCAGGATGGGAAGGCACGAGGAGAGCGGGTTGGTGCCCGTCTCCTTGTACAGCTTCATCATCTCTTCGGACTGACGCTGCTTGTCGTTCTTGTAGCGCTCCTGGATCGCCTTCATCTTCGGCTGGAGCACCTGCATATTGCGGGTCGACTTGATCTGCTTCACGAAGAGCGGGATCAGGCAGATCCGGATCAGCACCACCAGGGACACGATCGACAGGCCCCAGGCCCACCCGGAGTCATCGCCGAACAGCGCTCCGTAGACCTTGTGGAACTGGACGATGATCCACGAGACGGGCGTGGTGATAAAGCTGAACAGACTGGCAATCGTGTCCACTAATCAGGC
The DNA here is from genome assembly GCF_046548915.1 of Streptomyces sp. cmx-18-6. Taxonomy (NCBI): domain Bacteria; kingdom Bacillati; phylum Actinomycetota; class Actinomycetes; order Kitasatosporales; family Streptomycetaceae; genus Streptomyces; species Streptomyces sp. cmx-18-6. The sequence goes on along the minus strand of NZ_JAEBEP010000006.1, from coordinate 289,919 downwards.
TCCTTGAGCATTGGGCGAGGTCTCTGTGGCCGGGCTCGGGGGTTCGGAGACCGACCCCCCGGGCGGCACATCAGCGGCGGGCTCCCCGCCCTTGCCACCGCGCAGGCCGTTGCGCAGCAGTTCGTGCCACCGCGGACGCTTGCGCGGCGGGACATGGTCCACACCGCCGGGTGACCACGGATTGCACCGCAGGATGCGCCAGGCGGTCAGCGCTGTTCCCTTGATCGCACCGTGCCGGTCGATAGCCGTATATCCATAGTGGGAACACGACGGGTAGTAGCGGCAGACAGGCCCGAGCAGTGGGCTGATCGTCCACTGGTACAGCTTGATGAGAGCAAGCAGCGGGTACTTCATCGCGCGCCCCCTCCCAGCAGCCGCTGAAGGGCGGCGTCCAGGTCTCGGGCCAGCTGTGCATGGTCGGCGTCGCCCGCACCGGGCAGCGCTCGTACGACAACAAGGCTACCGGGGGGCAACAGCGCCAGCCGGTCGCGGACCAGATGGCGAAGCCTCCGCTTCACCGAGGTGCGGACGACAGCGCCGCCCACCGCCTTGCTGACGACGAAACCCGCACGCGGCGGGGGAACAGTCTCCCCAGTCACGTGCGGGTCCGTTTCACCGCTGCGTAGATGGACGACGAGCAGCGGACGTCCGGCTCGACGTCCTCGTCGTACCGCGGTCGCGAAGTCCTCGCGCCGCCTCAGCCGATTCTCGGTAGGCAGCACGTCATGGACCTGTAAGCGATCAGGCGGACAGGCTGCTGCGGCCCTTGCCGCGGCGGTTCGCGAGGATCGCACGGCCGGCACGGGTACGCATGCGCAGACGGAAGCCGTGGGTCTTGGCGCGACGGCGGTTGTTCGGCTGGAAGGTGCGCTTGCTCACTCGGGGGCTCCAGAAATGATTCGTGTCTTGGCGGGACATCGCCTGGCTGTCACCGTGCGCCCACGAGGAACTCGCGTAAACGCCTTAGTGCACCGCTTCACAATCACAGATCGTGATCTTTGCCCATCGGAGGCAGGCGGCAGCAGCCATCGACAACTCGACCTGGTCACGGTACGCGCGGCTACGCCATCCGGTCAAACCGGCTCCGCGCGACCCCCCATTGTGCACAGCCTGTGGACAACAACTTGAACCGCGCGGCCCGGCCTGACTACCGTGGCTGAACTCCGGTTCTTTTCCTTCCCGACTGCCGGGCCTCACCCATCCCGACCCATCCCGTCCCGAGAACCACACATTCGTGGGACATGCGAGAGAGCGTGCCTTGTGGCTGACGTACCTGCCGATCTTGCCGCAGTGTGGCCACGAGTGCTGGAACAACTCCTCGGGGAGGGCCAGCAGGGCATCGAGCCGAAGGACAAGCAGTGGATCGAGCGGTGCCAGCCGCTGGCGCTCGTCGCGGACACCGCGCTGCTGGCCGTCCCCAATGAATGGGGCAAGCGCGTCCTGGAAGGCCGCCTCGCGCCGCTCATCAGCGAGACCCTGACCCGCGAGTGCGGCCGTCCCATCCGCATCGCGATCACCGTCGACGACTCCGCGGGCGAACCGCCCTCCCCGCCGGCGCCCCCGATGCACCCGTCGCACCAGAGCCAGCAGGGCCACCGCTACCAGGGGCAGCCGCGCGACGACGCCCGCGACGACGGGTACGACGGTTACGGTCACCGGCCCTCCGACGACGGCATGCCCACGGCCCGCCCCGCCTACCCCGACTACCAGCAGCAGCGCCCCGAGCCGGGCGCCTGGCCGCGCACCCAGGACGACCTCTCCTGGCAGCAGCCGCGCCACGGGGGCTACCAGGACCGCGAGCAGCCCGCCTCCGACACCTACCGCGACAGCGAGCCGTACCGCGAGCAGCCGCCCGAGCAGTGGCGCGAGCCGTACGGCACGGGCCGCCCCCAGCAGCCGCAGCACGACTACCGGTCGCAGCCGCCCGAGCGCCAGGGGTACGAGCAGCAGCGCGACCGGCACGACCAGCAGCCGCAGCACCGCCAGGGCGGCCCGGGTCCCGGGCGCACCGGCGGCTCGGCGCCCGGGCCGATGGGCGCCCAGCCGGCTCCCGCGCCGGGACCCGGCGAGCCGCACGCCCGGCTGAACCCGAAGTACCTCTTCGACACCTTCGTCATCGGCGCGTCCAACCGGTTCGCGCACGCCGCGGCCGTCGCCGTCGCCGAGGCCCCCGCGAAGGCGTACAACCCCCTCTTCATCTACGGGGAGTCGGGGCTCGGCAAGACCCACCTGCTGCACGCCATCGGGCACTACGCGCGCAGCCTCTACCCGGGGACCCGGGTGCGGTACGTGAGCTCGGAGGAGTTCACCAACGAGTTCATCAACTCGATCCGCGACGGCAAGGGCGACACCTTCCGCAAGCGGTACCGCGACGTCGACATCCTCCTGGTCGACGACATCCAGTTCCTGGCGAGCAAGGAGTCGACGCAGGAGGAGTTCTTCCACACCTTCAATACGCTGCACAACGCGAACAAGCAGATCGTGCTCTCCTCGGACCGGCCGCCCAAGCAGCTGGTGACGCTGGAGGACCGGCTGCGCAACCGGTTCGAGTGGGGCCTGACCACCGACGTACAGCCGCCCGAGCTGGAGACCCGGATCGCCATCCTCCGTAAGAAGGCGGTGCAGGAGCAGCTCAACGCCCCGCCGGAGGTGCTGGAGTTCATCGCCTCGCGGATCTCCCGCAACATCCGTGAGCTGGAGGGCGCCCTGATCCGGGTGACGGCCTTCGCCTCCCTCAACCGGCAGCCGGTGGACCTCGGGCTGACCGAGATCGTGCTCAAGGACCTCATCCCGGGCGGCGAGGAGTCGGCCCCGGAGATCACCGCACCGGCCATCATGGCGGCCACCGCGGACTACTTCGGCCTCACCGTGGAAGACCTCTGCGGATCCTCGCGCAGCCGGGTCCTGGTGACGGCGCGCCAGATCGCCATGTACCTGTGCCGGGAGCTCACCGATCTCTCGCTGCCGAAGATCGGCGCGCAGTTCGGCGGCCGCGACCATACGACGGTGATGCACGCGGACCGGAAGATCCGGGCGCTGATGGCGGAGCGGCGCTCCATCTACAACCAGGTCACCGAGCTGACCAACCGCATCAAGAACGGCTGACCCAACCGCCGTACAACGCCCGCGAAGAGCGCGCCCCCACCCCCGCACAACACCCGCGAAGAGGGCCCCCACCGCCCCACAACGCGCCCCGAAGGCGTCTCGCACCGGCCTCACACGGTCCGCGCGAGGCGCCTTTCGCCGTTCCCGGGCCCCGGGCAGCGGTCGCCCCCGCACTCGCGCTGTTCGAATAAGGGCTGCTCAGAGCCACTTCTCCACAGATAGGGGGAGAATCTTCCGTCCACAGCCTGGGGACTGGGAAGTTGTCCATATTGCGTCCACAGGGCCGGCTGCCGATACTCCATCAGGCCAGGTCACATGGTTGGGGATTTGTGGTCAACCGTGATCCACAGCCTGTGGACAGAATATTCGTCCACAGGGGGTCAGCTCGGTTGTCCACCGGCGGCCCACAGGCTGGACCGTGTTGTCCCCAGCTTTCTCCGGCTTCTCCACAGAGCTGTCCACTGTTCGGCAACACGACACCCGCTCTCACCGCCCGGAGTGAAAGGCGTCACACCGAGGCGCCCGGTTGGGCTGTGGGGAACGTGGGTAAAGCTGGGGACGGACCTGGGGAGAAGTGGCCCCCTCCTGTGCATCGGGTGTGCAGAACTTTCGTCTGTCCACAGAAAGCCCTGGTTGTCCACGGGCGCCGCCCACAGGGTCGGTGGACAAAAAACGGATGCTGACCTGCGCAAACGACGTTATCCACCGTTTCCACAGGACCTACTACTACTACCACTCAGAGTTAGCCAGGAATCCGCTTCGAAGTGGGGCCTGTGTACAACTCGACCGTCGACCGCCCCGGACCGTTCGGCTCGACTTGACCCCGAGCAGCAACGACTGTCGGTGCCGTGCGTCAGACTGGACCCCGGAGCCTCCCCAGCCCTCGGCAGGGAGCTCCGGTCCAGACGACGAAGGCCAGCAGGGCGAGCGAGCAACAGCAGGAGGCGGTTCCGGTGAAGATCCGGGTGGAGCGCGATGTACTCGCGGAGGCGGTGGCCTGGGTGGCCCGCAGCCTCCCGGCCCGTCCGCCGGCGCCCGTTCTCGCGGGCCTTCTGCTGAAGGCCGAGGACGGGGCTCTCAGCTTCTCCAGCTTCGACTACGAGGTCTCGGCCAAGGTCTCCGTGGACGCGGAGGTCGACGAGGACGGCACGGTGCTCGTCTCCGGCCGGCTGCTCGCCGACATCTGCCGCGCCCTGCCCAACCGCCCGGTGGAGATCTCCACAGACGGTGTACGGGCCACGGTCGTCTGCGGCTCCTCGCGCTTCACCCTCCACACACTGCCTGTGGAGGAGTACCCGGCGCTGCCGCAGATGCCGACCGCCACCGGCACCGTCCCCGGTGAGGTCTTCGCCTCTGCCGCCGCCCAGGTCGCCATCGCCGCGGGCCGGGACGACACGCTGCCCGTGCTGACCGGTGTGCGGATCGAGATCGAGGGCGACACCGTCACCCTCGCCTCCACCGACCGCTACCGCTTCGCGGTCCGCGAGTTCCTCTGGAAGCCGGAGGACCCCAAGGCATCCGCGGTCGCCCTGGTGCCCGCCAAGACGCTCCTGGACACCGCCAAGGCGCTCACCAGCGGTGACACGGTCACCCTGGCGCTCTCCGGCTCCGGCGCCGGTGAGGGCCTGATCGGTTTCGAGGGCGCGGGGCGCACCACGACCACGCGTCTGCTCGAGGGCGACCTGCCGAAGTACCGCACGCTCTTCCCCACCGAGTTCAACTCGGTCGCGGTCATCGAGACGGCCCCCTTCGTCGAGGCCGTCAAGCGTGTGGCCCTGGTCGCCGAGCGCAACACTCCCGTACGGCTGAGCTTCGAGCAGGGCGTGCTCATCCTGGAGGCCGGTTCCAGCGACGACGCACAGGCTGTGGAGCGCGTCGACTCGGTGCTGGAGGGCGACGACATCTCGATCGCCTTCAACCCGACGTTCCTGCTGGACGGGCTGAGCGCGATCGACTCCCCGGTCGCCCAGCTCTCCTTCACCACGTCCACCAAGCCGGCCCTGCTCAGCGGGCGCCCGGCCGTGGACGCGGAGGCGGACGACGCGTACAAGTACCTGATCATGCCGGTGCGCCTCTCCGGCTGACCCGCTCCCTCCCGCGGGCGGCACGACGGATTCCGGTGGGGCCCGCTCGGCGCGGAGCGGGCCCCACCGTGCTGTCCCCGCCCGGGCGTAGGCTCGGTCCCGGGCAGAAAACGCCCCGAAGCTATCGCCACGACGCTTAAGGAATCTCTGATGGAGCTCGGTCTCGTCGGCCTCGGCAAGATGGGCGGCAACATGCGCGAGCGCATCCGCCGCGCAGGCCACACCGTCATCGGTTACGACCGCAACCCGGACGTCGCCGATGTCCACAGCCTCGAAGAGCTTGTGGGCAAGCTGAAGGGCCCGCGGGTCGTCTGGGTCATGGTCCCGGCCGGCGCCGCGACCCAGTCCACGATCGACGAGCTCGCCGCGCTGCTCTCGCCCGGCGACGTCGTCGTCGACGGCGGGAACTCGCGCTGGACCGACGACGAGAAGCACGGCGTCGAGCTGGGCCTCAAGGACATCGGCTTCGTCGACTGCGGCGTCTCCGGCGGCGTCTGGGGCCTGGAGAACGGCTACGCCCTGATGTACGGCGGCTCCGACGAGAACGTGGCGAAGGTCCAGCCGATCTTCGACGCGCTCAAGCCCGAGGGCGACTTCGGCTCCGTGCACGCGGGCAAGATCGGCGCCGGCCACTTCGCGAAGATGGTCCACAACGGCATCGAGTACGCCATGATGCAGGCGTACGCCGAGGGCTGGGAGCTGCTGGAGAAGGTCGACTCCGTCACCGACGTGCGCGAGGTCTTCCGCTCCTGGCAGGAGGGCACGGTCATCCGGTCCTGGCTGCTGGACCTCGCGGTCAACGCCCTGGACGACGACGAGCACCTGGAGAAGCTCCGGGGCTTCGCCGCCGACTCGGGCGAGGGCCGCTGGACGGTGGAGGCCGCGATCGACAACGCGGTGCCGCTGCCCGCGATCACGGCGTCCCTGTTCGCGCGGTTCGCCTCGCGCCAGGACGACTCGCCGCAGATGAAGATGATCGCCGCGCTGCGCAACCAGTTCGGCGGCCACGCGGTCGAGTCCAAGTCCGAGAACTGATCGGACCGCCGGCGACGCGTCGGCAGCTCAACAACCAGCGAAGCACTGTCGGGAGAGGTCGGCCACCATGCACGTCACCCATCTCTCACTGGCCGACTTCCGCTCGTACGCCCGGGTCGAGGTTCCTCTCGACCCGGGCGTCACCGCGTTCGTGGGGCCCAACGGGCAGGGCAAGACCAATCTCGTCGAGGCGGTGGGCTATCTCGCCACCCTCGGCAGCCACCGGGTCTCCTCGGACGCCCCGCTGGTGCGGATGGGGGCCGAGCGGGCCGTCGTCCGGGCGGCCGTCACCCAGGGCGAGCGCTCGCAGCTGATCGAGCTGGAGCTCAATCCCGGCCGCGCCAACCGGGCCCGTATCAACAGGTCCTCGCAGGTCAGGCCGCGTGATGTGCTGGGAATCGTACGGACGGTGCTGTTCGCGCCGGAGGACCTGGCCCTCGTCAAGGGCGATCCCGGTGAGCGCCGGCGGTTCCTGGACGAGCTGATCACCGCGCGCTCCCCCCGGATGGCCGGGGTCCGCTCCGACTACGAGCGGGTGCTCAAGCAGCGCAACACCCTGCTGAAGTCCGCCGCGATGGCGCGCAGACACGGCGGCCGGTCCATGGACCTGTCCACCCTCGACGTCTGGGACCAGCACCTGGGCCGGGTCGGCGCGGAGCTGCTCGCGCAGCGCCTGGACCTGATCGCGACGCTCCAGCCGCTGGCCGACAAGGCGTACGGGGACGTGGCGCCGGGCGGCGGCCCCGTAACGCTGGAGTACCGCAGCTCGGTGGGCGAGGACGTCGATCCGGCGCGCACCCGCGACGAGCTGTACGAGCAGCTGATCGCCGCGCTCGCCGGGGTCCGCAAGCAGGAGATCGAGCGCGGGGTGACGCTGGTGGGCCCGCACCGGGACGACCTGGTGCTGAGCCTGCGGTCCATGCCCGCGAAGGGGTACGCGAGCCACGGGGAGTCCTGGAGCTACGCGCTGGCGCTGCGGCTGGCCAGTTACGAGCTGCTGCGCGCCGAGGGCAATGAGCCGGTGCTGGTCCTGGACGACGTCTTCGCCGAGCTGGACGCCCGCCGCCGGGAGCGGCTGGCGGAGCTGGTGGCCCCGGGTGAACAGGTGCTCGTGACGGCGGCGGTGGGCGAGGACGTGCCGGGCGTGCTGGCGGGGACGCGGTACGCGGTGTCGGCGGGCGAGGTGGAGCGGGTATGACCGGGCGGAGCGGCGAGGCGGCGGGCCCGGGTGCTTCCGGCGCGGACGGTGGCGCTTTCGGCGGTACGGGGCCCGCGGCCCGCGGTGAGGGAGCCTCCGGTGGTACGCCGGCGGCGTCGGGGAGCCCGAAACCGCCCGAGGTGGCCGGGGTCGATCTCGCCCGGGTCGCGCTGCGGGCGGCGAAGGAGCAGGCCAAGGCGCGGGGGGCGGCGGCCCAGCAGCGTAAGCAGGCCAGGCGGGGCGGCGGGCTGCGCTCCGGGGCCCGGTCGGACGGCCGGGATCCGCAGCCGCTGGGCTCCGCGATCAACCGGCTGATCACCGAGCGCGGCTGGGAGACCCCGGCGGCGGTGGGCGGGGTGATGGGGCGGTGGCCGCAGATCGTGGGCGACGATCTGGCCAACCACTGCGTACCGCTGCGCTACGACGAGGACCCGGCCGCGCGGGTGCTCACTGTGAGCTGCGACTCCACGGCGTGGGCGACGCAGCTGCGGCTGCTGGCCCCGCAACTGGTGGCCCGGCTCAACGCGGACCTGGGGCAGGGCACCGTACGGATGATCAAGGTGGTCGGTCCGAGCGGCCCCGAGCGCCGGTTCGGGCCGCTGCGGGCGCCCGGCAGCAAGGGCCCGGGAGACACCTACGGGTGACGGCCCCGCTGTCTCCGGGATGCTGATCGGATGACCTTTCCACAACCCTGAGCTGCGCTTTTGGCCTGAAATTGTCGTGCCCCTGATTGCCGCACGGGTGCGCCCGGGACCTGCGGGGCGGGCTCCGGGGCCGTCCGGGGCTGCCGGTTCGCCGGGGTTCGTAGCGGCGGAAACCGGACGGTGTGGCCGAAGCGTCCCTCACCGTAGCGGGGCCCTGACAGGCCGAAGCGCTCAATGCCCGTCAGGGCCCCTTGAGGCCCCTCCCCGAATATGGGGAGTCGTCAACCGCTGATTCAGGGCGGCACATGCGTACTCAGGTACCCGCAAACCCCCATTCATGTCGGCGCTACCGGTAGACTGGTGGGTAATCCCGCCGCTGAGGCGGGAGTCGTCGATACAAGCCGAACGACGCAGCCGCTCCCGCCTGTCCGGAGAACGGCCTGTGCTGTGCCAGAAAGGGCGCTTCGTGGCCGATTCCGGCAACCCCAACGAGAACATCCCGTCCACAGCCGGTGAGCACGGCGAGGTCACCGCCTCGTACGACGCCAGCGCGATCACCGTGCTGGAAGGGCTGGACGCGGTCCGCAAGCGACCCGGCATGTACATCGGCTCGACCGGTGAGCGCGGCCTGCACCACCTCGTGCAGGAGGTCGTCGACAACTCGGTCGACGAGGCGATGGCCGGCCACGCGGACACCATCGACGTCACGATCCTCGCCGACGGCGGGGTGCGTGTGATCGACAACGGCCGCGGCATCCCGGTCGACATCGTGCCGTCCGAAGGCAAGCCGGCCGTCGAGGTCGTGCTCACCGTGCTGCACGCGGGCGGCAAGTTCGGAGGCGGCGGTTACGCGGTCTCCGGCGGTCTGCACGGCGTCGGCGTCTCCGTCGTCAACGCCCTGTCCACGCGGGTCGCCGTCGAGGTCAGGCGCGACGGGTTCCGCTGGACGCAGGACTACAAGCTCGGCGTCCCCACCGCCCCGCTGGCCAAGCACGAGGCCACCGACGAGTCCGGCACGACGGTCACCTTCTGGGCGGACGGTGACATCTTCGAGACCACCGAGTACAGCTTCGAGACGCTGTCGCGCCGCTTCCAGGAGATGGCGTTCCTCAACAAGGGCCTGACCCTCAAGCTCACCGACGAGCGCGAGTCCGCGAAGGCGACGGCGGGCGCGGACAGCGCCGAGGCGGTCGAGGTCCCCGAGGAGGAGACGACGCGGACGGTCACGTACCACTACGAGAACGGCATCGTCGACTTCGTCAAGTACCTCAACTCCCGCAAGGGCGACGTCATCCACCAGTCGGTGATCGACATCGAGGCCGAGGACAAGGACCGCCTCCTGTCCGCCGAGATCGCCATGCAGTGGAACACGCAGTACACCGAGGGGGTCTACTCCTTCGCCAACGCGATCCACACGCATGAGGGCGGCACCCACGAGGAGGGCTTCCGCGCCGCGCTGACGTCCCTGGTCAACCGGTACGCGCGCGACAAGAAGCTGCTGCGCGAGAAGGACGACAACCTCACCGGCGAGGACGTGCGCGAGGGCCTCACCGCGATCATCTCGGTGAAGCTGGGCGAGCCGCAGTTCGAGGGCCAGACGAAGACCAAGCTGGGCAACACGGAGGCCAAGACCTTCGTGCAGAAGGTCGTCCACGAGCAGCTGACGGACTGGTTCGACCGGAACCCGAACGAGGCCGCCGACATCATCCGCAAGGGCATCGCCGCCTCGACCGCCCGCGTGGCGGCCCGCAAGGCGCGCGACCTGACCCGGCGCAAGGGGCTCCTGGAGAGCGCCTCGCTGCCGGGCAAGCTCAGCGACTGCCAGTCGAACGACCCCACCAAGTGCGAGATCTTCATCGTCGAGGGCGACTCCGCCGGCGGTTCGGCGAAGTCCGGCCGCAACCCGATGTACCAGGCGATCCTGCCCATCCGGGGCAAGATCCTGAACGTCGAGAAGGCCCGGATCGACAAGGTCCTCCAGAACACCGAGGTGCAGGCGCTGATCTCGGCGTTCGGCACCGGGGTGCACGAGGACTTCGACATCGAGAAGCTCCGCTATCACAAGATCATCCTGATGGCGGACGCCGACGTCGACGGTCAGCACATCAACACCCTGCTGCTGACGTTCCTCTTCCGCTTCATGCGGCCGCTGGTCGAGCAGGGCAACGTCTACCTGTCGCGCCCGCCGCTCTACAAGATCAAGTGGGGCCGGGACGACTTCGAGTACGCGTACTCGGACCGGGAGCGCGACGCGCTCGTGGCGCTCGGCAAGCAGAACGGCAAGCGGATCAAGGAAGACTCGATCCAGCGGTTCAAGGGTCTCGGCGAGATGAACGCCGAGGAGCTCCGGATCACCACGATGGACGTCGACCACCGGGTCCTCGGCCAGGTCACGCTGGACGACGCGGCGCAGGCCGACGACCTGTTCTCGGTGCTCATGGGCGAGGACGTCGAGGCGCGGCGCTCGTTCATCCAGCGCAATGCCAAGGACGTCCGCTTCCTCGACATCTGAGTCGGCCGTACCAGCGACGCCGCAGCTCGAAAGGACTTTGACCAGCAATGGCCGACGAGAACACCCCTGTGACACCTGAACCCGCGACGCCCGAGGAAACCATCGTGCCCGGCGTGGGCATGCGCGTCGAGCCCGTGGGGCTCGAGACGGAGATGCAGCGCTCCTACCTCGACTACGCGATGTCCGTCATCGTCTCGCGTGCGCTGCCCGACGTCCGGGACGGCCTCAAGCCCGTCCACCGCCGGGTGCTGTACGCGATGTACGACGGTGGCTACCGCCCCGAGAAGGGGTTCTACAAGTGCGCCCGCGTCGTCGGCGACGTCATGGGCACCTACCACCCGCACGGCGACTCCTCCATCTACGACGCCCTGGTGCGCCTCGCGCAGCACTGGTCGATGCGCATGCCGCTGGTGGACTCCAACGGCAACTTCGGCTCCCCGGGCAACGACCCGGCCGCCGCCATGCGGTACACCGAGTGCAAGCTGATGCCGCTGTCCATGGAGATGGTCCGCGACATCGACGAGGAGACCGTCGACTTCGAGGACAACTACGACGGCCGCAACCAGGAGCCGACGGTCCTGCCGGCGCGCTTCCCGAACCTGCTGGTCAACGGCGCGGCGGGGATCGCGGTCGGCATGGCGACCAACATCCCTCCGCACAACCTGCGCGAGGTCGCCGCCGGCGCCCAGTGGTATCTGGAGCACCCCGAGGCCACGCACGAGGAGCTGCTCGACGCACTGATCGAGCGCATCAAGGGTCCCGACTTCCCCACCGGCGCGCTGGTCGTGGGCCGCAAGGGCATCGAGGAGGCGTACCGCACCGGGCGCGGCTCCATCACGATGCGCGCGGTCGTCGCGGTCGAGGAGATCCAGGGCCGCCAGTGCCTGGTCGTCACGGAGCTTCCGTACCAGACCAACCCCGACAACCTCGCGCAGAAGATCGCCGACCTGGTCAAGGACGGCAAGGTCGGCGGCATCGCGGACGTCCGCGACGAGACCTCCTCGCGTACGGGGCAGCGCCTGGTCGTCGTGCTCAAGCGCGACGCGGTCGCCAAGGTCGTCCTGAACAACCTGTACAAGCACACCGACCTCCAGTCGAACTTCGGCGCCAACATGCTGGCGCTCGTCGACGGGGTGCCGCGCACGCTGTCGATCGACGCGTTCATCCGCCACTGGGTGACGCACCAGATCGAGGTCATCGTCCGGCGTACGCGGTTCCGGCTGCGCAAGGCCGAGGAGCGGGCGCACATCCTGCGCGGCCTCCTGAAGGCCCTGGACGCCATCGACGAGGTCATCGCCCTCATCCGGCGCTCCAACACGGTGGAGATCGCGCGTGAGGGCCTGATGGGCCTGCTGGAGATCGACGAGCTGCAGGCGAACGCGATCCTGGAGATGCAGCTGCGCCGGCTGGCCGCGCTGGAGCACCAGAAGATCACCGCCGAGCACGACGAGCTCCAGGCGAAGATCAACGAGTACAACGAGATCCTGGCCTCGCCGGAGCGGCAGCGCCAGATCGTCAGCGAGGAACTGGCGGCGATCGTCGAGAAGTTCGGCGACGACCGGCGCTCCAAGCTGGTGCCCTTCGACGGCGACATGTCCATCGAGGACCTGATCGCCGAGGAGGACATCGTCGTCACGATCTCCCGCAGCGGCTATGTGAAGCGCACGAAGACGGACGACTACCGCTCGCAGAAGCGGGGCGGCAAGGGCGTGCGCGGGACGAAGCTGAGGGAAGACGACATCGTCGACCACTTCTTCGTGTCGACGACGCACCACTGGCTGCTGTTCTTCACGAACAAGGGCCGCGTCTACCGGGCGAAGGCGTACGAGCTCCCCGACGCCGGCCGGGACGCGCGCGGCCAGCACGTCGCCAACCTGCTGGCCTTCCAGCCGGACGAGAAGATCGCCCAGATCCTCGCGATCCGCGACTACGAGGCCGTGCCGTACCTGATCCTGGCGACGAAGGGCGGTCTGGTGAAGAAGACCGCGCTGAAGGACTACGACTCGCCGCGCTCGGGCGGTGTCATCGCGATCAACCTGCGCGAGATGCCGCACGGCGGCGACGACGAGCTGATCGGCGCGGAGCTGGTGTCGGCGGAGGACGATCTGCTGCTCATCAGCAAGAAGGCGCAGTCGATCAGGTTCACCGCGACGGACGACGCGCTGCGCCCGATGGGGCGTGCCACGTCGGGCGTCAAGGGGATGAGTTTCCGCGAGGGAGACGAACTGCTCTCGATGAATGTCGTCCGGCCCGGTACGTTCGTCTTCACTGCCACCGATGGCGGGTACGCCAAGCGCACCCCCGTCGACGAGTACCGCGTCCAGGGTCGCGGCGGCCTCGGCATCAAGGCCGCCAAGATCGTGGAGGACCGGGGCTCGCTCGTCGGTGCGCTGGTGGTCGAGGAGACGGACGAGATCCTCGCCATCACCCTCGGCGGTGGTGTGATTCGTACGCGAGTCAATGAAGTCAGGGAGACGGGCCGTGACACCATGGGCGTCCAACTGATCAATCTGGGCAAGCGGGATGCCGTCGTCGGCATCGCGCGCAATGCCGAGGCCGGTCGTGAGGCGGAAGAGGTCGATGGGGCCGATGACGCTGACGGCGAGACGGCCGAGGTCCACGCCACGAGCGTGGTAGAGGGCACTGTCGAGGGCACGGAGCCTTCGACCGGGGAGCACGAGGAGTAAGAGCGTGAGTGGAGCCACGGGCGCCGGTTCGGCCACTTCCGGAGCAGGGGCGAACGGCGCCCGTGGCCCTGCCACGGACTCCCAAGGGGGCACTGTGACCGACACACGAGGGCCTCAGCCCCAGTACGAGGGTTACGCGACCGGGCCGCTGCCCGGCGAGCGTGAGCCCGCACCGGGGCCTTCGGGGCCGTACCACCCGCCGCAGGCGTACCCGTCGCCGGCCGGCGACGGCACGCTGGGCGGCGCGCAGGGCGTGGGCGGCGCCCAGGCGACGCGCAAGCCGCGCACGGGGGCGCGGACCACTCCGCGTACCCGCAAGGCCCGTCTGCGGGTGGCCAAGGCCGACCCGTGGTCGGTGATGAAGGTCAGCTTCCTGCTGTCGATCGCCCTGGGCATCTGCACGGTGGTGGCGGCGGCGATCCTGTGGATGGTGATGGACGCGATGGGCGTCTTCTCCACCGTGGGCGGCACGATCAGCGAGGCCACCGGCTCGAACGAGAGCAACGGTTTCGACCTCCAGTCGTTCCTGTCGCTGCCGCGCGTGCTCATCTTCACCTCGGTCATCGCCGTGATCGACGTGGTGCTGGCCACCGCGCTGGCGACGCTGGGCGCCTTCATCTACAACCTGTCGGCGGGCTTCGTGGGCGGCGTCGAGCTCACGCTGGCCGAGGACGAGTAGCGCGCCGAGTATCGATTTTGGGACTGGCCCCGACGTGCGCTAATCTTCAGAAGTCAGCGCGACAGCGCGGCGGGGCTATAGCTCAGTTGGTTAGAGCGCATCCCTGATAAGGATGAGGCCACAGGTTCAAATCCTGTTAGCCCCACCAGAAAGAAGACCACCGCGTCACGTGACGCGGTGGTCTTCTTCGTTTGCCGCCCAGGTCGCCCAGGTCGCCCAGGTCGCCCAGGTCGCCCAGGTCGACTCGTGCCACGGGCTCGGCCCGTGCCGTCCGGCCGGATCCGCGCATCGATCTTGCTCACTGGGCCGTGCAACCTTCCTCCCGCCCCGCGAGTCTTCACGCTGTACCTCTTGGCACAGCGTGAAAGGTCCCCGTGCACCCGAAGAGTCTCGTCGCCGCCCGGACCGGTGGGGTCATGTCCGCCGTCGTCCTCGGCAGCCTGTTGGTCGCGGTCCCGCAGGCGGAAGCGGCCGGTGTTCCGAAGGCGGCAGCCGCCGGCTCCGCCTGTTCGGCCAACGTCTACAAGCGGACGTTCTACAAGAACACCGCCTTCTCCGGTAAGCCGGTGAAGACCGATTGCGACAGCGCCGTCGACCAGAAGTGGTCCGGGGCTCCGGTCGCCGGTGTGCCGAAGGACAAGTTCGGTGTCCGCTGGTCGGTGACCCGGGACTTCGGTTCCGGCGGGCCCTTCACCTTCGCGGTCTCCGCCACGGACGGCGTCCGCGTCTACCTGGACGGCGTCCGCAAGATCGACCTGTGGAAGAACACCGGTGACACCGCACGCTCCAAGAGCGTCAACCTCACCATCCCCTCCGGCAAGCACACCCTCCGCGTCGACTACGTGAACTGGTCCGGCGCCGCGAAGGTCGCGTACGCGTACAAGCCCCGGACGGCGGCCAAGTACGACAAGGTCAAGCCGCTCGCCCCCACCGGCGTGAAGACCGCCTACAACGTCAAGTCCCGCAAGACGACCGTCTCCTGGTCCGCCAACAAGGAGATGGACCTGGGGAACTACAGCCTCTACCGGCGGCCCGTGAACTCCAATGCCTGGACGAAGGTCGCCACGACCACCGCCCGCACCCACACGGACCCCCTGGTGAACCCGGACGACCGGACGCCGTACTACTACGAGGTCCGCGCCAAGGACAAGGCCGGCAACGTGTCGACGGGCAGCGCGGACACCATCGTCCGCCCCCTGCCGGTCGTCGCCTCCCTGACCGGCTCGTACGACCCCAAGACCGGCAAGGTCAGTCTGAAGTGGCCGCTGAACACCGAGCCGCACTTCGACCACTACACCGTGCTGAGCAACGACGAGCCGAACAAGGTCGGTACGTGGGTCCCGCTCGGCACCACCAGGGGCAACACCTGGACCACCGCGCCCGTCGTCCCCGATGGCGAGTGGCGGCACTACCGCGTCCTCGTGACCAACGACAACGGCACCACCACCTACAGCTGGCACGGCCTCTCCGCCGGCTCCGCTGACGAGGTCTGGCTCGAAGTCCCTGACCGCGTCGCCCCCGTCTACACCCCCGACGTGACGCTGAGGTCGTGCGCGGGCGGCGTCGGGGTGACCGTCGACGGCATCCTCACCTCCTTCCGTGACTTCACCGGTGCCGCGATCGAACGCCGTGAGCGGGGCACGGGCGCCTGGTCGGTCATCGCGCGCAAGGAGTTCCCGCCGCGCGGCGACTCCACGGTCAGCGTCTGCGACCCGCTGCCCGCGGACGGGCGCGCCTACGAGTACCGGGCCCGTACCTACGACAAGGCCGGGAACCACTCCCCGTACAGCACAGTGGTCGCCACCACCTACCCGATGCCGGTTCCGACGCCGGAGCCGGACCTGGGCGAGCGGACGGCGTCCTCGGGGCGCTGAGGGGCGTACGGGCGGGCTGACCGCCGCCGCTTCCCGGGCGCGGCACACGGAAAAGCCCCCGGCCGGTGTGAACCGGCCGGGGGCTGTGTGCTGTGCGGTGGCGCCGGGATCAGGGCGGGAGCAGGGGCGAGTCGCCTGTCGGGGCCCCGTGGTGGGAGTGGGCCGGGCCCGTGGCGGTGGCGGCGTCCAGCGGGTCGAGCGACAGGTGGCGGGTGGCCGGGGAGGAGCCGTGGGCCTCCGCGCGGATGCGCTGCTTCATCGTGGGCGGCAGCGAGCGGTCACGCGGAAGGGTCCATCGGACCGAGGGAGCGGGTGCGGTTGCCGTGGCGGCGGCCGTGTGCTCCTGGGTCGCGGTGCTCGGCTGCGTGGCGGTGTTCGCGCCGTTCGCGGCGGTGGCCGTGGCGGTGGCGAGGCCCAGCGACGCCAGCAGGGCGAAGAAGGCGGTGACGAAGGCGGTCCAGATGCTCTTGGGCTTGAAGGTGCTCATGGCCCCTCGCTTTCGGGTGGTCCGGTTGCTGACTTCTCCGATCATGTGGATCCGGTCCGCGTTTTCGGGGAGCGACGCCCGCGCTGCGCCGATCTTCAGATGAACACCACTCGTATGGTGCAACCGGGCCTGACAGGCCGTCCGGAGGCCGCCAGGAGGGTCGGCGCGCGTCTTCTCCGGGTGTCTGAAGCGGGCCGCTTTCGGGTTCCAGGCAGGTCACCGATCGGTATCGACCGGTGTGTATAGTCGGCTGCAGAAGGCCCTCTACGCCAAGGAAAGACGAGGTAGCGCGGTGAAAAAGCTTCTCCTGGTCGCACTGGCCGCCATCGGCGGGCTCCTCGTGTACCGCCAGATCCAGGCGGATCGCGCCGAGCAGGATCTGTGGACGGAGGCGACCGACTCCGTGCCCGCAGGTCCGGGTGTGTGAGACGGCACAGTCTGTTACGGGCCCCGGTCGCTGAGCGGCCGGGGCTTCGTGCTGTCCGGGTTGTCTTCCCCCGGGCTGTCTTCCCCCCGGGGGACCTTCCCGGGGGGCCTGAGGTCTCCGGGCCTGCCAATCTCGTGCGTGGGGTCTGCGGGTCTGCCGCCCTCGTGCGTGAGGTCTGCGGGTCTGCGGGTCTGCCGCTGCTGGTGCCTGGGGGGCCTCCGGGCCTGAGCCCTCGGGGCCTGAGCCCGGGTGTCTCGTCCCCTCTGGGTGTCTCGCCCCCCGGGGGGTGCCTGCGGCCCTTTGCTGTTGCATGACCGTGACGCCCCCAACCTTGAGTTCACCTGAGCAAATCAGTAGCTTGCTGAAGCAAAGAACCTGGGGATCCGAGCCCTCGTGAGCTGAGGATTTCGGGGCTTCACAGCCAAGGGGGGCAACGGGTGATGGCACGTAACCACCGCCGCACCGCTACAGCGGGGGCATGGATCGGCGGGGTGATCGTCGCCCTGGTGGCGGGCGCGCTGCCCGCGGCGGCGGCCTCGCCACTCGCCCCGGGGAACGAGTCGGCGGGCCGGGCCGGCAGTCTGGTCATGGTCCTCGACTCCTCCGGCTCGATGGCCGACGACGACGGCGCGGGCCGCACCCGGATGGAGAGCGCCCGCACCGCGGTCGGCGCCGTGGTCGACGCGCTGCCGGACGGCTACCCCACCGGCCTGCGGGTCTACGGAGCCGACCGCACGACCGGCTGCACCGACACCCGCCTCGTACGCCCCGTCGAGGCGCTCGACCGGGATGCCGTGAAGCAGGCCGTGGACCGGGTCCGGCCCAAGGGGGACACCCCCATCGGCCTCTCCCTCCAGAAGGCCGCCGACGACCTGCCCGAGCCGTCCGGGGGCGCGGTCGGCACCCGGACGATCCTGCTGATCTCGGACGGCGAGGACAACTGCGGTACGCCGCAGCCCTGCCAGGTCGCCGAACAGCTCACGAAGGCCGGCGTCGGGCTGCGTATCGACACGGTCGGATTCCAGGTGAAGGGAGCGGCACGCGAGCAGTTGGAGTGCGTCGCGGCGGCGGGCAACGGCCGCTACTACGACGCCCCGGACGCCGCGGCCCTGGCCCGACAGCTCCAGCGGGCCGCCCAACTGTCCGCGGACGGCTACCGGTTCAGGGGGAAGCCGGTGACCGGCGGGATGAGCCGGGACCAGGCGCCCGACTTGCGTCCCGGGCAGTACCTGGACACGATCGGCCCCGGCGAGGAGCGCTACTACGCGGCCGACCTCGACGACGTGTCGACCGTGAACTTCGCCGCTACGGCCGTCCCCCAACCCGGCGCGGCCATCGACGAGTTCGACGCCCTGCGCACCAAGATCGTCACCGCCGACGGCCTCAGCTGCGAGATGAGCGCCGAACGCTTCCACCAGAAGGAGGGAGCCGCGCCGCTGACCTCGGCGGTCGCCCGCGTCCGCTCCGACAGGGGCGAGCGCCCCTGCGACAGGGCGGGCCGCTACTGGCTGGTGGTGGAGCGCGAGAGCAAGAAGGGTTCGGACGCCTCGCGTTGGCCGCTGGAGATGGTGTACGGGGCCGAGGCGCCGCTCGCCGAGGGCGTCACGCCCGCGCAGTCGTCGCCGGAGTACGGCGCGGGCGGCAAGGAGGCGCGGCTGCCCACCGGGAGCCCGCGGGACGTCCGGGGCGGCACCGGGTTCAACGACGCGACCCCGATCGGCGGCGGCGTGTGGAAGGACACGGTGCTGCCCTCGCAGACCCTCTGGTACAAGGTTCCGGCGGGCTGGGGCCAACAGGTTCGCTACGACGTGGAGTTCGCCAACGAGCCGACGTTGGAGCGGGGGGCGAGCACGTACTCCTACGGCGCTACGCAGCTGTTCACCCCCGCGCGGTTCCCGATCAGCGGCGGGGGCGTCGAGTTCACCCCGAGGACCATGTACAACGGGCGTCCCGCGGTGATCCGGATGGGCTCGGTGCCCGTCGCGTGGACCAACCGGTACGAGATCCGCCCGACCGTGCGCCCGGTCCATGCGGACGGCGACTTCTACCTGGCGGTGACGCTGGGCGCACGGGCCGCCGAGATCGCCGAGAACCCGCGGATCGGCGTGGTCCTGCGCGTGGCCGTCCTCGGCGACGAGCTGGCCGGGCCGCAGCACGGGGCTCCGGTCCTGGGCGAGCGGGGCGACGGGGGCGCGGACGGCCGTGAGAGCGGCGACGCGGACGGTCGTGCGGGCGGGCCTGCGGGTGGCGAGGCCAAGAATGCGGATGATCGGGACAATCTGCCGGTGGCCGGAGACAGCAGTGGTGCGGGCGGGGCAGGATGGACGGGCATTGCGGCCGCTGCCGGAGCGGGCGCCCTGGTGATCGTGGCCGGGGGGCTCCTCTTCGTACGCAGTCGTCGCAGGGCGGCCACGGGGACGATGAGGGGAAGCGCGTGAAGAGGCAGCGCAACAGGGGCCGGGCCATGCTGACGGCACTCGCCGCGATGGGCGCTGTGGCGGTGCTGCCGGGGCAGGCGCACGCGTCGGGCCCGCCGGCGTACGCCTTCGATCCGGGCGCGAAGAACGTGCAGGGCGCGGCGGCCAACGCCGAGGCGTCCGTCCTGAGCGAGGGGACGGTCTACCGGAGCACGATCAAGCCGAACGAGAAGCTCTACTACCGGGTGAAGCTCGACGACGTGGCCGACGCCTACGTCTCGGCGGTCGCGGTGCCGGGGAGCGACGGTTCGGTGGAGTACGGCGACGGGATCGCCATCAGCATCCGGGACCTGAACGACTCCCGGTGCAGCTCGAACCAGACGAACTTCGGCCCGGCCGAGAGCCCCCGGCCGATCGCCGCGTACGCCCACCGGACCATCACCGAACGCGCCGGCGCCGCCTGCCAGGAGGCGGGGACGTACGACGTCCTGGTCGAGCGCGAGAGCAAGGCCACCTCCAGCCCCGAGACATGGAACCTGGAGCTGCGCTTCGTGCAGGAGCCGCAGCTGAAGGGCGGCGGGTCCACGGAGACCACCGCGCCCGAGGACTGGCCCTCCAGCACGCCCGCACCGCCGGTGGCCGAGCCGAAGAAGCGTACGGGCGGCAGCAGTTACTACGACGCCACCAGCCTGGAGACCGGCGAGTGGATCGACGAGATCTCCCCGGGGCAGACCCGCTTCTACCGGGTGCCGGTGGACTGGGGGCAGCAGATCTACGCCTCCACCGTGCTCAGCAACAGCACGGGCGGCGCGACCGACTTCGTCGGGACCGCGCTGACCCTGGCGCTCGACAATCCCGCCCAGGGGCACATCGCCGACGCGACCCTCTCGTACGCCGGCAAGTCCGCGAGCACGTCGCTGCGGCCACTGCCGCCGGTGGAGTACCGCAACCGGTTCGACGCCGCCTCCCACGTCAGCGCCATGCGCTTCGCCGGCTGGTACTACCTGTCGGTGACGCTCAGCCCGAAGGTCGCCGAGAGCTACGGGGACGGCCCGATCGCGCTGACGACGACGATTCAGGTGAAGAACGGTGCGGGCGTCTCGCCGTACGAGGGCGACCCCGGGGTCTTCGCGGTGACCGGCGAGGACAAGGAGCTGGCCAAGAGCGGGGAAAGCGCGCCGAAGGCCGCGAAGAGCGCGACGATGCAGCTGGTCGCCGCGGGGGCGATCGGGGCGGGCGCCACGCTGGTGCTGGGCCTCGGCGCCTGGACGCTGCTGGCCCGCCGCCGCGCGGCGGCGTTCCCGGCCGGGTCGGATCCCGGGTCGGGGCCGGGGCCGGTCCCGGGGTATCAGCAGCAGCCGCCGTTCGGGGGGCCGCCGCGGCAGGGCGGCTGGTAGGGGGCTCGGGTCCGATCCGGCCCCCGGCGCTGGGGCGGTTCCGCTCCCCGGCGCTGCCTGCGGTTCCTGCGCTCCTGCGCTCCGGCGTTCTTGCGCTCCGGCGTTTTTGCGCTCCGGCGTTCCTGCCGGGGCGGGCGTCACATCTGGGTCAGCGCCCAGATACCGACCGCGAAACAGATCAGCGCGACCACCAGCACCGGGATCGCCACCTTCGGGGGCGGTCCCGGCCGCTTTGCGCGTACGGGGGTGGGCGCGGGGCCGGGGGCCGGTGCCGGGGGGTGGGGCTGGCCTTGGGGCTGGGGCTGGGGCTGGGGTTGCTGTGGATGCTGTGGCTGTGGTTGCTGCTGGTGCGGGGTCTGGAGCGGCGGTGCCAGGTGGAAGCTGCCGGTCTCCGACATGGAGGTGGGGGCCTGCGGTGCGTACGCCTGCTGTCCGGACGGCTCCTGCGTCGACGGAGGCTGCTGCGCCGACAGCGGCTGCTGCGTCGACGGAGGCTGCTGGACGGAAGGCTGCTGGTGGACAGAGGGCTGTTGGTGGACCGAGGGCTGCTGCTGGAGGGAAGGCTGCTGCGCGCTCGCCCCCGAGTCCGTGGAATCGGACGCGGGCGGTCCGGGCTGTACCGGCCGGCTGGGCGCGTGAAGACCCTGGGTGGGGCCTGCGGTGCCCTTGGGGCGTGCGATGCCCCCGGTGTTTTCGGGCCCATCGGGGCCGAACCCCGCCGGAAGTGGCCCGATCTGATCGAACACCTCCACCGGCTCGTCGTCCGCGCCGGGCTCGGGCAGCATCTCGGCCGCCGCGTTCAGGGCCTTGCGCGCACCCGTCGCCGTACGGAAGCGGACCTGGGGGTCGGGCTGCAGCAGACCGGCGAGAACCTGCCACAGCGGCTCCGGGATGCCGTCGGGGGCGCTCGGGGTGCCGTGGACCGCGAAGTGCTCGATCAGTTTCTGGGAGTCGGGCTTCTTGCCCTGGAGGAGGTAGAGGGCGACCAGGCCGACCGCGAAGAGGTCCGCGGGGAAGTCCGGCTCGGCGCCCATCATCTGCTCGGGGGCGAAGTAACCCGGCGTGCCGATCGCGTAGTTGGTCTCGGTCAGCCGGGGCTCGCCCTTGCGCATCGAGATGCCGAAGTCGGAGAGGCGCAGATGCGGGCGGCCCGTTCCGGTCGCCTCCATGAGGATGTTGGCCGGCTTGATGTCGCGGTGCACCACGTTCTCGGCGTGCACGGTGGAGAGGCCGGCGAGCAGCTGGTCGAGCAGGAGGCAGACGAAGCGCGGCGGCAACGGACCGTAATCGCCTATGACATGGGCGAGCGAGCCGCCGCTCACCAGGTCCATCGTGAAGAGGACCTTGTCGTCGTCGGCGGCCCAGCTGGCCGGGGCCAGCACATGCGGGTGCTCGATGCGCAGCGCCTGTTCACGGACGAAGCGCAGCAGCGAGTGCGCGTCGCTCTGCTGCAGCACCTTGGCCGCCACGTACCTGCGACGCCGGTGGTCCCAGGCGCGCCAGACGGCGCCGGCCCCACCGCGTCCGATCGGATCGATCAGTTCGTACCGACCGGCGAAGACCTCACCCATTGCGCTGTGCCCGCTCCCAGTTCCCGTTGGTGCCGTGGTTCCTGCCGGTACCAAGGGCCTCGACTGTGCGCGAGGCCCTGGCTCCGATCGTCGCTCCTCCGTCGCCGAAGAGCCCCGGCGCTCGTCTCCGGAGAGACTAGTTCTGGTGTCCTTCGTAGTGGGCGACCGCGTCCGCGGTGCGCCCCGCTCCGTACACCTTGAGGAACTCTGCCAGCTCCGGGTGGGTCGGGGCGAGGGTGTCCGCGGCATCGATGATGTCGCCGGCCGCGGCGACGGACCTGAGGAGGGACTGGATCTCGCGCACCACGCGGCGGACGGTGGGAGCGCCGCCGGAGGAGGGGGTATGGCCGGTGCCGGTCAGGACGGACCCGCCCTGCGACTTCTTGATCTCCTCCATCCGGTCGGCGGCCTCGCCCGCGCTGACACTGCCGTCCGCAACCTGGCTCGACAGCTCCTGGAGCGCCTGGACGCGCTGGACGACCGCCGGGTTTCCGATCTTGGCCCGCTGGCCGCTCATCAGCTGGGAGAGCATAGGAGCGGACAGTCCGAGAACGGCGGCGAGCCGTGCCTGGTTCAGGCCGAGATCATCGATCAGCCGACGAAAGAGCGCCCCCAACGGCTCTCCGTACCAACTGCGTTGAAGCTCTCTGGCTCTGGCTGTCGCCTCTTGCTGCGCTGTGTCCATTGCGTCTCCCCTTCGCTGCGGCTTCGCGGCTGCGAACCTCGTCCAGCATCTTACGGAGAGTGGTCGCCCACGGGGAGTCCTATCCTTTTGCAAGATTCCGGGGGTCACCCGGTACTCTGGTCTGCGATGGCGGTCGAGGAACGGTCGTGTTCGGCGCTATCCTTGCTTGCTGTGGTTTCCGGGGCCTTAGCTCAGTTGGTAGAGCGCTGCCTTTGCAAGGCAGATGTCAGGAGTTCGAATCTCCTAGGCTCCACATGATCAAGCCCCCCTGACCTGCGGAAACGCAGTCAGGGGGCTCCTTTGTCCAGACTTCCCGTGCTGAGATGTCAGCACGGTGGTGCGAGGCTTCTGGTCCGGCCGATCATGTGACTACTCCGTGGACTCCACCACTGTTCGCATGCATCAGCAGGCGGCCGGTGCCCGCACCGATCCCCGTCTGCGCCCGCCTCAAAGCGGCTCAGCGGCGGCCCTCGGCCGGCCGTTGGTGCCCACACGGCACCAGCCTGCCGTCCTTGTCGAAGGTCTCGGCGTCAGCACCCGAGTTCGCCCACACCGTGATGCTCTGATCGGGCACGACCGCGTCAAGCGGCGACTGCTCCGGCTCCGCCTCGGGCACCACCGTGAACTCTTCGCCCGGACAAGTCCTAGTCGGCCGACTGAGGGGCGGGCACGGGGGTATCCCGGGGGTGGCTGCTTCTGCGAGCGCCCAAAGCCGGCTCTCTATAGTGGCGCTGTGACAGAGTCTTCTACCGCCCGAGGTTCTAGAGCAGGTTCCGTTCACGTTGCACTTCGCGCAGGGCAGCAGATTCACAAGCTCGGCGAAACGCCGGCGATCGTCCCCTCTGGGCGCGTCGTGCTTGTGCTTCCGCCTGGTGTGACCTCGGTACGCCTCGACGGTACGGAGCAGTCGGTCGTCACGGATAGCAGCAGTCCTGGCCTCTTGCCCGTGGACTTGACTCGATCGACCGGGTTTCATCGTCTCGTTGTGCATGGCCGCACCTTCTGGTTCGGAACGGAGGACGCGAAGCTCTCGCTGAGTGGTATCGAGGAGATGCTCAACCACCTTCGCGGTGTGCATGCCGGGACTGCTTGGAGTGGCCAGATTCTCTTCTCTTCGGGGGAGGTACTGAGAGACCCTCATGTTGTCTTCGGATGGCTCGATAATCACGCTGACGCGGTGATTGCTATGGCCCGTGCCGTCCTCACCCGTCCAATCTGGGGGACACAGTCCACTAACCGCACGAGCCGCTTTGGGGGGCCAGGTGTTGATACTGGGGCCACGCATCGCCTTCTACGGTCCGATCCGCAACGCTTGCTTCAACGTGCGGAAAACGGTCTGTTGATTATTGGCAAGCACCGTTACACGCCGTCGCGTGTCGTGGTGCGGGACCAGCGAGCCAGCATTCGAACTACGTCGAACTTCCGACTGGCGGCACTTCTGGCGACGGTTTCGCTCCTGGCATCCGAGGTTCAGGACTCCTCGAATGAAGCTGTCGTCCAAAGCCGCTGCCTTGATTGGCGTGCACAGATCGCAGCAGTCCAGAGGAAGCCCCTCTTTCGTGAGCTGCGGCGAGGCGGTATTCCACCTGACGCCCTTCATGCTCCCCGAGCTGGAGAGGAGCTGGTGAATCGGAATTACCGTGCCGTATTTGAACACGCGAGTTCACTGCGCAAGAGCTTTGGTTGGCAGGCAACGCGTACTCCGTTGAGTCGTTTCGCGTACGTGGATTACTCAGATCAGATCTACCAAACATTCGTCGCTGTAGTTGTTGCCGGTGCACTGGGCTGTACACCAGTTGACTCCGTCCTCGGTCGCGCACCTGGTGCCGCATTCACGAACGAATTGTTTGATGTCTACGTCGACCGCACACCGCCACTCGACGTCCTGCGGTCCTGGAGGTGGAGCAGCTCTACTCCCGATCAACTGCGGCCGGATTTGCTCATCCACCACCGGCCTGACGGGCGGGTGCTCCTGCTGGATGCGAAGTACCGGGCTACGGGGAATCGCGCTACTGAGAACTCCCGAAAGGAGCTACTCTCCTATATGGCGGCGTACGGACTTTCCACCGCCGTAATTGCCTATCCCCCGCACTCCTCCAAACACGTGAAAGTCATCACGGTGGAGGGCTCCGGCCAGCGGCTCATCGAGCTGCCCATCGCGCCTCGCCCCTCTCTGGAGGAGTCTCTTGCTGTCGAGGTCCCTCTCCTATTGGGACACCTTGCGCGGGGTCGGTATTAAAGCGCCTTACAGAAGACTTCAGTGCGGGGTATTTTCCCTGCAGGCGCGGGATGTTGGCGGCTGAACCGTTGTGGGTTCCCAGAACTGCGGATACGACCGGCCTCCAGCGGTTGCTGGAGGCCGGTCGTGAGGGAGCTGGCGGCAACCAATGAACCCGGTGATGGCCAGGCGTAGCTGTGGGCCGTGGAGTCTGCTGATCTGACAGCTACCGGTGCCGGTGCCGGCGATCAGAGAAGCGGCAGCAACTCCTCGGGCGGCCCGTCCTTCATCCGGTCCAGAAGTCGATTGACATGCTCAACACCAGGTAGCCCGTCGATTGCCTTGAGAAGTTCGGTTGCTCGCTCATGTGGACCGCGAAGTTGGGGTACGAGCTTGTCAGCCACTGCATCGAGGAGCGCGCGGAGCTCTGTGTCAGGGGAGCGTTCGGCGAACGCAACAGCGAGGGCGAGATCACGCAGGAGCCCCATGGTGAACCATGACCTGCCCTCGGGAGATTCAAGGATGGCCGAAGTAACGCTGACGAGAGCCGAAGAAACCTCAGGAGAAAGGGACGCAGGGCCCTTCACCGTCTCCAGGGCGTCCGCTCGTACTTGATCGAACATACTGGCCAGGCCAGCATCCGCACGCTGCCGAATCCTATGCCGCTCTATGGTGATCTGCTCAATCGCCAAGTCAGCAATCACACCACCGCCTTTGGCCTCGTACTCCTCCGCGAGCAGGTTCGGCATCGTGATGATGCTGGCCCGTCGCTTGGCCGGCGCGCTGATGCGCGTACGAGTTTCCGGCTCGTCCAGGTAGGAGTTGCAGGTGGCGAGGATGAAGGCATCGACGGGCAGACTACGCTGCTCCCCGCCGGGCAGCCGGACCTGCCGGCTCGCTTCCTGCGTCGCAATGAGCACAGTGGCCAGGTAACTCTCAATGGTCGCCAGGTTGAACTCTTCGAGGATGACCACATGGGCGTCCAGTGGACGCTCGGTGTCCAGAATTTCTCGGGCGAAGTCACGGAGCTGCGGCTGGCCATCCAGCTGTTGATATCCGATGAATTCGGCCTCATCGAAGTCAGCCGTGACCGGTACCACTAGCGGTGGGGGCAGCTGAAGGTAGTTGCTCATTGCCTCGCCGAGACGACTGGCGAAGGCGGTCTTTCCTGTTCCTGGTTGTCCCACGAGAACGACCATGTCACCGCGTAGCCACGCCGTGAGTACGCGGCGGACCATACCGCGGAGCAGCCGGAACTTGGACTTTTCGATACGCTTCTCTATTTCCGAGACGATCGTATCGAACCCGCTCGGGAGCATCGCGGCCTGTTGAGCCCCACCGAGTTCCGTTGCGATCTCGGCGTCTTCAACGGGCTGGTCATCGAACGCGAACGATTCATAATCACTAGGGACGCCATCGAGCAGGGCCGTCCCTACAAGATCAAGAATGTTGGGCTTGAACGTTTCGTGGAACCAACCCAGGAGCTCATGGATGTTCGCAACCTGCTCCCGTCGTCCGAACCACAGGGCTAGGTCGACGATGTTTACAGGCTCACATTTCAGGCTCTTCAGGTCGGTACCTGGAGTGGCGGTGAGACCCCACTCATCTTGATCTCGACCAGCCGCCTTGTCCTTTTTCCTCTGAAAAAAGACCTTGCCCTTTCCGTACCAGCCTGTTCGCATGCGCTGCAGCGTGCTGCCCGGGTAGTCCTTGTTCACCCAGGGCTCAGCTTTTTTCTTGCCCGGGCTGAACCACACAGCGCGGAAAGGCTTGGCTGGATCCGGTGGGGCGGGCAGACGGAAGAAAGTGTCCAGCAGGCCCTTCTCGTCAGGCCCTCCCCACGGGATGCCCTTCTGCAAGGACGCGGCGGCAGCGTTGGTGTCTGACGCTTCGAGGGCGGCGGACTTCAACATCGCCGACAGGGTGACGACCACCAGGGGGTGCCCGCCACTCTGGAGATTTTCAGCAGCGCGCAGGATCAGGGGCAAGGGGGCGTATGGCACGCGCTATACCCTACCCGGGCCCCAGCTGAACGCCAGATTCCTGCATGGCTCACTGCTGAATGGGAAGCTCTTCCTGAGATAGGTTTTGGGCTACTAGGTCGCAAAAGTCAGAGTTGAGCTCGATGCCGACCGACGAGCGCCCGGTCTCCAGGGAGACAGACATGGTCGTCCCGCCTCCGAGGAACGGGTCCAGGGTCGTACCCCCTTCGGGGCAGCCGGCCGTGATGCACCGCTCAACGAGCTTCCGGGGGTATGGGGCGTAGTGCTTCCCTCTGCTCGCCGCGTTGCGGTCGGGTTCGATCATCCAGATGTCTTCCTCGTTCATCCCCTCTTCGTTCACCATCGCATCACGGTTGAAGAAGTACTTGGGGCCTTTGGAGAACAGGAAGAGATGCTCGTACTTCCGGTGGGGGCGATCACGGGCGGTCGGCTCAGGAAGGCTCGACTTACGTGACCAGATGATGGCACTGCGGAGTGTCCAGCCATCGCCCTGAAGGGCCAGGGCGACACGCCAGGGAATGCCGATCAGGGACTTCCGTGGCAGTCCCAGGCCGGGCCCGTCAACCGCCCGCAAACCCGGAAGGCGGCGGCTGCGATGCTTGGAATCGTGGCCATGTGGGCGCCCCTTGGCCGAGTAGTAGGTGTCACCAAGGTTCAACCAGGCAGTCCCCTCCTTGGCCAAGACATTTCGGATCCCGTCGAAGGTCTCTCGGAGGTTGGTGACGAAGCCATCGATGGTCGGCTCCATCCCGAACTGCCCCTCCACTCCGTAGTCACGCTGCCAGAAGTAAGGGGGAGAGGTGACAACGCAGTCCACCGACTGCGCTGGGAGATCTTGGAGGACCTTCCGGGAGTCCCCCTCGTAAATGCGCCAGGTGGCGCCCCCCTTGCCCAGCCCGGCGTTGCGAGGGGCGGGAACGCTGTCAGCCGCCCACGGGTCGACCTCGGGCTCCGAAGCCTTAGAACGTGTAGCCACGTCGTCACTCACCTGGTTTGGTCCACAAGATTTCATCCCGGTACGGGCTGCCCACACATCAACGTAAGAGTACTCCGACGGTGGTGGCAACCCGCATTCACCCCTATGAGAGTGCGTACCCTCAGAAGGCGCTCGAGCTTGACGGCCCTACTGTTGCACCTTGTGGATGCGAAGTACCTTGCCGGGGCCGCCGAGATCAGTGAAGTGCTTGGCGCCGACAGCAATACGATCAACCAGTGGAAGCGTCGCTACCCAGACTTTCCGACTCAGGTGGTGGTGCTCTCGGGGCGTCCCCTGTGGGACATTCGGGAGGTCATCACCTGGGCTCGACGCACCGGAAGGGGGGTCACCAACCCCGACTACGAAGCCCCGATCAGGGAGCCGGGCAACGATATGGACGACGGTTGCCAAGGCTAGTTGACCGAGACGGTCCGCAGCGCAACCTCTCGCGGTAGCGTCAAATGCAGGCACCCGGTTCTCTCGATCTCACTGGGCCCAGGCGAAGGGGAAGCACCTCGTGGCACGCATCGGTGATGGCGGCGACCTGCTCAAGTGCTCGTTCTGTGGCAAGAGCCAGAAGCAGGTGAAGAAGCTCATCGCGGGGCCCGGTGTGTACATCTGCGACGAGTGCATCGATCTCTGCAACGAGATCATCGAGGAGGAGCTCGCGGAGACGAGCGAGGTGCGGTGGGAGGAGCTTCCCAAGCCTCGTGAGATCTATGAGTTCCTCGAGGGGTATGTCGTGGGGCAGGAGCCCGCGAAGAAGGCCCTTTCGGTCGCGGTGTACAACCATTACAAGCGGGTTCAGGCCGGGGAGAACGGCGGTGGGGCGAATCGTGAGGACGCGATCGAGCTCGCGAAGTCGAACATCCTGCTGCTGGGTCCCACGGGTTCGGGCAAGACGCTGTTGGCGCAGACGCTGGCCCGGATGCTCAACGTGCCGTTCGCCATCGCGGACGCCACCGCGCTGACGGAGGCGGGGTATGTCGGCGAGGATGTCGAGAACATCCTGCTGAAGCTGATCCAGGCGGCCGACTACGACGTCAAGAAGGCCGAGACCGGGATCATCTACATCGACGAGATCGACAAGGTGGCGCGTAAGAGCGAGAACCCGTCGATCACCCGTGATGTCTCCGGCGAGGGCGTCCAGCAGGCGTTGCTGAAGATCCTGGAGGGCACCACGGCTTCCGTCCCGCCGCAGGGCGGACGCAAGCACCCGCACCAGGAGTTCATCCAGATCGACACGACAAATGTGCTGTTCATCGTGGGCGGTGCGTTCTCCGGTCTGGAGAAGATCATCGAGTCCCGTGCCGGTGCGAAGGGCATCGGCTTCGGCGCCACGATCCGCTCCAAGCTGGAGATCCAGGCCAGTGACCAGTTCCAGGAGGTCATGCCGGAGGACCTGGTGAAGTTCGGGATGATCCCCGAGTTCATCGGCCGCCTCCCCGTGCTGACCTCGGTCCACAACCTGGACCGCGAGGCGCTGCTCCAGATCCTCATCGAGCCGCGCAACGCCCTGGTGAAGCAGTATCAGCGGCTGTTCGAACTCGACGGTGTGGAGCTGGACTTCGAGCGTGAGGCGCTGGAGGCCATCGCGGACCAGGCGATCCTGCGCCAGACCGGCGCACGCGGGTTGCGGGCCATCATGGAGGAAGTCCTCCAGTCGGTGATGTACGAGGTCCCGTCCCGCAAGGACGTCGCCCGCGTCGTCATCACCCCGGACGTCGTCCGCAACCACGTCAACCCGACCCTGGTCCCGCGGATCGTCCCGAAGGACCAGGGACAGCAGGAGAAGTCGGCTTGACGACTGCCCGGCCTGGGAGTGGGACCAACGCCCTCTGAACTGCGTGAACGCCGCTTCAGAGGGCGTTTTCGCGCCCATCAGCGGGTCGGGCCGGGTTGCGGGCGGTGCCGCAGGCCGGGCTCACGAAGGGTTCTCGGCCTTCTCGTTCGTCGCGGGGCCCACCCACGCCTGCCAGTGCGGGCTCCGCACCAGGTGGTCCAGGTGTGCCTGGTCGAGCGGTGGTGCTCCGGCGCCCGCCCGTCCGTGCTTGCTGGCCGCGCTGTTGGACGTCACCAGGACGATCCGGGTGCCATCGGTGCGCAGCAGGTCGGCCGTGGGGCGGGTGAATGAGCCCGACTTCTCCTCGTAACCGATCAGGACCGAGCCGCCCGGGAGATTGCGCGCCGTGCAGGCGGTCATGGTCAGCTCGGTGTTCTTGCGGCCGGCACAGGAGTAGAAGGCACGGAGTTCCGCCCGGGTCGCGGGCCGGACCTTCTTGTTCTGCGCCGCGTCCTTGGCCGCTTCGGACTTCTCGGGGGCTTACGGAGCCGGACTTGTCCCGCTCTTCGCCGTGCGCGGCACGCGCGGCTTCCTTGTCGAGTGCGTCGAACGCGGTGAGCTGGAACCGGCCCTGGAGGCTGACCGCTGTCTCTGCCGGGCCCTGACCGGTGTCGGTGAGCAGCCGTCCTCCGGCGCTGACCGTTTAGCCGTCCTTGTCTCCGTCCCACCAGGTGCGGCCGCTTGTCGTGGGCTGCCCGGGGAGCAGCTTGCTGAGCGTCGCGACGACCGTCTTACCCGTGACCGGGTCCTTTCCCTTCGGCCGTTCCCCGGCGACCGCCAAGGAGAAGTCCGGGATGGGCACCGCGACCTCGGCGGCCTCCCGGCCTGCGTCGTTGTCCGGCGTCAGCCCGGTGAACACGAACCCGCCCGCCAGGGTGCGGCGCACACGGCAAGGCCGCCGAGGAAGCGCCGCCGCCGCTTCGTCCGGCGTCCGGCGGCCGCGGGCGAGTCCTCCCCGTACCAGAGCCGTTGCCGGGACCGGCAGCTCTGCCGCGTACGCATCGAGGAGTTGTGCCATCCGGGGGGCGAACTCATGCCGAGTTCCGCCGCGGTCTGCGCGACGCTCCGGTCCTCCCAGTTGCGCAGCACCACCACGGCCCGGTCCTGCGGTGAGAGCGTTGCCAGCGCCTGGGCCGGCGCGATCCGCGGGGCCGGGTCCCGGGCGGCCGCCGGCTGCTCCGGCGGTTCGCCCATGGGTCTCTCGTACGACCGATGGAGCCGGACGTACGAGAAGTAGGCGCGCATCAGTACGGTGCGCACGTAGGCGTTCGGACTGTCCGCCCTGCTGACCTTCCGCCATGACACGAACACCTTGCCCAGAGTGGTCTGCACCAGGTCCTCCGCGAGGTGCCAGTCGCCGCAGAGCAGCAGAGCGGCAGAGCGGTCCGGAACAGGCGCGGACTCACGGACCGTGGAAAGTCCTCGATCTCCGCCGACCGGTGTGCCGACCTGTCCATAAGGATGTCCCTTCCGGTAACGCGTTCGCGCTCACATCGACAAGGACGCCTTGGTCGACCGTTTTGTTACGGATGTAACGAAAAAGCTCGACGGACCGCCCCCCGCGTGGTGGCTCGCCGAGCTCTCGTCGTGAGTTCGCGCTACCGGCGGAGCGCTTCCGCGGGCTCGATCCGCGAAGCGCGCCAGGCGGGATAGAGGCCCGCCGCGAGCCCGGTGACCAGGCCGATGCCCGCGCCCGGTTCGGTGGCGGTGAGCATCTTGGCGCCGCCCGGGGCCGGTTCGCCCCAGATTTCCTGAGCGGTCGAGCGGGGCATGACGATCGAGAGCAGCAGATCGGCCTTGCGTTCCACATCGTCGATGATGGCGACCACGGTGAACGGCTGCCCGCCGATGAACAGCGCCGGGCGGGTCCGCAGTGTGCTGATGCCGAGGCGGTCGGCCATGCCCGAACCGATCATGACCACGGGCTGTGCGGTCCGTTCCGCGTACGCGTCGTACAACCGCCCCTGTGCCACATGCGGTACGGCTGCCGCGACGGCGCCCGGGGGGCGCCGCGACGATGTCGGCCCGCTCGCCCGCCGTTTCGTCGGCGACCGGCGAGGAGCGGATGACGGTGTCGGTGTCACGGGTGTCGACCGTCCAGTGGACCCCGGCGTGTTCGACGCCGCCGAGCCGCTCGACACGTGCGTCCGCGTCCTTCGGGACGGCGACGGGCACGAACTCGTTCTGCTCGATGCCTATGTCGTCGATGTTGACCTCGGTGGCCGTGAGCGCACTGAACCGTGCGTCGATCTGCGACGAGGGGGTGGCGGTCAGACCGAGGATCGCCACGAAGGTGCAGACTCCCAGGACCGTGCCCAGGCCGGTGAGTACGGACCTGGCGGGACGCGGGACGCGGGACACGGGACACTGGACACGCGGGCGCGGGCGATGGCCGCCCGCTGCCGTACGCCGCCGGACAGCCGGGTGGGCAGCGCGTCGAGCCGGTGTCCGAGGCCCACCTGCTCCAGTGCGTCCTGGGCGCGCCGGCGGCGCTCCGGCCGGGCGGTTCCGCTGTGGACGAGGGCCAGTTGGACGTTCTCCCGGGTGCTGCGGTGCGGCAGCAGATGGAAGGACTGGAACACGAACTCACATCCGGAACTAGGGGACGTCGGGATTTTTGCGAGCCGGGCAGTCATGGTTATCTGTTCGGTTCTGGAATGCGGGAGTGATGCCGATGTGGATGTGCATTTCCTTGTCCGCGCATCGGTTGGACCCCTCTGCCTGGCGGAATACAGGAAAAGGGGTCGTTGCTTTCCGATGTTTAGTTGCCGCAGGGTGCGTATCCGCCCAGCCTCTATCTGCCTGTCTTCCTGTATTTCCTTAAGGGTGCTTTCGTCCGCCACGGGTTCCGGTGTCGCGGTTTCCGTAGAGCACGAACACCGTCCATACGGTGATCATGGAGAAGTCACAGCAGAGCTTGACCTGCTGTGCCCCTGGCCCCTGCCCCCCGGACCCCTCCACCCCCCGGGCGGCCTCCAGGCGCTACAGCGCGGGCGTCGTCACCGGGGTCGTCGGACGAGTTCGGCGATCGCGTCGGCGACGTGGTCGACCTCCTCCTCGGTGTTGTAGTAGTGCGGCGACAGACGCAGGCACCAGTCGACGCCCTTGTCCCCGAAGTCGAACTGCGCGAACTCGCGGAAGCTGAGCGCCGAGTTGATGTTGTCGGCGTCCAGGGCCTCCTTGAACCGCTGCGGCTGCCAGTCGCCGTTGACGGCGAAGGTGACGAGGGCGGCCAGCTGCGGGCCCCGGTCGAGCACGCGTACTCCGGGGATGGCCGCGAGCCGGTTCCGCAGCTTCGCGGCGAGGGCCGGGGTGCGGTGGGCGATGGCTTCGAGGCCGACCTCGCGCGCGTAGCGGGTCGCGGCGGCGCTGCCGAGCACGGTGGCGTACGGGAACTCCCACTCCTCGAACCGGGCCGCCGTGTCGACGGGCCGGTACTCGCCGGGCGCGGTCCAGCGGGCGCCGTGCATGTCGATGAACAGGGGCTCGTACCCGGCGCGCAGGACGCGGTCGGAGACGTACAGGAATCCGCTGCCGCGCGGGCCGCGGAGGAACTTGCGGCAGGTGGCGGTGAGCAGGTCGCAGCCGATCTCCTCGACGTCCAGGGGGTATTGGCCCACGGACTGGCAGGCGTCCACCAGGTAGAGCAGGTCGAGTTCGCGGCAGTGCCAGCCGATGTCGGCGATCGGGGTCACCAGGCCGGAGTTGGTGGGGATGTGGGTGGCGGAGACCAGGCGGGGGCGGAGGGTCCGCATCAGCTCGGCCATCGCCGGTACGTCGACCCCGCCCTCGGGGGTGTTGGGCGCGTGCACGATCCGTACGCCGAACCGCTTGCGCAGGGAGAGGAAGGCGATCTGGTTGGAGATGAAGTCGTCGCGGGTGGTGAGGATGGTGTCGCCGGGCTCGAACGGGATCGAGGACAGGGCGTTGGCGTACGCGTGGGTGGCGCTGCCGGCGAAGGCGATGTTCTCCGGCGTGGTGTTGATCAGGGCGGCGAGCTCCGTGTAGAACGCCTGGACTCCGTCGGCCCGGGCGGCCGCGGCCTCGTAACCGCCCATCCGTGCTTCCAGGTTGAGGTGGCCGATCATCGCGGTGAGTACGGGGGTGGCGAGCAGCCCGCAGCCCGCGTTGTTGAAGTGGACGACCTGCCGGCAGCCGGGAGTCTCGGCTCGCAGAGCGGCCACGTCCAGCTGAAGTGCTTCCTGCTGCGGCTTGGTAGCGCTATTGTCAACTCTCATGAATGACAGTAGCACTTCTGGAGAGCTGGCGGCAGGGCTGCGGGAACTGCTCGTCCGGCTCGCGCCCGGCGACCGGCTGCCGAGCAGCCGGGAGTTGATCCAGCAGTACCGCGTGGGACCGGCGACCGTCGCGCGCGCCATCGCCCTGCTGGCGGCGGAGGGCTCCGTGGTGACGCGCCCGGGCAGCGGTACGTACGTGGCGAGGCGCGCCGGCACGGAGAAGGGGGCGGTCGACACCGCCTGGCAGACGGTCGCGCTCACCGACCGGGCGGTCGACACCCACCTGATCGCCGAACCGCGCCTACCGCCGCCGGCCGGCACGATCACGATGGACGGCGGCTACATCCACCGTTCCCTCCAGCCCACCCGCGGCCTGGGCGCGGCCCTGGCGCGGGCGGCGCGCCGCCCGGACGCCTGGGACCGCGCCACGGCGAACGGACTGCCCGCCCTGCGCGCCGTGTTCGCCCGGATCGCCGGGGGCGGCGTGACCCCCGACGACGTGCTGGTCACGGCGGGCGGGCAGAGCGCCCTGTCGATCGCGTTCCGGGCGATCGCCGGGCCCGGCAGCCCGGTCCTGGTGGAGTCGCCCAGCTACCCGGGCGCACTGGCGGCGGCCCGCGCGGCGGGGCTGCGGCCGGTGCCCGTACCGCTCGACACGGACGGGGTGCGGCCCGATCTGCTGGCCGAGGCCCTCGCGATGACCGGGGCGCGGCTGCTGTACTGCCAGCCGACGTTCCACAACCCGACCGGCACGGTCCTGGCACCGGAACGGCGGCGGCAGGTCCTGGACGTGGCGCGGGCCTCGGGCGCCTTCGTGATCGAGGACGACTTCGCCCGGCATCTGGGCCACGGCGGGCCCGTGCCCCGGCCGCTGGTGGCGGACGACGGCGACGGCACGGTCGTCCATGTGACCTCGCTGACCAAACCCGTCGCGCCGAGCCTGCGGATCGGGGCGCTGATCGCTCGCGGCCCGGTGATGGAGCGCATGCGGGCGGTCCGTATGGTCGACGACTTCTTCATCGCCCGCCCGCTCCAGGAAGCGGCGCTGGAACTGCTCAGCTCCCCGTCGTGGGACCGGCACGTCCGGGCGCTCGGCGCCGATCTGCGGCAGCGGTGCGCCTGGCTGACCGCCGCCCTCTCCCTGGAACTGCCGGCGGCGACCGTGACGAGTGCGCCCGCCGGCGGGCTGCACCTGTGGCTCCGGCTGCCGCCCGGTGTGGACGACACCGCGCTCACCGCCGCCGCCCGGCAGCGGGGCGTGGCGGTGAGCGCGGGCAGCCGCTACTTCGCCACGGAACCCCCGGCGGCCCACCTGCGCCTCGGCTTCGCCGCCACCGCCGGCCACGCCGAGCTGGAGGAGGGGGCACGGCGGTTGGGGGCGGCGCTGCGTGAAGTGGAGGCGGGGAGGTGAGGGTGGGTACGGCTGCCGGGCCTTCGGGCTTGCAGCGCCTCACGTTTCCGCGGGGTAGAGGGTGTCGCCGACACGGTGCGGGGTGACGTACGCCATGGCGCAGGTCCCGGTGGTGTCCGTCCACCGGGTGGGCCAGGGCCCTCCTGTCGGTCACCGTGGCCCAGGAGCGCGGACACGATCGTGCGCGCGGGGTCGACGCTCCGCCGGTTCGCGCCGCCTCCAAGACCGGCGGCCTCCGCCCGCGCCGACCGTACGCGGTTCTCGGCCACTTCGCCCGGCACGTCCGGTCGGGTGATCACCGGACACGCGCCGGGCCCCTGTGGCACCGTGGTGGGGCGCTGCGAAGGCGTAAACCACTCTCCGAGGAGTACGATGCCCGCCCCCGCCCCCACCGCTGAGCAGAGCGCCGCCGTCGACGCCTTCCGGGGCGGGGATCATCTGGTCCTTCAGGCGGGTGCCGGGACGGGGAAGACCACGACGCTGGCCATGCTCGCCGCGGCCACCCAGAAGCGCGGCCGCTACATCGCGTTCAACAAGTCCATCGCGCTCGACGCGGCCCAGAAGTTCCCCGGCACCGTGCAGTGCAGGACGGCGCACTCGCTCGCCTTCGGCGCGGTGGGGCGTCAGTACACCGCGCGGATGGACGCCCCTCGGCTGCCCGGCTGGAAGACCGGGGCCCTGCTGGGCATCGCCGGCAACATGCGGCTGCGCATCGGTGAGCGGAACGTCACCAACAAGGCGCTGTCCTACACGGTGCTGCGGACGGTCACCCGGTTCTGCCAGTCCGCGGACTCCACCATCCAGCGCCACCACGTCCCGCGCCTGCGCGGCATCGAGGAGGAGCAGCTGCACGCGCAGCTCGTCGACGTCGTGTTGCCGTACGCGGCCAAGGCATGGGCGGACCTGCAGAATCCGCTGGAAGGCGTCGTGCGCTTCGACCACGACCACTACCTGAAGATCTGGGCCCTGACCGAGCCCGTGATCAGGGCGGACTTCCTGCTGCTCGACGAGGCGCAGGACACCAACCCCGTCGTGGAGAAGGTCTTCAACGACCAGCGCCGCCATACGCAGTTGGTGATGGTGGGCGACTCCGCCCAGGCCATCTACGGCTGGCGCGGGGCACGGGACGTGATGAGCGACTTCGACGGTACGCAGCTGGCGCTGTCCCAGTCCTTCCGGTTCGGCGCGGCGCTCGCCGAGGAGGCCAACCGGTGGCTGCACATCGTCGATTCCCCGATCCGGCTGACCGGCACTCCGGCGATGGACACGCGTCTGGAGCCGGTCGAGGAGCCCGAGGCGATCCTGTGCCGGTCCAACGTCGGCGCGATGCTCGAAGTGATGCGGCTGCTGGAGGCCGGCCGCCGCGTGGCCCTCGTGGGCGGCGGCGAGTCCCTGCGGGCGCTGGCCCGGGCGGCGGCCGACCTCAAGGAGGGCAGGCGCTGCACGCACCCGGAGCTGATCCTGTTCGAGTCGTGGGGCGAGCTCCAGGAGTACGCGGAGTACGACCCCTCCGGCCGCGATCTGCTGCCTCTGGTGGACCTGGTCGACGAGCACGGCGTCGACGTCATCCTGAACGCCGTCGGCCGGCTCTCCCAGGAGCAGGGTGCGGACATCGTGGTGTCCACCGCGCACAAGGCCAAGGGCCGCGAGTGGGCCTCCGTCCGCATCGGGGACGACTTCACCGAGCCGGCGGACCGCGAGGAGACGGACGAGCACGGCAACCCGCTGCCCGGCGACATCGACGACGCCGAGGCCCGCCTCGCCTACGTCGCCGTCACCCGCGCCCGCCGCCGGCTCGACATCGGGGGCCTGGAGTGGATCAACCAGCACCCGGACGGCAACCCGGGCGGCACGCGCCCGAGGAGCGCGCCCGCGCCGTCCTCCCCGTGGGACGCGCTGGGCCGGCCCCCGGTCTGAGGCTCACGGGCTCACGGGCTCACGGGCTCACGCGCGGGCAGGGGGCCCGGCCTCAGCCAGAGGGCTCCGGACCTCGATCGGCGGGCGTCGGTCTCACAGGGCCGGTATCGGCCTCAAAGGGCGGGCGTCGCCTCACGGGGAGGGTGTCGGGGCCGGCACGTCGTCGGCGCCCACGCACTCCCTGTACGCCTTGATCGGCTCGACCAGCGTGGACAGTTCGATCAGTACGTCGTCCACGGCGACGACCTCGTCGGAGACGACGACCTCCACCGCCGGGTCACGACCGTAGGTGACGATCACCTTGCTGTCGTCCTTGGAGCGCTCCTCGCGGAAGACCCAGTTCACGCCCTCGACGTTCGCGCACGGGTCGGTGGTCGGGAGGGGCAGCTCGACACCGCAGCGCAGCACGATCGCGTTCTCGCCCCAGACCGCCACCCCGGGCCGGTCGGTGAACGTCAGCTCCTCGCCGCCGAGGCGGTCCGGGTAGCGGGCGGCGGCCTTCTCGCAGGCCGGGTCCGACGCGTTCGGTGCGGACGCGACGCCCTCGCCCGGGGAGTCCGCCCCGCACGACACCAGCACACCGGCGGTCAGAGCGCCGACCGCCACCGCGACGGCGGCTTTCCGCGCCCGGGAGACACGCACCACAGCAGAAACCTTTCGTGACGGAACACGGCCGTGCCCACAGTCCACCAGTCCATACGTCGTCGAAGCTGCCCGTACGTCGTCGAGACAGCCCGTACGCCCCGCCCGGCTACCGCAGCTGAGGCTGCCGCAACAGCTCGGCGGAACCGGGGGCGGCCACCAGACGCGGCTGGGCGAGCGCCGAGACGGCGAGGGCGGCGGGGAGTTGGAGGGTGAGCATCCCCATGGTCAGCATGACGAACCCGAAGTCCACCGCTTCGGCGAGCCCCCCGCCGTACGCGGCGTAGCCGATGGAGACGAGCAGGAGCACCAGCATGTACAGGGCGGTGTCGACGGCCGCGGTACGCCACCGCGGAAGGGCCGACAGCGCCATCCGGGCCACCGTCAGTACGACGATCGCGCAGAGGGAGAAGACCGGCGTCGGGAGGAGGACGAGGTCCGCCACGGACCGCACCGGCTCCCCGGACAGCAGAAGCATGAGGGAGCACACGACCGCCTGGACCGCCAGCGAGGCCATGGTGACGACGACGGCGTAGGCGATGGCGCGAGGCCACGGTGCGGTCATGGCTTTCCCCCCTGCTCGGTGGCCGACGCTCGCGTCGACCCTCGTCGATCAGTGTGCCACCCGGCCGTCGACGCCCTTCGGGGGAGGGTCGGCAGCCGCCGTCGTCCCCGCCGCGGGGGCGGGGCACGGGTGCCGGAGGACGCGCGCGGACAGCCGAAACGCCGGGGCGCCGCGGGACCGATGCCGTCCCGCGGCGCCCCGGCGCCTCTTCACCACCCGTGCGTACGGGAGCGGCGGCCGGCCTCAGGGGCGGCCGTCGACCCCCGGGGTGTCGCCATCGCCCGACTCGGCCTCGA
Source organism: Streptomyces sp. cmx-18-6 (assembly GCF_046548915.1). NCBI lineage: Bacteria > Bacillati > Actinomycetota > Actinomycetes > Kitasatosporales > Streptomycetaceae > Streptomyces > Streptomyces sp. cmx-18-6. Next base: position 251,008 of record NZ_JAEBEP010000006.1, on the reverse strand, counting down.
CCTGCTTGGCCTCGACCTCCGGGTCGAGGTTCGTCCGGTCGCTGCCGTCGACCGAGCTCAGCGGCGAACGCTCGTCGCCGACCTCGGTGGGGGCGGGCGGCTCGACCAGCCAGTCCGGGTTGGCCTGCTTGTCCCACCAGCGCCAGGCGGCATAGGCGCCACCCGCCACGACGCCCAGCACCAGCAGCCCCTTGGTCGCCCGGCCGGCCTTGGCCCGCCGCTCGTGCTTCCTGGCAAGCTTCTGGATCTCCTTGGCTGTGACCGTGCTCCGCAGTGCGGCCAGCGCCGCGGCGCTGCGGGCGGAGGCGTGCTCGGCGACCGGCTGGGCCGCGGCCCTGGCCTGCTCGACGCGCGGCGCGGTGTACTCGGCGGCGCTACGGGCGGCCTTGCGCGTCGAGGACGCGGCGCGCTGCGCGGCCTCGTCGACCTTCGGCGGCACGTGGGTCAGCGCCTGTTCGAGACGGGGCGCGAGATGGGACTCGTACTGGACGCGGGCCTGCTTGGCCGCCTTCGTCACCTTGGGCGCGAGCCGTGCGCGAGCCTCGTGCGCATAGTGGGCAGCCTGTTCCTTGGCCGTGTCGGCGTACGGCGCCACCACTTCCGCGGCGTGCTGCGCACTGTCCTTGGCCGAGTCGGTTGCGGCGCGCACGCTGTCGATGCGGGACACGTGATCCTCCTCCTTGGTGGCGGGTTGGTACTCCGCCTTTCCGCCCAATTCGAAATCATGCCTGTCGCGGCCATGACCGGCATGCGGGACGGGCATCCGAGTCATGATCGCCATGTGCGTCAAAACGGTACAAGTCGGCAAAACGGTGCAAGTGAAGTCTGCCGACGACAATGCCATGGTTCGGCGGCGAACGCGCCGTTTCACCAGGCATCCGGCCGTACATTTCCCGCTGCGTGGGAGGATCGGCGGACGTCAGCGAAGGATGAGGGAAGGCAGATCGTGGCCAGTCAGCTCTACGCCACCTTGAAGACCAGCCAGGGCGACATCGAGATCGCGCTCCTGCCGAACCACGCGCCCAAGACGGTCAGGAACTTTGTCGAACTGGCCACCGGGCAGCGTGAGTGGACCAACCCGGAGACCGGCGCGAGGACGACGAAGCCGCTGTACGACGGGACCGTCTTCCACCGGGTCATCAGCGGGTTCATGATCCAGGGCGGCGACCCGCTGGGCAATGGCACCGGCGGCCCGGGCTACACGTTCGCCGACGAGTTCCACCCGGAGCTGGCCTTCACCAAGCCGTATCTGCTGGCGATGGCCAACGCGGGCCCGGGCACCAACGGCTCACAGTTCTTTCTGACGGTCTCGCCCACCGCCTGGCTGACCGGCAAGCACACCATCTTCGGCGAGGTCGCCGGCGAGGCGGGCCGCAAGGTCGTCGACGCCATCGCGGCCACCGCGACCAACCCGCGTACCGACCGTCCCGTCCAGGACGTGGTCATCGAGTCGGTCGTCGTCGAGACGCGCGAGACCGCCCGCCGCCCGGCCGCCGACCGGTAATCGGTCCGCCGCGCCCCCGGGCCGTCCGCCCGCCGACCGCCCGTTCCCGCCGGGAAGCGACAGATGCGGCACGAGCGGCTGAGGCGGCACGAGCGGCAGATGCGGCATGAGCGGCAGAAGCGGCACGAGCGCGTCGGGAGAACGCCGGGAGAACGCCGGGAGAGTGCCGGGAACCAACCGCCCTGCCCGTCCGTACTGTTACATAGCGGACCAGCGGGGCGGCCGTGTGTGCGCCGCCCCGCGGGACGAGACCGAGAGGCGGGCCGAGGACCGATGGACCACCAGCCGCCGGCGGACCGGAGCGGACCGGGGGGCGGGGAGGCCGCGCCGACCTGCTACCGGCACCCCGACCGGGAGACCGGGATCAGCTGCACGCGCTGCGAGCGGCCGATCTGCCCCGAGTGCATGGTCAGCGCCTCCGTCGGTTTCCAGTGCCCCGACTGCGTGCGCCAGGGCTCGGGCACCGGTCACTCGCCGGCCGCGAGCATGCCCCGCACGCTGGCGGGCGGGACCGTGGCCGCCGACCCGCGGCTGATCACCAAGATCCTGCTGGGGATCAACCTCGCCGTCTTCGTCCTGGTCGCGGCCGCCCCCGCCTCCCTGCTCGACGACCTGATGCTGCTCGGCCGTGCCTGGGACCCGACGCCGCCGCCGGGCTCGGTCGAAGGTGTCGCGGAGGGGCAGTGGTACCGCCTGGTGACCTCGATGTTCCTGCACCAGGAGGTGTGGCACATCGGGTTCAACATGCTGGGTCTGTGGTGGCTCGGCGGACCGCTGGAGGCCGCGCTCGGCCGCATACGCTACCTCGCGCTCTATCTGCTGAGCGGCCTCGCGGGCAGCGCCCTGACCTATCTGATCGCCGCACCGAACCAGCCGTCGCTGGGGGCGTCCGGCGCGATCTTCGGCCTGCTCGGCGCCACCGCGGTGCTGATGCGCCGGATGAACTACGACATGCGTCCGGTGCTGATCCTGCTGGCACTGAACCTTGTCTTCACCTTCACCATGGGCGGTATCGCCTGGGAGGCCCACGTCGGCGGGCTCGTCGCGGGCGTCCTGATCGCGATCGGCATGGTGCACGCCCCGCGCGAACGCCGTACAGCTGTGCAGGCCGGGACCTGTGCGCTGGTTCTGCTGGCGGCCGTCGCGATCATCGTCGCCCGCACGCTGTCCCTGACCTGAGGCAGCGGAGCATCCCCGCCCGGAGGCAGCGGAGCCCGACCCGATCGGCCTGAGCGTGATCGACCTGATCGGCCTGAGCGGCCTGGTCGACCCACTTCGCAGTTCTCGGCCGTGGGCAGACCTCAGTTGTCCACAGTGACGGCATGTGCTTGTGCATGGCAAGGGGAACAGGTGTGCCCCTGGTCGCTGAACAGGGTTTTTCCCTGGGGCACAAGGGGTGCAGCCTCCCTCGAGAGGGAGGCTGCGGTCACACCGGCGTCAACCTGAGTGGAGGTTATCCACAGATCGTCTGACCTTTTCCCCCGCCTGTGGATAACTCTGTGGGTAACTCAGGGCAGGGCTTGACGGGCAGAGCCCGGCGCGGGGAGCGCTACTTCCACTGCGTGGACACCGCGAAGCCCCCGGCGATGAAGCCGAAGCCGACGATGATGTTCCCGTTGCCCAGGGCGTCGATCGGCAGGGAGCCCTCGGTCACGTAGAAGAGCACGATCCAGGCCAGCCCGATGAAGAACAGGGCCAGCATCACCGGAGCCACCCAACTGCGGTTGGTCAGCTTTATGTTCGTTGCCTGCTTCGCCGGGGGCGGCGTGAAGCCGGCCTTCTTGCGGATACGTGACTTCGGCACGAGGGACTCTCCTGTCGATGCGCTGCGTGGCCGCGCAGGGATCTGTGGCGGGCGCCGGGGCGGGGTGCGAGGGGGAATGCCGCCTCCCCCGGGCGTCCGTTAGCGTAGTGCTTCCATGGCGCCCGATGAGATAAGGGTACGTTGAGCAATTCTGCCGACTCCCCGAAGAGCCCGGTCCGGCACACTTCCGTGTGGGCGGCCCGAGGGCTCACCGCTGCGGTTTTCGCCCTGGCCGGACTGATCTTCGTCACCAGCGCCAACACGGCCAAGGGCACCAATCTGCGCAGCGACTCCTCCCTGCTCAAGCTCTCCGACCTGATCAGGGAGCGCAGCGAGAACAACGCCGAGCTGAACGATTCGGTCGCCGCCGCCCGCTCGGACGTCGACGCGCTCGCCCAGCGCGACGACGGCTCCACCGAGGCCGAGGACGCCAAGCTGAAGGCCCTGGAGAAGGCGGCGGGCACCACGGAGATCAGCGGCGGGGCCGTCAGCGTGACCCTCGACGACGCGCCCCCCGACGCCACCGCCAACCCCGGTTACCCCGAACCGCAGCCCAACGACCTGGTCATCCACCAGCAGGACCTCCAGGCCGTGGTCAACGCCCTGTGGGAGGGAGGGGCCCGCGGGATCCAGGTGATGGACCAGCGGCTGATCTCCACCAGCGCGGTCCGCTGCGTCGGCAACACGCTGATCCTTCAGGGCCGGGTCTACTCCCCGCCGTACAAGGTGACCGCGGTCGGCGACCGGGGCAGGCTCAAGCAGGCGCTCGACGACTCCACGGCGATCCAGAACTACCAGCTGTACGTGAAGGCGTACGGGCTGGGCTGGAAAGTCGAGGAGGACGACGCGGTGACTCTTCCCGGCTACTCGGGCACAGTGGACCTCCACTACGCGAAGCCTGTGGAGTGAGCCCGAGCTGATCCCCGGGGAGGCCGTCCGGTGCCGGTACGACAGTCGGTACGGCCGCCGCCGCGATCAGCGCGAGCGGTGCGCCTGATCGTCAGGACCTTCAGCGAACTGTGCATCACCATCGGCGCCCTGATCGTCCTCTTCGTCGCCTACGTCCTGCTGTGGACGGGCGTCAAGGCCACCGAAGCGGCCGAGGGGGAGATCGAGTCGCTCCACAGCCGGTGGGCCCAGGAGCCCGCCGCCCCCTCGCCCGGACCCTCCGCGGCCCCCTCCCCCTCCCCGTACCGCGCCGGAAAGCCGTTCGCGACGATGCGCATCCCCCGCTTCGGCGCCGACTGGGAGTGGCCGGTCCTGGAGAACACCGAGGCCAGCACCCTGCGGAAGGGCCTCGGCCACTACAGCGGGAGCGCCCGCCCGGGGGACACGGGGAACTTCGCGGTGGCCGGGCACCGCCGGACGTACGGAGACCCCTTCAAGGACTTCCCCCGGCTCCGCCCCGGAGACGCGGTGGTCGTCAACGACGGGACGACGTGGTTCACGTACCGCGTCGCGAGGGAGCCGTACCGCACCGTCCCCACCGACACGGCCGTCGTCGACCCCGTCCCCCGTCGCTCCGGCTTCGAGGGGCCCGGCCGCTATCTGACGCTCACCACGTGCGAGCCCGAGTGGGGCAGCAGCCACCGGCTGATCGCCTGGGCGCACCTGGACGCGACACGGCCGGTGGGCGACGGCAGGCCGCCGGCCCTGTCCGGCTGACCCGCGCTCGCGCCGCCCGGTCCGCTTCGCCCGGCCGGCCTGCGTCTTCGCGGCCGGCCCGAGGTTTTCCACAGCTGACCCACTCTCCGGCCGCGGCACTCTAGTCTGGTGCGGGTACCGAATGAAGGGGTCAGCATGTACGGCTGGATCTGGCGGCATCTGCCGGGCAACGCATGGGTGCGGAGCGTCATCGCGCTCGTGCTGCTCCTGGCCGTCGTCTACGCGCTGTTCCAGTACGTCTTCCCCTGGGCGGAGCCGCTCCTCCCGTTCGGCGATGTGACCGTCGACGGCGAGAGCACCGGCGGAGCGGGAGCCGGCCAGTGAGCGCGCGCATCCTCGTCGTGGACAACTACGACAGCTTCGTCTTCAACCTCGTCCAGTACCTCTATCAGCTCGGCGCCGAGTGCGAGGTGCTGCGCAACGACGAGGTGACCACGGCCCACGCCCAGGACGGCTTCGACGGCGTCCTGCTCTCGCCCGGCCCCGGTACGCCCGAGCAGGCCGGGGTCTGCGTCGAGATGGTGCGCCACTGCGCGGACACCGGCGTCCCGGTCTTCGGCGTCTGCCTGGGGATGCAGTCGATGGCCGTCGCGTACGGCGGTGTCGTCGACCGGGCCCCCGAGCTGCTGCACGGCAAGACCTCCCCGGTGGACCACGAGGGCCAGGGCGTCTTCGCCGGGCTGCCCTCCCCCTTCACCGCGACCCGCTACCACTCGCTCGCCGCCGAACCGGCCGCGCTGCCACCGGAGCTGGAGGTCACGGCCCGCACGGCGGACGGCATCATCATGGGACTGCGCCACCGGGACCGGGCCGTGGAGGGCGTGCAGTTCCACCCCGAGTCGGTGCTCACGGAGTACGGCCACCTGATGCTGGCCAACTGGCTGGAGCAGTGCGGCGACCGAGGAGCCGTCGCCCGGTCGGCGGGGCTCGCGCCGGTGGTGGGCAAGGCCGTCGCGTGACCGCACCCCGCCCCGAGGACGGCGCCGGCCAGGACGGCGGCCCGTACGCGGGGGGAGCGTACGGGCCGGACGGCGCGTTCGTGGCGGCGGTGGACGGGCTGGCGGACCCGCTCAGCGATCCGCTGCCCGGGCAGCACGCCTCACCGTGGTTCCGGGCCGACGGCATCCCGGGGGACCCGGCCGGACCGGACGGGGTGGCTGGGGCGGCCGAGGCGGCTGGGGCGGACCGGGGGCTCCAGCGGCCTCAGGAGGCCCCGAGCGAGTGGTACGACCCCGAGGGGTACCAACGGGACTGGTACGGCCCCCAGGGGCCCTCAGCGCCCGTCCCCGCGCCCGTTCCGGGACCCGGCCCCCGCCCCGTAACTCCTGGGACTCCTGTAACGGTGACGACGCGGCCCGTTCCCGACGAGACGCTGTTGCTGCGGACCACGGACACCCGGCGAATAGTGCCGGAACCCTACGACGCACCTGATCCATCCGGTCCGGCTGAGCAGCCCGACCCGGCCGAGCCGCCCGCCGGAGGGCGTGCCGAGCGGCGCAGGGCGGCCAAGGGGCGCGGCCGACGTCCCGCACCGGCGGCCGGAGCCACGAAGGCGGCGGGAGGGGCCACGAAGGCGGCGGGAGGGGCCGGAGGGGCCGCAGCCCCGCTGTCCCGGATGGAGGCGCGGCGGGCGGCGAAGGCGGCCAAGGACAGTCCGGCCGTGGTCGCCAGCCGGGCCGTCGGCGAGATCTTCATCTCGCTGGGCGTCCTGATGCTGCTGTTCGTCACCTACCAGCTGTGGTGGACCAACGTCCGGGCCGAGCAGATCGCCGGCAAGGAGAAGAACAGGATCCAGGAGGAATGGGCGAAGGGGGCGGGCAAGCCCGGGACCTTCGCCCCCGGCCAGGGCTTCGCCATCATGCACATCCCCAAGCTGGACGTCGTCGTTCCGATCGCCGAGGGCATCAGCAACGAGAAGGTCCTCGACCGGGGCATGCTCGGCCACTACGGCGAGGGCAAGCTCAAGACGGCGATGCCCGAGGACAAGCAGGGCAACTTCGCGGTGGCGGGCCACCGCAACACCCACGGCGAACCGTTCCGCTACGTCAACAAGCTCAGCCCCGGCGACCCGATCGTGGTGGAGACGAGGGACGCGTACTACACGTACGAGATGACCAGTGTCCTGCCGCAGACCATGCCGTCCAACATCTCGGTGATCGAACCGATCCCGGTCGGATCCGGGTTCACGAAGCCGGGCCGGTACATCACGCTGACGACCTGCACACCCGAGTTCACGAGTACCTACCGTCTGATCGTCTGGGGCAAGATGGTCGACGAACGGCCGCGCGGCGAGGGAAAGCCCAAGGCGCTCGTGGGCTGAACATCATCACGACAGGGGCGGTGCGGTGGTAGCGAGGACCGGGTACGACGAGCGGACCGACGCGTCCGCGCCGCCGCCCCAGCGGAACCGGCACCCCATCGCCACGGCCGTCAGCGTCTTCGGCGAGCTGCTGATCACCGCGGGCCTGGTGCTCGCGCTCTTCGTCGCATACTCCCTGTGGTGGACCAACGTCCTCGCCGACCGCGAGGCCGACCGGCAGGGCGACACGGTCCGCAGCAAGTGGGCTCAGGGCCCGGGGGCCCTCGACACCAAGGACGGCATCGGGTTCCTGCACGCGCCCGCCCTGGGGAACGGCGAGGTGCTGGTCAAGAAGGGCACCGATCCCGAGACCCTGAACAACGGCATCGCGGGCTACTACACGGACCCGGTCCCCTCCGCGCTCCCCTGGGACGACGAGGGCAACTTCACGCTGGCCGCGCACCGGGACGGGCACGGCGCCAAGTTCCACAACATCCACAAGCTGAGGAACGGCGATCCGGTCGTCTTCGAGACCAAGGACACCTGGTACGTCTACAAGGTCTACAAGACGCTCCCCGAGACCTCGAAGTTCAACGTCGACGTGATCCAGCCGGTCCCGGAGGAGTCGGGCGTGAAGAAGCCCGGCCGCTACATCACGCTGACGACCTGCACGCCGGTCTACACGTCGAAGTATCGGTACATCGTCTGGGGCGAGCTGGAGCGCACGGAGAAGGTCGACAAGGACCGTACGAAGCCGGTGGAGCTGAGTTAGCTCCCGCAGGCCGTTCCATCGGTCCGGCTTCCGCAGGCCGATCCTCGGTCGGGCTTCCGCGGACCCATCCATCAGTCCCGCTTCCGCAGACCGACCGACCGACCGACCGATCCGACCCGATCCGGTCCGGCTTCCGCGGCCGGTACGGCGAAGGGCCCCGTCACCACCTTCATGGTGACGGGGCCCTTCGCCGTACGAGCGTCGTACCGGTCGCGCGCTACCTGCCGGACGGGCCTCCGAAGAGGCCGCCGCCCTGGTCGCCGCCGCCGCCCGGTGTGGCGATCATGTTGACCGCCGAGTCCTTGTCCACGGTCTCACCGACGTTCGGCTGTACGGCGATCACCCTGGCGTCGTCCTCCTGCGAGCCCTGGACGTTGCCGACCGTCAGACCCGCTTCCTGGATCTTCGCCTTGGCCTCGCCGAGCGTCATGCCCATGACTGCGGGGACCTGGGTCTTCTCCGGCTCCGGCGGCTCGGGCGGTCCCTTGGAGACCTTGAGGACGATCTGCACGTCCTTGGCGTGCTTGCCGGGCCCCGGGGTCTGTTCGACCACGGTGCCCGCGGCCTGGTCCGAATCGACGTCGGTCCGCGAGATCTCGGTGAACCCGATGCCCCGCAACTGCTGCTCCGCGGCCTCGTAGGTGCGGTTGCGCATGTCGGGCAGGGTCTCGGTCGCCTTCTTGGCGACCGTGATGGTCACCTCGGAGCCGTCCTCCGCCTTGGAGCCGCCGTCCGGGCTCTGCTTGATCACCGTGCCCTCGGTCTCCTCGGACTCGGACGCGGTCACGTTGACCGTGAAGCCCTTGTCCTCCAGGGCCTTGCGGGCGCCGTCCTCGGACTTCTCCAGGACGTCGGGCACCTCGATCTTCGGCGCACCGGAGGAGACCATGACCGTGACGGTCTCGTTCTCCTTCATCGCCGTGCCGTTCTCGGGGGACTGCGAGCAGATGTTGCCCTTCTCCTGGCTCTCGCACGGCTCCTCGCCGCCGACCTTGAGGACGACGCCCGTCCTCTCGGCGCGTTTCTTGGCGTCGTCGATCGTGGAGCCGACCAGGTTCGGAGCCTTGACCTGGCCGTCGTCGCCGGTCTCCTTGAACACGGCGTTGGCGATCAGGATCCCGCCGACGAGCACGAAGAGGCCCGTGAGGACCAGCAGGATCGTCGACAGGTTGCTCTTCTTCTGCTGCTGGCGCCGGCGGCCCCCGCGGTCGTCGAAGGCGCCGTCCTCCGGGTTGATCGGCGGCAGCATCGAGGTCTGCGCGTTGTTCGGGTCGGTCGGGCGCAGGGCGGTGGTGGGCTGGTCGGGGTTGTAGCCGTCGTAACCCCCGTACCCCACGGCTCCCATCGCCGCCGCGGCCGCGACCGGCCGGCCGTCGAGGCATGCCTCGATGTCGGCCCGCATCTCGTCGGCGGACTGATAGCGGTAGTCCGGGTCCTTGGTGAGCGCCTTCAGCACGATCGCGTCCATCTCGGGCGTGATCTCGGGGTCGAAGTTGCTCGGCGGCTGCGGCTCCTCCCGGACGTGCTGGTAGGCCACGGCGACGGGCGAGTCCCCGACGAACGGGGGCCGGACCGCGAGGAGCTCGTACAGCAGACAGCCCGTGGAGTACAGGTCGGAGCGCGCGTCGACCTGCTCGCCCTTGGCCTGCTCCGGGGAGAGGTACTGGGCGGTGCCGATGACCGCGGCGGTCTGCGTCATGGTCATGCCGGAGTCGCCCATGGCGCGGGCGATGCCGAAGTCCATGACCTTGACCTGGCCGGTGCGCGTCAGCATGACGTTGGCCGGCTTGATGTCGCGGTGGACGATCTGGGCGCGGTGCGAGTACTCCAGGGCCTGGAGGATCCCGATCGTCATCTCCAGCGTGCGCTCGGGCAGCAGCCGGCGGCCGGAGTGCAGGAGCTCCCGCAGGGTCGACCCGTCGACGTACTCCATCACGATGTACGGGATGGAGACCCCGTCGACGTAGTCCTCGCCGGTGTCGTAGACGGCGACGATCGCGGGGTGGTTGAGCGAGGCGGCCGACTGGGCCTCACGGCGGAACCGGGCCTGGAAGGACGGGTCGCGGGCCAGGTCGGCCCGGAGCGTCTTCACAGCTACGGTGCGGCCGAGCCGGGTGTCGTGCGCGAGGTAGACCTCGGCCATGCCACCACGGCCGAGCACCGAGCCCAGCTCGTACCGGCCGCCGAGGCGACGCGGCTCTTCCATCTGTTCCAGCCCTCTCCGTCAGTCCTGACCGCACCCGTGTGTGTGGTCCGGCGGTGCGCTGTTCGCGCACACGCTACCGGGCACGCGGTTGGTGATCGGCCCGCACCCGTCAGCCGATATCCGACCGGTATCCGATGTCCGGTATGGACGGACGGCCGCCGTGACGGGCCTCACTGCTTGCTGTCGACGACCGCCTTCATCACTTCCCGCGCGATCGGGGCGGCCAGTCCGCCACCGGAGATGTCGTCCCTGTTGGCGTTGCCGTCCTCGACCACGACGGCGACGGCGACCGGGGAGCCGTCGTCGGTCTTCGCGTACGAGATGAACCAGGCGTACGGCTTCTCGCTGTTGTTCAGACCGTGCTGGGCGGTACCGGTCTTGCCGCCCACTGTGACGCCGGGGATCTGTGCCCTGGTTCCCGTGCCGTCCTTGACGACGGTCTCCATCATCTGCTGGACCTTCTGGGCGTTCTCCCCCGACAGCGCCCGGCTGAGCTCCTCGGGCTCGTGGGTGTAGACGTCGTCCAGGTTGGGCGCCTGGCGCTTGGCGACCATGTAGGGCTGCATCAGCTTGCCGTCGTTGGCGATGGCGGAGGCCACCATGGCCATCTGGAGCGGGGTGGTCCGGTTCGACGCCTGGCCGATGCCGGCCATCGCGTTCTGCGGCTTGTTGTCCTCGGGGTAGATGCTCGCGTCGGCGCGGACGGGGGTGAAGACTTCCTTGTTGAAGCCGAACTTGTCCGTCTGCTCGATCATCTTCTTGTTGCCGAGGTCGTCGCTCACCTTCCCGAAGACGCTGTTGCACGAGACGCGCAGGGCTTCGCGCAGCGAGGCGTTCTCGCAGGGGATGTTCCCCTCGTTCTTCAGCGGGAGGTCGGTCTGCGGCAGCGTCCAGGGCAGCGGCGAGTTCGTCTTGGCGTCGATGTCGTCGTAGAGCCCGTTCTCCAGGGCGGCGGCGGCGGTGACGACCTTGAAGGTGGAGCCGGGCGGGTAGGTCTCGCGCAACGCCCGGTTGAGCATCGGCTTGTCCTTGTCGTCCAGCAGCTTCTGCCGGGCCTCGGAGTCCTTGTCGGAGTTGCCGGCGAAGACCGAGGGGTCGTACGAGGGTGTGCTCGCCAGCGCCAGGATGGCGCCGCTGCCCGGGTCCAGGGCGACGACGGCGCCCTTCTTGTCCCCGAGCCCCTGGAACGCGGCCTTCTGGGCGGCCCCGTTGAGGGTGGTGACGACGTTGCCGCCCTGCTTCTTCTCCCCGGTGAACATCGACAGGGTGCGGTTGAAGAAGAGCTGGTCGTCGTTGCCGGTGAGGATGCCGTCCTCGATGTTCTCCAGCTGCGAGGAGTCGAATGCCTGCGAGGAGTAGCCGGTCACGGGGGACCAGAGGGGTCCGTCCTTCCAGACCCGCTTGTACGTGAAGTCGCTGCCGTCGCTTTTGACGGACCCGGTGACGGCCTTGCCGTCCACGATGATGTTGCCGCGCTCGTGGGCGTACCGCTCGATGCGGATACGGCGGTTCTCGGCGCGGTTGGTGAGCTCGTCGGCGCGGACGTACTGGATCCAGTTGTCCCGGAGGAGCAGAGCCAGCATGAGGAGGCCGCAGAAGATCGCGACGCGGCGCAGGGGCTTGTTCACGGACGGACCACCTGCGTCATCTCGGCGTCGGTCGAGGGTGCGGGCGCCGGTGCGGGACGGCGGGCGGTGTCGCTGATGCGGATCAGGATGCCGATCAGCGCCCAGTTGGCGATGACGGACGAGCCGCCGGCCGCGAGGAACGGCATCGTCATGCCGGTGAGCGGGATGAGGCCCATGACGCCGCCGGCGACGACGAAGACCTGGATCGCGAACGCGCCGGAGAGGCCGATGGCCAGCAGCTTGCCGAACGGGTCGCGGGCGGCCAGCGCGGTGCGGACGCCGCGCTCGATGATCAGCCCGTAGAGGAGGAGGAAGGCCATCACCCCGGCGAGGCCGAGCTCCTCGCCCACGGTGGCGAGGATGAAGTCGGTGTTGGCCGCGAACATGATGAGGTCGGAGTGCCCCTGGCCGAGCCCGGTGCCGAGCGTGCCGCCGGAGCCGAAGGACATCAGCACCTGGGCCATCTGCTCACTGGCGGGGTGCGTGCCCCAGCCGGCGAAGGGGTCGAGCCAGGCGGTGACGCGGTCCTGTACGTGCTTCTCGAAGGAGGCCACCCCGACCGCGCCCACGGCCGACATGGTCAGGCCGAAGACGATCCAGCTGGTGCGCTCGGTGGCCACGTAGAGCATGACCACGAACATGCCGAAGAAGAGGAGCGAGGTGCCGAGGTCGGTCTCGAAGACGAGGATCAGGATCGACATCGCCCAGATGGCCAGGATCGGTCCGAGGTCCCGACCGCGGGGCAGGTACATGCCCATGAAGCGGCGGCTGGCCAGGGCCAGGGCGTCGCGTTTCACCATCAGATAGCCGGAGAAGAAGATCGCGATGATGATCTTCGCGAACTCACCGGGCTGGATGGAGCCGAGGCCCGGGATGACGATCCAGATCTTCGCGCCGAACTGGGCCGGGAAGAACATCGGCAGGATCAGCAGGATGAGCGCGACCACCATGGAGATGTAGGTGTAGCGCTGGAGGATGCGGTGGTCCTTGAGCAGGAGCAGCACCCCGACGAAGAGCGCGACGCCCAGCGCCGAGTAGATCAGCTGCTTGGAGGCGGCGGGTGCGAAGTTGGGGTGGGCGAGCAGCCGTTCCGACTGGTCGAGGCGCCAGATCAGCGCCAGGCCGAGCCCGTTGAGCAGCGTGGCCAGTGGCAGCAGCAGCGGGTCGGCGTACTTGGCGAACCTGCGCACCACGAGGTGGGCGACGCCGCCGAGCAGGGCGAGCCCCGCTCCGTAACCGAGCATGCCCGAGGGCAGTTCGCCGTTGAGGGCGAGGCCCACGTTGGCGTAGGCGAACACCGAGATGGCGACGGCGAAGACGACGAGCGCCAGCTCGGTGTTGCGGCGGCTCGGTGCGTCGATCGCGCCGATGGTGGTCGTGTTGGTGACAACGCTCATGGTGCTGAAGGCCCCCTACGGCTTTACTGCTTACCGCACTGCGGGACCAGCTTCTTCTCATCCTCCGAGAGGCTGGGGCCGGGAGTGGGAGTCGCTGTGGTCGGCTTGGTCCCCGCGGCGGAGGATGTGGCGGAAGTCCGGTCGGCGGGGGCCCCGGCGGTGCCGCCGGCCTCGCCCTCGTCCGTACGGGCCCTGGTCTCGGCCTCGGCCGCGCGGCGCTGCGCGTCCTTCTTGCAGGCGGACGCCTGGACGGCGAGCTCCTCGACCTTCTTGCGGGCGTCGGCGATGCTGCCCTCGGCGATCGTCGCCTCGACCTGCTTGCGCTGGTACGGCGGCAGGTACTTGAGCTCGATCTCGGGGTGGTCCTTCTCGACCTTCGAGAGCGAGACCCAGGCAAGGTCCTGGCTGATGCCCCGGAACAGCGCGACGTTCTCGTTCTGCGCGCCGACGTAGAACTGGGTCTGCGTCCAGCGGTAGCCGCCGTAGAGACCGCCGCCGATCACGGCCAGTGCCAGCACGATGAAGACGGAGCGCTTGAGCCATTTACGGCCGCCGCGCGGCTTGGCGAGGTCGTCGTCGCTGTACGCGTCGTACGAGTCGTCGGGCATCTGGCCGTACCCCGCGTCGCCGCTGCCGGGCGGGCCGAAGCCGCCCGAGGGGGGCGGCACGGGGCGGCCGAGGCCGGCCGCGCGTCCGGCGGGGGTCTGCATGGCCCCGCCGTCGCTCAGCTGGGCCGCCTGGTTCTCCGCGACCGCGCCCACGACGACCGGGGTGTCGTTGAGCCGGCCGGCCAGGGTGTCGTTGTTGTCGACGTCCAGGACGTCGGCCACGATGCAGGTGATGTTGTCGGGGCCGCCGCCGCGCAGGGCGAGCTGGATCAGCTCCTGGATGGTCTCCTGCGGGCCCTGGTAGCTGGCCAGGGTCTCTTCCATCGTCTGGTGCGAGACCACACCGGAGAGGCCGTCCGAGCAGATCAGATAGCGGTCGCCGGCGCGGACCTCGCGGATGGAGAGGTCCGGCTCCACGTGGTCGCCGCTGCCCAGGGCCCGCATCAGCAGGGAGCGCTGCGGGTGGGTGGTGGCCTCTTCCTCGGTGATGCGGCCCTCGTCGACCAGGCGCTGCACCCAGGTGTGGTCCTGGGTGATCTGCGTCAGGACGCCGTCGCGCAGCAGATACGCGCGGGAGTCGCCGACGTGCACCAGTCCGAGCCGCTGGCCGGTCCAGAGCAGGGCGGTGAGCGTGGTGCCCATGCCCTCCAGCTGGGGGTCCTCCTCGACCATGACGCGCAGCTGGTCGTTGGCCTGCTGCACGGCGGTGCCGAGCGAGGTCAGCAGGTCCGAACCCGGCACGTCGTCGTCGAGCTGGACGAGCGTGGAGATCACCTCGGAGCTGGCGACCTCACCGGCCGCCTGGCCGCCCATGCCGTCGGCGATGGCCAAGAGGCGCGGCCCGGCGTAGCCGGAGTCCTCGTTGCCCTCCCGGATCATGCCCTTGTGCGATCCGGCGGCGAAACGCAGCGACAGACTCATACGCACCTGCCCGGTCGACGCCGCCTCGGGGTACAGCCTGTCTCGAGCCACACTGCCCACCCTCCGGTCGGGAACCCGGCAGCGTCCGTCGTCCCGGCTGCCGCGGCTCGCTCGCTCCGCTCGCTCATTGTCGTACTACTTCCGCAGCTCGATGACGGTCTTGCCGATACGGATCGGCGCGCCCAGCGGAACGGGCGTCGGGGTGGTGAGCCGGGTCCGCTCCAGATACGTGCCGTTGGTGGACCCGAGATCCTCCACGATCCACTGGCCGTCACGGTCCGGGTAGATCCTGGCATGCCTGCTGGACGCGTAGTCGTCGTCCAGCACGATCGTTGAATCATGGGCCCGGCCCAGCGTGATGGTCTGGCCCTGGAGCGCGACCGTGGTGCCCGTGAGGGTGCCTTCGGACACGACCAGCTTCGTGGGCGCCCCCCGGCGCTGGCGCCCGGGCTGCTGACGCTGCTGGGGCGGCGCCGCTTGTTGTTGTTGGCGGCCTTGTTGCGGGCGCGCGTCGGCGGCAGTGCGGCGTGAGCCGCGCTGCGTGACGCGCGTTCCGAACAGGTCGCTGCGGATGACCTGGACGGCCACGATCACGAACAGCCACAGAACAGCCAGGAAACCTAGCCGCATGACCGTCAGGGTCAGCTCTGACATTGCCCCCGCTTCACCCTTCGGCTTGCCGGTAAACGATGGTGGTGCTGCCCACGACGATCCGTGAGCCGTCGCGGAGCGTAGCGCGGGTGGTGTGCTGCCCGTCCACCACGATGCCGTTGGTGGACCCGAGATCCTGGATGGTCGAGGGCGTTCCGGTCCGGATCTCACAGTGCCGGCGCGATACGCCGGGGTCGTCGATCCGCACGTCGGCGTCGGTGGATCGTCCCATCACCAACGTCGGGCGGGAAATCTGATGGCGGGTGCCGTTGATCTCGATCCAGCGCCGCACCTGGGCGTCCGGCGGGGAGCCGGGCCCGCCCGGGCGCCGGTCGCTCGCGCCGGGCGCCGGACGTCCGCCGCCCGGCGGCGGGGCCGCGGGCATCGGCGGAGCGGCGGCCGGGGGGTACCCGTAGCCGCCGGGGGCCTGCGGGGCGGCGGGCCGCCCGGGGGCCGGCCGCTGGGGCCGGTCGTGCTGGTCCGGCCGGCCGGGCTGGTCCGGCTGTGACGAACTCGACGCCAGGGTGCGGCTGCGCACCCGGTAGAGACCGGTGTCGAGGTCGTCGGCCTTCTCCAGGTGGACCTTGATCGGCCCCATGAAGGTGTAGCGCTGCTGCTTGGCGTAGTCGCGCACCAGGCCGGACAGCTCGTCGCCCAGCTGGCCCGAGTACGGGCTGAGCCGCTCGTAGTCGGGCGTGCTGAGCTCGACGATGAAGTCGTTGGGGACGACGGTCCGCTCGCGGTTCCAGATCGTCGCGTTGTTGTCGCACTCCCGCTGGAGGGCGCCCGCGATCTCGACCGGCTGCACCTCGGACTTGAAGACCTTGGCGAAGGTGCCGTTGACCAGCCCTTCGAGACGCTGCTCGAAACGCTTCATGACCCCCATGGGGCACCTCCTCCGGTGTCATCGTCCCTGTACTGCTTACTGATCGTATCCACGCGTCGGGAAATCGGCTGGTTCCCCTTCTCTGCCCTGTGGATGAGTGTCACCCCTCACACGGATCGTAGAGGTGGCCTCCTCACAGTGTCCCGCACACGCGGTGCTCTCTGAAGGAGTGGGGGCGATGGCTCCGCGTTCCCGTTTCCCGCCCTGGGATCGGCGAAACAACGGATGTGAATCCACCCTGTCCAGCGTGCTAATCTTCCGGATGTCGCCAGGCGCTCGCACCACACGGTGAGGGAGCCCGGAAGCACCACTCTTGCGCGAGTGGCGGAACGGCAGACGCGCTGGCTTCAGGTGCCAGTGTCCTTAGGGACGTGGGGGTTCAAATCCCCCCTCGCGCACAACAGACAGTCCTTGACTGTCGGGTTGGTTCGACAGAACCCCCGCTCCGGAGAGATCCGGAGCGGGGGTTCTTCGTTGTTTCACGTCGTTCTTCGGGGGCTGTCGACGCCCTTCCGCCGCCCCTCGCCGGGGCGTCCCGTGTGGTGCGCGCCCCTCGCCGGGGGCGGTCCAGGTTGTGGTCGCCCCGTGTTGTTGAAGGCTGTACGGGGTAAACAGGCAGCGCGGTCGGCGTGGTCCCGCCGGTGCTTCCGGCGGGCTGCGGAACCCCGCCGGGGCAGTCGACGGAGCGGTTTCCGGACAGACCGATCGTCGGCGGGGCCGCGTGCATGCATACGCTGACCGCAGAGGCTGGATTGACGGCTGCTCGGCAGTGAAGGGCTGAGCGCACAGAACGTCCCGGAGGCAGGAAATGGCGAAGCAGGCTCGCGCGGTGCAGACGTGGCGGTCGATCGTGGATGCCGCGGCGAGCGTCTTCGACGACTACGGCTACGAGCGCGCCGCCATCTCGGAGATCCTGCGCCGCGCCAAGGTCACCAAGGGGGCGCTGTACTTCCACTTCGCGTCCAAGGAGGCCATCGCCCAGGCGATCATGGACGAGCAGACCTCCACGGTCGAGTTCGCCCAGGACGGATCGCCGCTCCAGTCGCTGGTGGACGGCGGCCAGCAGTTCGCCTTCGCCCTGCGCCACAACGCGATGGCGCGCGCCGGGACCCGCCTCTCCATCGAAGGGGTCTTCCTCGGTGGGCCGCACCCCTGGGGCGAGTGGATCGACGCGACGGCCCGGATGCTGGAGCTGGGCAAGGAGCGGGGCGAGGTGCTCCCCCAGATCGACCCGATGGTGTCGGCCAAGATCATCGTCGCCTCGTTCACCGGTATCCAGCTGATATCCGAAGCGGACTCCGGCCGCGCCGATCTGCGGGACCAGGTGGCCGAGATGTGGCGGCATCTTCTTCCGTCGATCGCTCACCCCGGTGTCATCGCCCACATCAAACCGGAGGGCCGGGTGGACCTCGCGGCCCAGGCGCGCGAGAAGGCGGAGCAGGCCGAGCGCGAGGCCAGGGAGGCCGCCACGGCGGCTGAGTCGGCCCGGGGGTCGGCCGCCGGGGCCGGTCCGCGAAGCGGTGGAGCCGGTACGCGCGGTGGAGGAGCCGGGCGCGGTACGGGGGCGGACCAGGCTGCCGGTGAGGCCGCCGACGAACCTGCTGGGGCGGGGGCGGCCGCCGGTGCCGGTGCTGGGGTGGCGGTCGGGGGGCGGGGCTGACCCGTTGTCCGGGCGTCCGATCCGCCGGGCCGCGTATCGGCGGAGTGTTTTGTTTCACGTGAAACGTCCGGTTCAGGCGTAGCCCGGGTTCAGATGCAGACCGGTTCAGGTGTGGTCCGGTTCAGGTGTAGTGGGGTTCAGACATAGCGGGGCCGCGGAGCTCGAAGGAGTTCCGCGGCCCTTTGTCGTTCGCCGACGCGCTCTGTTCCGTCCTGCTGGCTGGGGTCAGGCGGCGAGGCGGGTGGCGAGGGCCTTGGCCTTCTCCCTGGCGTCGTCGAACGCCTTGGCGCGGGAGGCTTCGGCGAGCGGCACCAGCTCGGCCATCGAGGGCTGCGAGTGGGCGAGGGTCAGTTCCGGAACGATGAAGTCGACCTCGGCGGCGAACATGGTCGTGAGCAGCTTCTCCAGGTAATTCTGGACAAACTCGAAGCTCTCACGGGGGGTGCCCGGGGCGTACGAGCCGCCACGGCTCGCGACGACGGTCACCGGAGTGCCGGCGACGGGGGAGCCGGGCTCGGTGTTGTGCCCGACGACGATCACCTGGTCCAGCCATGCCTTGAGGGTGGAGGGGATCGTGAAGTTGTACATCGGTGCGCCGATCAGGACGGCGTCCGCCCCGGCCAGTTCTTCGGCCAGCTCCCGGCGCAGCGGGTCATCGGCCCCCGCGGCCACCGCGGCCGCGTCCAGGTGGGGCACCGGGGCGGCGGCGAGGTCGCGGTGGACGACGGTGCCGTCCGGGTGCTGCTCCAGCCACGCCTGGACGAACGCGGCGGTGACGTCGCGGGACGCGGAGCCCTGGGGGAGTACGGCGGAGTCGAGGTGCAGAAGCGTGGCCATGGGGATCTCCACAGAGAACGAAGGGGTGGGTCGGCGAGTGACGCCTACGCCGAGCTTTTCCGTGCGTAACTACTAATAGCATAGTCCCTTACTTTTCATAAGCGACTCATGGCGGCGCAGTACTCTGGGGGCATGGCGGATCACAGCGAGCAGACCTGTCGGCGGGTCGATGTGGGGATCAGCCGCGTCTTCGAGTTGTTCGGCAAGCGCTGGACCGGCCCGATCGTCTCGGTGCTGATGCAACAGCCGGTCTACTTCGCGGAGTTGCGCCGCGCGATCCCCGGCATCAGCGAGCGGATGCTCTCGGACCGGCTGACCGAACTCGGAGCGGCCGGCCTGGTGCTCCGTGAGGTCGACGAAGGGCCGCCGCTGCGCGTCGCCTACCGCCTCACCGAGGCCGGCACCGCGATGGGGCCCGCGCTCAAGGAGCTCGGCCAGTGGGCGGACACGTATCTGACGGACCCGGAATCCGGCTCGCGCTGCTGACGGCGCGCCGCCCGCCCCCGTGGCGGCGCTCGGCCCTTGTCCCAGAGGCTCTCCCGCCGGTTGTCCACAGGGGCGGGCGGCTGACGGGGAACGGCGGTACGGTCGTGCTCGGTCGCTGGTGGACGGCGCTGCCGACCGGCACGGACGACCGGGCCGGCCGGCGGGCTGACGAAGGTGGGGGGTGACGCTCCATGGGCGAGATCGAGGGCATGGGCGCTGGTGGGGGGACGGTTCCGCAGGAGCGGGCCGCGAGGGCGGTCGCTCGGATCCCGGTGGTGCCCGGGTTCGCCCGGCGCGTGGAGACGGGTTCGTCGAGCTCGTCCCGTACACCGGATTCGTCGGGCTCGGCGGGTTCGTCGAGTTCAGCGGGTCCGGTGAGCGCCCCGAGTTCGCCGAAGGCCGCGGGCAAGGCGCTTCGCGGCCGGGTTCCGCGTTCCTCGCACAGTGACCTGGTCCTGCCGGCGGACCGCCCGGACGCGGTGCGGGCCGTCGAGGAGTCGAACCGGGGCCGGGTGCCGGGACTGACGCCGATCCGGGTGGGGCGGATGGCCGCCTCCCCGTTCGCCTTCCTGCGCGGTGCGGCCGGGTTGATGGCCCACGACCTGATGGGCACCCCGGTCACCGGGGTGGGCGCACAGCTCTGCGGTGACGCCCACGCGGCCAACTTCGGCCTCTACGGCGATGCCCGGGGCAACCTGGTCATCGATCTCAACGACTTCGACGAGACCGTCTTCGGCCCCTGGGAGTGGGACCTCAAGCGGCTGGCCACCTCGCTGGTGCTGGCCGGCCGGGCCGCCGGGGCCGACGAGGAGACCTGCCGCAAGGGCGCCTTCGACACGGTCGGCGCCTACCGGCGCACGATGCGGCTGCTGGCGCGCATGCCCGCGCTCGACGCCTGGAACGCCATCGCGGACGAGGAGCTCGTCTCGTACACGGACGCGCGCGATCTGGCCGGGACCCTGGAGCGGGTCTCGGAGAAGGCCCGCCGGAACACCAGCGCCCGGTTCGCCGCCCGGTCCACGGAGGACTGCCCGGACGGCTACCGGCGCTTCGTCGACGCCCCGCCCGTGCTGCGCCGTGTGCCGGACGCGGAGGCCGCGGCGGTGGCGGCCGGGCTCGGCGGATATCTCTCCACGGTCTCCGAGGACCGGGCGCCGCTGCTCGCCCGGTACGCGATCCACGACGTGGCGTTCCGGGTGGTCGGCACCGGCAGCGTCGGGACCCGGTCGTATGTGGTGCTGCTGCTCGACCACCGCGGGGAGCCGCTGGTCCTCCAGGTCAAGGAGGCCCGTCGGTCGGCGCTGGCGCCCTATCTGCCGGCGGCCGGCTTCGAGGTGCCGGAGGCGGCCCACGAGGGCCGCCGGGTGGTGCTCGGCCAGAAGAGGATGCAGGTCGTCAGCGACATCCTGCTCGGCTGGACGGACGTGGACGGCAGGCCGTACCAGGTACGCCAGTTCAGGAACCGCAAGGGCAGCGTGGACCCCGCCGCGCTCACCGCCGACCAGGTCGACGACTACGGCAGGATGACCGGCGCGCTGCTGGCCCGTGCGCACTCCCACAGCGCCGACCCCCGTCTGCTCGCGGGCTACTGCGGCAAGAACGACGAGCTCGACGAGGCGGTGGCCGACTTCGCCGTGACGTACGCCGACCGTACGGAGGCGGACCACGCGGAGCTGGAGCGGGCGATCAAGGCGGGTCGGATAGCCGCCGAGCGCGGCATCTGACGGGGCCGCGAGGGGGTGGCCGGGGGACGAGCCGGCTGATTCGTTCGGTGCGGGACCCCGGCCGCGCGGTAGGGGGTGGGCGGCCATGGCCATACGCTGGACGGGTGACCCACGAAGCCGCCGGGGTGCCGACCACCCGGAACGATGATGACCGGCAGGACAACGACCGGCCCGACGACCCGCAGCCCGCACCGGAAGCGCAGGGGGCCCCGGTCGCGGAGGACGACCGGGAGGCCCGGGGCGACCAGCGGGCCGGGGACGACCGGGAGGCCCAGGGGGTCCCGGAAGGCCATGAGGCCCAGGGGGCCCCGGCCGGGCAGGGCGACGACCCGCAGGAGGCCGCGCCGCGCCCCGAGGCCCGGCTGGCCAGGGCCGTGCAGGCCGCCGAGCAGGCGTTGATCGAGTTCGAGATCGCGGTGGAGACCTTCCGGGTGGAGGTCGAGAACTTCTCCCGGCTGCACCACCAGAAGCTCGGCCCGATGTACGCGCGGCTCGACGAGCTGGACGCGCTGATCGCCGAGGCGCGGGCCGCCAGGACCGGTGACCCCGAGGACGCGCGCAAGGCCAAGGAGGCGCGGGCCGTCGTCATGCCGATGCCGGGGGTCGACGAGCTCTTCCACGACTGGATGGACGCGGACGGGCTGTCCCCCGAGGCGACGGCGATGCTCACCGAGCAGCCGGTGCGGCCGCCGAAGCGGGTCAGGCCGAGCGAGGAGGCCCGCAAGCTCTACCGCGAGCTCGCCCGCAAGGCCCACCCGGACCTCGCTCAGGACGAGCCGGAGCGGGAGCGCCGCGACGAGTTCATCACCCGCGTGAACGCCGCCTACGGGCGCGGTGACGTCGACCTGCTCAAGGAGCTCGCCGCGGAGTGGGCGGCGGGTCCGGCCCTGCCGCTGACCCCGCTGAGCGAGAGCGAGGAGCTTTACGCCCGTCTCGAGTGGCTCAGCAGGCGCAAGGAACTGCTGACGGTGCTCGCCAAGGAGCTGGAGGAGAGCGCGATCGGCTCGATGCTGCGGATGGCTCCGGACGACCCGGACCAGTTGCTGGAGGACATCGGGGAGCAGCTGCTGGGCGAGGTCTCCCGGCGTGAGGCCGAGCTCGCGGAAATGGTGCAGTAGCGTTCCCGGTGACTTGGGGGGTGCCCGGCGGATCAGGGCCGGACACCCCCGGCCGCGTACGTTACGAGAGAAGGCATGACCATGAATTTCGCCCCGCTGCCCTCGGTGGACGTCGCCGAGGTGCCCTCGGACGGCCTGGTCCTGGACGTCCGGGAGAACGACGAGTGGGCGGCCGGGCATGTAGAGGGTGCGCTGCACATCCCGATGAGCGACTTCGTGGGCCGGTTCGGCGAGCTGACCGAAGCCGCCGGGGACGGGCGGCGCGTGCATGTGATGTGCCGGGTCGGCGGCCGGTCCGCCCAGGTCACGCAGTATCTGGTCCAGCAGGGGATCGACGCCGTGAACATCGACGGCGGCATGCTCGCCTGGGACGGCGCCGGACGCCCCATGGTCACGGACGACGGGGCGTCGGCCTTCGTCCTCTGAGGCGCCCCCGGTCCGAGGGCCTGAGCGCCCCCTGCGGTCAGGCGAGCGGGTGGGCGGCCAGCAGGTCGCCCAGTGCCTCCTCATGGGCCGCCGCCGGGCCGAGGGAGAGTTCGATCTGCTTCGCCCAGGCATGGAAGCGGTGCAGCGGGTAGTCGGTGTCCGCGCCGAAACCGCCGTGCAGGTGCTGCGCGGTCTGCACGATGCGGCGGACCCCGTCGGACGCCCAGATCTTCGCCACGGCGATGTCGCCCGCCGCGGGCAACGGGCCCCCGGCGTCGGTGGAGATCCGCCAGGCTGCCTGCCACAGGGTCACCTCCATGGCGCGCAGATCGATGTACCGGTCGGCCGCCTGCACCGCCACCGCCTGGAACGTGGCGACGGGAAACCCGAACTGCTCGCGCTTGCCGGTGTACTCGGCCGTCATCGCGAGCACCCGCTCGCCCAGCCCGAGGGCCAGTGCGCAGGCCCCCGTGGTGAGCAGGGAGCGCAGCCAGTCCCAGGCGCCCGCCGCGTCGATCAGTTCGCGGGCGTCGATGCGCACGGCGTCGAGCCTGACCTCCGCGAGGCGCTCGCCGCTGGTGGAGACCTGGTCCGCCAGGGTGACGCCCTCCTGGGCGCGGCGGACGAGGGCCAGGACCGCCCGCCCCTCCCCGGTGTGGGCGGGCACGGCGATCCAGTCGGCCGCCTGGGCCCAGGGAACCGCCGACTGAACTCCGTCGAGCACCCAGCCCGCAGGGCCGGCGGAGCCCTCCCCCTCGCCCTCCGGCCGTGCGGTGACGGCGAGTTCGGCCGGGTCGTGGCCGGTGCGTCCGCTGGCCCCGGCGGTCAGGATCAGCTCCCCCCGGGCGGCCCGGGGCAGCAGCTCCGCCGCGAGGGCGCGCTCCCCGTACCGCTCGACGGCCATCGCGACCGCGCAGCTCTCCAGCAGCGGGACCCTGGCCAGGACCTTGGCCGACTCGCGCAGGACCAGGCAGAGAGCCACCGGGTCGAGCCCGGCGCCGCCGTGCTCCTCGGCGAGCGTGAGGCCGAGCAGGTCCGAGCTCGCGAGCTCGCCCCAGAGCCGGCGGTCGATGTCCTCGGCCACCGCGCCCCGGGTGAGCGCGGGGCTGGGCACGCTGTCGGGCGCGACGCCGGAGAAGACCGCCCGGGCCGCCTCCACGGCTGCCTGCTGTTCCTCGGTAAAGGTGAAGTCCACTGTCCCGGCCTCCCGTTGACGCTCCCTGACGGGCCGTCAAGATAGAACAGGTTCTACGGGAAGGGAACAGGTTCTACGGGAAGGGAACAGGTTCTACGGGAGCGGAAACAGCGGGAGGGCAGAGGGACAGCGTCAGCGGGAAGGGGGTGGCGTCAGCCGGAGGGGACGCGAGGGGAACAGCGTCAGCGGTCGAAGTCGAGTTCCACCTCCGGGGTCAGCGGATGCGACTGGCAGGCCAGCACGAAGCCCGCTTCCGTCTCGTCCGGTTCCAGCGCGAAGTTCCGGTCCATCCGGACCTCCCCCGAGACGAGGAACGCCCGGCACGTCCCGCACACCCCGCCCTTGCAGGCGTACGGAGCGTCCGACCGGCTCCGCAGCACGGTCTCCAGCAGCGATTCCGCGTCCTTGACCGGCCAACTGCCCGAGCGGCCGTGCAGGGTGGCCGTCAGCGTGGCGTCGGAGGGCGCGGCGACCTTGACCACCGTGACGTCGGACGGGCCGTCGTCGACGTGGAAGATCTCCTGGTGGACCCGGGAGCGGTCGACGCCGAGGGAGCGCAGTGCGCTCTCCGTCCCCCGTACGAGACCCAGCGGCCCGCACAGGAACCAGCCGTCCACGTCCGGCACCGGGAGCACCGCGGGCAGCAGGGCGGTGAGCCGGTCGGCGTCCAGCCGCCCGGAGGGGAGCCCGGCCGACTGCTCCTCCCGGGAGAGCGCGGTGACCAGCTGGAAGCGGTCCGGATACCGGTCCTTGAGGTCGGCCACCTCGTCCAGGAACATCGTCGAGGCGGCCGTGCGGTCGCTCCGGATCAGGCAGAACCGCGCCTCGTCCTCCCGCGCCAGGAGTGTGGCCGCCATCGACAGCACCGGCGTGATGCCGCTGCCGCCGACCACCGCCGCGAACAGGCCGGGGCGCGGCTTCAGTACGAAGCGGCCCATCGGGGGCATGGCCTCCACCCGGTCCCCGACAGCCAGCTCCTTCAGGGCATAGGTGGAGAAGGCCCCGCCCTCGACGCCGCGGATCCCGACCCGCACCACCGGCTCGGCGGGACGCTCGGCGGCCGGCGCGCAGATCGAGTACGAACGCCGGACCTCCTTGCCGTCCACGCTGTAGCGCACGTTCAGATGCTGGCCGGGGGTGTGGCGGAAGGTCTCGTGCAGCTCGGCCGGAACGGCGAAGGTCACGGCGACCGCATCGTCCGTGATCCGTTCGATCGCGCTGACCCGGAGCGGATGGAACATCTACAACTCCTTGAAATGGTCGAACGGTTCACGGCAGGCGACGCAGCGGCGCAGGGCCTTGCACGCCGTGGAGGAGAACCGGCTGAGCAGCTCCGTGTCCGTGGAGCCGCAGTGCGGGCAGCGCACCGAGAGTGTCAGGGGGACGGGACCGCCGTCGGCGCTGTGGGCGCGCGGGGGCGCTATGCCGAACTCGGCCAGCTTGCGGCGTCCCTCCGCGCTGATGTCGTCCGTCGACCAGGCCGGGGCCAGGACCGTGACCACGGAGACCTCCGGAACGCCGTGGTCGTGCAGCACCCGCTCGATGTCGGCGGACATGGCCTCGATCGCCGGACAGCCGGTGTACGTCGGGGTGAGCCGCACGGTCACCCGGCCCGGCCCCTCCACCCGCACGCCCCGCAGGACGCCGAGCTCGGCCAGGGTCAGCACGGGGAGCTCGGGGTCGGGGACGGAACCGGCGAGGCTGCGCAGCTCCGCCTCCAGCGGGGTGTCGGTCACCATGACGCCCCCGGGTGGCTCCGGTGCAGGTGCTGCATCTCGGCGAGCATCCGGCCGAACGGCTCGGTGTGCAGGCCCTGACGGCCCGCGCCCGCCGCCCAGGCCCCGGTCCGGGAGCCGGTCGGGAGCGTCAGCGTGGCCCGCTCGACGGTGCCGGTGACGGCGGCCAGCCATGCCTGCTCCAGCTCCTGCCCATCGACGCCGGCACCCGTGGCGTCCAGCCCCTCGACCGGCTGGAACATCTCACCGGTGAAGCGCCAGAGCGCCTCCAGGCCGGCCTGCATACGGTCATGGCTCTCGGCGGTGCCGTCACCGAGCCGCAGGACCCACTGCTCGGCGTGGTCGCGGTGGTAGGCGACCTCCTTGACGGCCTTCGCCGCGAGGTCCGCGAACTCGCCGCCCCCGGCCGCCAGCCGCTCGTACAGCAGGTGCTGGTAGACCGAGAAGTAGAGCTGCCGGGCGATGGTGTGGGCGAAGTCCCCGTTCGGCTGCTCGACCAGCTGGAGGTTGCAAAAGGCCCGCTCCTCGCGGAGGTAGGCCAGCTCGTCCTCGTCGCCCACGAGGGAGAGCAGCACCCGCGCCTGTCCGAGCAGGTCCAGGGCGATGTTGGCGAGCGCCACCTCCTCCTCCAGGACGGGGGCGTGGCCCGCCCACTCCCCCAGCCGGTGCGAGAGCACCAGCGCGTCGTCGCCGAGGGCGAGGGCCGCGCTCACAGGTGCTTCACCCCTTCGGGGATCTCGTAGAAGGTGGGGTGGCGGTAGGGCTTGTCCCCGGCCGGTTCGAAGAAGGAGTCCTTCTCGTCGGGGGAGGAGGCGGTGATCGCGGTGGACGGGACGACCCAGATCGAGACGCCTTCGGAGCGGCGGGTGTAGAGATCGCGGGCGTTGCGCAGGGCCATCTCGGCGTCGGGGGCGTGGAGGCTGCCCGCGTGGGTGTGGGACAGCCCGCGTCGCGAGCGCACGAACACCTCCCACAGCGGCCAGTCGGTCGAGCTGCTCATGCCGTCTCCTCCACGTGCTGTTCCCGGTGTGCCTGCGGTGTGTGCTGTGCCGGCTGTGCGGGCCGGGCCTGCTGTGCGGAGGGGGCCGCGTGCTTGGCGGCGTACGCGGCGGCCGCGTCCCGGACCCAGGCGCCCTCCTCATGGGCCCTGCGCCGCTGGGTGATCCGCTGTTCGTTGCACGGGCCGTTGCCCTTGAGGACCTCCTGGAACTCCGTCCAGTCGATCGCGCCGAAGTCGTGCTGTCCGCGCTCCTCGTTCCACCGGATGTCGGGGTCCGGCAGGGTGAGGCCCAGCGCCTCGGCCTGGGGCACGCAGATGTCCACGAACCGCTGCCGCAGCTCGTCGTTGGAGTGCCGCTTGATCTTCCAGGCCATCGACTGCTCGGAGTGGGCCGACGCGTCGTCGGGCGGGCCGAACATCATCAGGGACGGCCACCACCAGCGGTCCACCGCGTCCTGGGCCATCGCGTGCTGGGCCTCGGTGCCGCGGCTGAGGGCGAGGAGCAGCTCGTACCCCTGGCGCTGGTGGAAGGACTCCTCCTTGCAGATGCGGACCATCGCGCGGGCGTAGGGGCCGTAGGAGCAGCGGCAGAGCGGCACCTGGTTCGTAATGGCCGCTCCGTCCACCAGCCAGCCGATCGCGCCGACGTCGGCCCAGGTCAGGGTGGGGTAGTTGAAGATCGACGAATAGCGCTGGCGGCCGGCGTGGAGCTTGTCGAGCAGCTCCTCCCGGCTGGTGCCCAGCGTCTCGGCCGCGCTGTAGAGATACAGGCCGTGCCCGGCCTCGTCCTGCACCTTCGCCATCAGGATCGCCTTGCGGCGCAGCGAGGGCGCGCGGGTGATCCAGTTGGCCTCGGGCTGCATGCCGATGATTTCCGAGTGGGCGTGCTGGGCCATCTGGCGGACCAGCGTGGCGCGATACGCCTCGGGCATCCAGTCCCGCGGCTCGATGCGCTCGTCGGCCGCCACCGCCGCGTCGAAGGCCGCGATGCGGGCCGCGGCCGCCGTGTCCGCGGTCCCGCTCGCCGCCGCGTCCGCCGTGCCTGAGGTGCTCTGCGTCTTCTGGTCCGCAGTCACTGCCGCCATCCCGGACTCCCTACCGACCGATCGTTCGGTTCATTGACTTCAATGGTCGGTCGGCGGCCCGTAGGGTGTCAACCCTGTGGATAACTCAGTGGTGATCGACGGTGATCGGGGCGGGATGGATTCGGACCACGGCGAGGGCTCCAGCGGGGGGCTTTCCGGAACGGGCGCGGGCATAGCCGGGCTCTCGTTCGGATATCAGGTCGTCGCCGCCCTGGCCCTCTCCCTCATCGGCCTGCTGGCCTGCGCACAGGTGGCCATGGTCTTTCTGCACGTCGCCCCGTCCAACACGCTGACCAAGCAGCACGGCAAGACGATCGACGACTGGATATACCCGGAGTTCGAGCAGAACTGGAAGCTCTTCGCCCCCAACCCGCTCCAGCAGAACATCGCCGTCCAGGTCCGGGCCGAGGTGGCCGGAGCCGATGGACGCCGCACCACCTCCTGGATCAGCCTCTCCCGCGAGGACGGCGAAGCGATACGCGGCAACCCCTTCCCCAGCCATGTGAACCAGAACGAACTCCGCCGCGGCTGGGACTTCTACCTGAACTCCCACGACGACCGGAACAAGCCCAACGGCCTGCGCGGCGAGCTCTCCGAGCGCTACATCCGGCGCATCGCGATGCTGCGGCTCGGCGAGCGCGACCTGGGCGGCACGGTCGAACGGATCCAGATGAGGTCGGCCTCCAGCCTGATCGCCCCGCCCCCGTGGTCCAACGAGAAGGCCGGCACCGGCCCGAACTACCGCGTACTGCCCTGGTGGACCGTGACACCCGACGACCTCCCCGCACGAAGTGACGCGCCACGTGACGCGGCGCGCGACGAGGAGGCGGGCAAGTGACCGCCACCCCGCCCCCCGAGACGCCCGGCCCCCCTCTCCAGCCCGGCCGCGCCCCCGGTTCCCGGTCCGCCGCCCCCGACCGGATCGGCAGGGCCGGCAACGCCCTGGCCCGCGCCCTCCAGCGCATCACCGCATCGGCCCTCGGCCCGTACCAGAGCGCCGTCATCCGGGTCGGTTTCGCCGCCACCTACCTGTTCTTCCTGCTGCGCGAGCTGCCGCACCGCCATGAGCTGTACGGCCCCGACAGCCCGTGGCACTGGGACCTGGCCCGTCAGCTCACGGCCGGGAACGAGGCATTCTCCGTCCTCCTCTGGTCGGACAGCACCCTCTGGTTCGAGGCGGTGTACGCGCTCACCCTGCTGTCCGCCGCCGCCCTGCTCCTGGGGTGGCGCACCCGGACGATGTCGGTCCTCTTCATGGTCGGCGTGCTCTCCGTACAGAACCGCAGCGTTTTCATGGGCGACGGCGGCGACAACGTCATCCACCTGATGGCGATCTACCTGGTGCTGACGCGCTGTGCCCAGGTCTGGTCGTTGGACGCGCGGCGCGAGGCCCGGGAGGCCGAGCGGGCCGCCGAGGGGTTGCCGCCCCGGCGGGACGCCGTGGGGCCGGTGCTGTGGGCGATGCTCGGCCCGGTCCTGATCGTCGCCACCGTGATGGACGGGCTCGGCGGGACCTGGTGGCTGCGCGTCCTGCTGTGGCTGCTCTGGCTCTCCGTCGCCGCCTGGTGGGCCGCGAACCGCTACGCGCCGGCCGGGCAGCCGCGCGCCCTGCTCGACGTGCTGGCCAATCTCGTCCACAACGCCACGCTCGTCGTGATCATGGTCGAGGTCTGCCTGATCTACGCGACCGCCGGCTGGTACAAGATCCAGGGCTCGCGCTGGCAGGACGGCACCGCGCTCTACTACCCGCTCAAGCTCGACTACTTCACCCCGTGGCCCGCCCTGTCGGACGTGCTCGCCTCCAGCGGGCTGATGGTGATGGTGCTGACGTACGCGACGGTCGTCGTCCAGGTCGCGTTCCCGTTCACCCTGTTCAACCGGCGGCTCAAGAACGTCCTGCTGGTCATCATGATCGGCGAGCACGCCGGGATCGCGCTGTTGCTGGGACTGCCGTTCTTCTCGATGGCGATGATCGCGGCGGACGCGGTGTTCCTGCCGACGGCCTTCCTCATGTGGCTGGGCGGCCGGGCCGTGTGGGGCAGGCAGCGGCTGTCGGCGTGGCTGCCCTTCGGCTCCCGGTTCCGGCAGGGGCCTGAGGTGAAGGGCGTGCCCGGCGCGCGGCCGGCGCACGACCGGGACCGGCCGGGGGACGGCGCTCATGGCGGTACGGGGGAGGCCCCGCCGCACGGCGGCGGCGGGGGCCATACGCTCGTCGGGTGAGCAGCGAGACCGGCAGGACCGGCAGCACCCCAGAGCCCGCTTCGCCGGAGCCCCCGCCCCTGGACCCCGTCCCGGCCGAGCCCGACCAGTACGACGACGGCTACGGCCAGGGCATCGGCGTCGGGCCGCACCCGCTGCCGTGGCCCGAGGGCGAGCGTTACGACCCCGAGCTGCTGGCCCACGGCGACCGGCGCAACGTCGGCGACGCCTACCGCTACTGGACGCGGGAGGCGATCGTCGCCGACCTCGATCTGCGGCGGCACGACTTCCATGTGGCCGTGGAGAACTGGGGCCACGACTTCAACATCGGCTCGGTCGTGCGGACCGCCAACGCCTTCCTCGCCAAGGAGATCCACATCGTGGGCCGGCGGCGCTGGAACCGGCGCGGCGCCATGGTCACCGACCGCTACCAGCATGTGCGCCACCACCCCGACACGGCGGACCTGACCGCGTGGGCGGCGGCCGAGGGGCTGCCGATCATCGGGATCGACAACCTCCCCGGCGCCGTACCGCTGGAGCGGACCGAGCTGCCGCGCCGCTGTGTGCTGCTGTTCGGGCAGGAGGGGCCGGGCCTGACCGAGGAGGCGCGCGAGCACGCCTCGATGGTGTGCTCGATCGCGCAGTTCGGCTCGACCCGGTCCATCAACGCCGGGGCCGCCGCGGCGATCGCGATGCACGCGTGGGTGCAGCGCCACGCCGACGTCCCCGACCCCCGGGACACCCTCTAAGCCTGGCGGCGCACCTCCAGTACGCGGAAGCGGTTGGCGACGAAGGCCGCGTCGCACAGGGTCGCGTTCGCCGCCGGGTTGCCGCCCGAGCCGTGGAAGTCGGAGAAGGCCGCCGTCTGGTTGACGTAGACCCCGCCGGTCAGGTTCAGCGAGAGCTGGGCCGACTCGTCCAGGCAGACGTCCTCGATCGCCCGCTCCACCTCGGCGGAGGTGGTGTACGCGCCGACCGTCATCGCGCCCTTGTCGCGGATCGTGCGGCGCAGCAGCTCCAGGGCGGCGGGCGTCGACTCGACGGCGACGGCGAAGGAGACCGGACCGAAGCACTCCGAGAGGTACGCCGCGTCGTCGTCGGTCTTCGTGCCGTCGAGCTTGACGACGACCGGCGTACGGACGACGGCGTCGGGGAATTCGGCGTTGACGACCGCACGCGAGGGGAGAGCCACCTCGCCCAGCTCACCGGCGGCCTCCACCCGGGCCCTGACGTCCGGGTTGACCAGAGCGCCGAGCAGGGCGGCCGCGCGGGCGTCGTCGCCGAGGAGCCCGTCGACGGCCGCCGCGATGTCGGCGACCACTTCGTCGTAGGACTTGGGACCGGCGTCCGTGGCGATGCCGTCCCGGGGGATCAGCAGGTTCTGCGGGGTGGTGCACATCTGGCCGCTGTAGAGCGAGAAGGAGAACGCCAGGTTGGCGAGCATGCCCCGGTAGTCGTCGGTGGAGTCGACGACGATCGTGTTGACGCCGGCCTTCTCCGTGTAGACCTGTGCCTGGCGGGCGTTGGCCTCCAGCCAGTCGCCGAAGGCGGTGGAGCCCGTGTAGTCGATGATCTTGACCTCGGGGCGGACCGCGAGGGTCTTGGCGATGCCCTCACCGGGCCGCTCGACGGCGAGCGCCACCAGGTTGGCGTCGAAGCCCGCCTCGGCCAGCACCTCACGGGCGATCCTGACGGTGAGCGCGAGCGGCAGCACGGCCCGGGGGTGCGGCTTCACCAGCACCGGGTTGCCCGTGGCGAGCGAGGCGAACAGGCCCGGATAGCCGTTCCACGTGGGGAAGGTGTTGCAGCCGATGAGCAGCGAGATCCCGCGCCCGGACGTGGTGAACGACTTCGTCAGCTTCAGCGGATCGCGCTTGCCCTGCGGCTTGGACCAGTCGGCGGTCCCCGGCGTGCGGACCTGCTCCTGATAGGCGTACGCCACGGCCTCCAGGCCACGGTCCTGCGCGTGCGGGCCGCCCGCCTGGAACGCCATCATGAAAGCCTGGCCGCTGGTGTGCATCACGGCGTGGGCCAGCTCATGGGTGCGGGCGCTGATCCGCGCCAGGATCTCCAGACAGACCAGGGCCCGGGTCTCGGGCCCCGCCGCCCGCCAGTCGGCCGTGCCGGCCTTCATCGCCGGGAGCAGGACGTCCAGGTCGGCGTGCGGATACTCGACGCCGAGCACCGGGCCGTACGGCGAGGTCTCCCCGCCCGTCCAGCCGTCGGCGCCCGGCTGATCCAGGTCGAACCGGGTGTTCAGCAGCGCGTCGAACGCGGCCTTGCCCTCGGCCGCCCCGAGACTGCCCGGAGCGCCGCCCTCCCCGTACGCCTTCGGGTGCTCGGGGTGCGGCGACCAGTAAGCGCGCGTACTGATCGTGTCGAGGGCCTGGTCGAGCGTGGGCCGGTGGGTCTCGGACAGCTGCTGGGGGGTGAGCGCGGCGGCCATGGCGGACCAACTCCTCATCGAGCCGGGCGGGGACGTACGGACGGAGTTAGATTAACCGAACGATCGGTCGGGACAAGGGGGCCCGGAGAACCTGTGGACAACTCAGTGGTCCCCGCCCGTGCGGGGACGATCCCTCATGGGGGAGGATCGCGGACATGACCACGGCCAAGCGGGACACGTACACCCCGGAGACTCTGCTCACCGTCGCCGTCCGTGTCTTCAACGAGCGCGGTTACGACGGCACGTCCATGGAGCACCTGTCCCGGGCGGCGGGCATCTCCAAATCCTCCATCTACCACCATGTGGCGGGCAAGGAGGAGCTGCTGCGCCGGGCCGTGAGCCGGGCGCTCGACGGGCTCTTCGCCATCCTGGACGAGCCGGGGGCGGTGCGCGGGCGCGCGATCGAGCGGGTCGAGTACGTCACGCGCCGGACCGTCGAGGTGCTGATGGCGGAGGTCCCCTACGTCACGCTGCTGCTGCGGGTGCGCGGCAACACCAAGACCGAGCGCTGGGCGCTGGAGCGGCGGCGCGAGTTCGACCAGCGGGTGGCCGATCTGCTGAAGGCCGCGGTGGCGGACGGCGACCTCCGGGCCGACGTGGACATACGACTGGCCACCCGGCTGCTGTTCGGCATGGTCAACTCGCTGGTCGAGTGGTACCGGCCGCAGCCCGGCGGCTTCCCGGGCGAGGACCAGCTCGCGGACACGATCGTCCAGCTCGCCTTCGAGGGAATGCGGGCGACCGGCGGCCGCTGAGGCCGCCCGCCTCCGGTCAGGCCAGCTCCGCCGGGCGGTCCGGGCGGGGGCCGAGATCCGTCTCCTCGAACACCAGCAGCGTGCGCGTCGACAGCACCTCGGGGATCGACTGGATCCGGGTGAGGACCAGCTCGCGCAGCGCCCGGTTGTCGGGCGTGTGCACCAGCAGCAGGACGTCGAAATCGCCGCTGACCAGCGCGATGTGCGTGGCGCCGGGCAGCGCCTGGAGCTGCTCGCGCACGGTGCGCCAGGAGTTCTGCACGATCTTGAGCGTGATGTACGCCGACGCGCCCTGCCCGGCCCGCTCGTGGTCGACCCGCGCGCCGAAGCCCCGGATCACACCGTCCTCGACGAGCCGGTTGATGCGGGCGTACGCGTTCGCGCGCGAGACGTGGACCCGCTCGGCCACCGACCGTATCGAGGCGCGGCCGTCCGTCTGGAGGATGCGCAGGATGTCGCGGTCGATGGCGTCCAGCGGGCGCGCGGGCGGGGGCTCGGCCGGGGGCGAGGCCGGGGCCGGGGCCGAGGCCGGGGCCGGCGGCGGAGGCGGTGCCGAGGGCAGGGGCGTCGACGGGGCGGCGGCGGGCGGGACCTGGCCGGGGTCCTCGCCCCGGTCGGCCATTTGTTCAGCTGCCATCTGCCCGCGCCTCCCTGTTGTGGACGACCTGTCTCTATCCCAGGCTGTGGAGAACCGTTTGTCCACAGGCTGAGGGGGCCTGTAGCCAAAATGCGCTCGCGACCGAACAATCGGTAGGTGAGGCACACCACACCGGTGCCTCGCCCGCTCCGCGACACCCTCGCGACATCTCTTGCCATCACCACATATATCGACACCCTCGATCTCTCGATCTCCATCGATGCCTGGAGGTGCTTTCCATGACGGTCCAAGAGCTGCCCGGCACGGCCGCCTACCGGCCCACGCCGCCCCCGGCCTGGAAGCCGATCACCGACCCCGCCCCGCTGCTCCCGGACCCGGAGCCCTACCGGGTGCTCGGCACGGACGCGGTCGCCGACGTCGACCCGGAGCTGCTGCTCCGGCTGCACGCCGAGCTGGTCCGCGGCCGCCGGTACAACACGCAGGCCACCGCGCTGACCAAGCAGGGCCGGCTGGCGGTCTACCCGTCGAGCACCGGCCAGGAGGCGTGCGAGATCGCCGCGGCCCTGGTGCTGGAGGAGCGCGACTGGCTCTTCCCCAGCTACCGGGACACCCTGGCGGCGGTGGCGCGCGGACTCGACCCGGTCGAGGCGCTGACCCTGCTGCGCGGCGACCGGCACACCGGATACGACCCGCGTGAGCACCGCATCGCCCCGCTCTGCACCCCGCTCGCCACCCAGCTGCCGCACGCGGTGGGACTGGCCCACGCGGCCCGGCTCAAGGGCGATGACGTGGTCGCGCTCGCCATGGTCGGCGACGGCGGCACCAGCGAGGGCGACTTCCACGAGGCGCTGAACTTCGCGGCCGTCTGGAAGGCCCCGGTCGTCTTCCTCGTGCAGAACAACGGCTTCGCCATCTCCGTACCGCTGGCCAAGCAGACCGCCGCGCCCTCCCTCGCCCACAAGGCCGTGGGGTACGGGATGCCGGGCCGCCTGGTCGACGGCAACGACGCGGCCGCCGTGCACCAGGTGCTCAGCGAGGCCGTGGCCCGTGCCCGGCGCGGCGAGGGCCCCACGCTGGTCGAGGCCGTCACCTACCGCATGGACGCCCACACCAACGCCGACGACGCCACCCGCTACCGGGTCGACAGCGAGGTCGAGACCTGGCGGGCGCACGACCCGGTCCAGCTCCTGGAGCGCGAGCTGACCGGCCGCGGGCTGCTCGACGACGAGGGCATCGCCCGGGCGAAGGAGGCCGCCGAACGCATGGCCGCCGCCCTCCGCGACCGGATGAACGCCGACCCGGTGCTGGAGCCGATGGACATGTTCAGCCATGTGTACGCCGAGCAGACCGGCCAGCTCCGGGAGCAGGCCGCGGCCCTGCGCGCCGAGCTGGACGCCGAGCAGGACCACCACGGTGGGCACGAGCACAGCGCGGAGGCGGGCCGATGACCACGGCGGCGACGAAAGCCGGCGCACGCACGGCGAAGGCGAAACCGGCCACCATGGCGCAGGCCCTCGGGCGCGCGCTGCGCGACTCGATGGCCGAGGACCCGGCCGTGCATGTGCTCGGTGAGGACGTCGGCACCCTGGGCGGGGTCTTCCGGGTCACGGACGGGCTGGCCAAGGAGTTCGGCGACGAGCGGTGCACCGACACCCCGCTGGCCGAGGCGGGCATCCTCGGGGCGGCGGTCGGCATGGCGATGTACGGGCTGCGGCCCGTGGTGGAGATGCAGTTCGACGCGTTCGCCTACCCGGCGTTCGAGCAGCTGATCAGCCATGTCGCCAAGATGCGCAACCGCACCGGGGGAGCCATGCCGCTCCCCATCACCGTGCGCGTGCCGTACGGCGGTGGGATCGGCGGGGTCGAGCACCACAGCGACTCCTCCGAGGCGTACTACATGGCCACCCCGGGTCTGCACGTCGTCACACCGGCCACGGTCGACGACGCGTACGGCCTGCTGCGGGCCTCCATCGCCTCGGACGACCCGGTGGTCTTCCTGGAGCCCAAGCGGCTCTACTGGTCCAAGGCCGACTGGTCGCCCGAGGCACCGGCCGCCGTCGAGCCGATCGGCAAGGCCGTGGTCCGCCGCACCGGGCGCAGCGCCACCCTGATCACGTACGGGCCCTCCCTGCCGGTCTGTATGGAGGCCGCCGAGGCGGCCGTCGCGGAGGGCTGGGACCTGGAAGTCGTGGACCTGCGCTCGCTGGTGCCGTTCGACGACGAGACGGTCGCGGCCTCGGTGCGGCGCACCGGCCGGGCGGTCGTCGTCCACGAGTCCCCCGGTTTCGGGGGACCCGGCGGCGAGATCGCGGCCCGGATCACCGAGCGGTGCTTCCACCACCTGGAGGCCCCCGTCCTGCGGGTGGCCGGGTTCGACATCCCCTATCCGCCGCCCATGCTGGAGCGGCACCATCTGCCGGGAGTGGACCGGGTGCTCGACGCGGTGGCCCGGTTGCAGTGGGAGGCGGACAGCTGATGGCCCAGGTTCTCGAATTCAAGCTGCCCGACCTCGGTGAGGGGCTGACCGAGGCGGAGATCGTGCGCTGGCTGGTGGAGGTCGGCGACGTCGTCGCCATCGACCAGCCGGTCGTCGAGGTCGAGACGGCCAAGGCGATGGTGGAGGTGCCGTGCCCCTACGGGGGCGTGGTGACCGCGCGGTTCGGCGAGGAGGGTTCCGAACTCCCGGTCGGGGCACCACTGCTGACGGTCGCGGTGGGGGCGACGGACGCCACCTCGCAGGAGGATGACAGGTCTTCCGGCGACGAGCCCTCCAGCGGGTCCGGGAACGTGCTCGTGGGGTACGGGACCGGTGCCCCGGCCGCCCGGCGCAGGCGCATCCGGCCGGAGCGGAACGGCGCTTTCACCGCGCCCGCGCCCGTGGCCGCGCCTGCTCCCGCACCCGTGCCCGTGGCTCCCCCGCCTGTCCCCGCCCCGCCTGCCCCGGCCCCCGCGCCGGTCGCGGTCGGCGCGGTGAACGGTCAGCAGGGGCCCGTGGCCGTGGTCTCGCCGCTCGTACGCCGGCTGGCCCGGCAGCATGAGATCGATCTGCGGAGGCTGACGGGGTCGGGGCCCGATGGGCTGATCCTGCGGGCGGACGTGGATTCCGCGATCCGGCGGGCCGGTCAGGCCGGTCAGG
Source organism: Streptomyces sp. cmx-18-6 (assembly GCF_046548915.1). Taxonomy (NCBI): domain Bacteria; kingdom Bacillati; phylum Actinomycetota; class Actinomycetes; order Kitasatosporales; family Streptomycetaceae; genus Streptomyces; species Streptomyces sp. cmx-18-6. The sequence goes on along the minus strand of NZ_JAEBEP010000006.1, from coordinate 214,266 downwards.
CCACGGCGACGGAGACGCGCCCGGCCGCCGAGCCCGTCGTTGCGGAGGCGGCAGCGGGCCAGGCGTCCGCCGCCCAGGCGTCCACGGCCCTGGCGGGCGCGGGCGCTCCGGCGGTGGCCGAGCGGATTCCGCTGCGCGGGGTGCGCGGAGCGGTCGCCGACAAGCTGTCGCGCAGCCGGAGCGAGATCCCGGACGCCACCTGCTGGGTGGACGCGGACGCCACCGAGCTGATGGCCGCGAGGGCCGCGATGAACGCTGCTTCGGGGCCGTCCGGCGGGCCCAAGGTGTCGGTCCTGGCGCTCCTGGCGAGGATCTGCACGGCGGCGCTGGCCCGGTACCCGGAACTCAACTCCACCGTGGACACCGCCGCGCGGGAGATCGTGCGCCTGCCCGGCGTGCACCTCGGGTTCGCGGCGCAGACGGAGCGAGGGCTCGTCGTCCCGGTCGTCCGCGACGCCCACACCCGTAACGCCGAGTCGATCGGGGCCGAGATCGCCCGGCTGACCGAGTTGGCGCGGACCGGGAAGCTCAGCCCGGCCCAGCTGACCGGCGGCACCTTCACGCTGAACAACTACGGGGTGTTCGGGGTGGACGGCTCGACTCCGATCATCAACCACCCCGAGGCGGCGATGCTCGGCGTCGGCCGGATCATGCCCAAACCCTGGGTGTACGAAGGTGAGCTGGCCGTACGTCAGGTCGTCCAGCTCTCGCTCACCTTCGACCACCGGGTGTGCGACGGCGGGACGGCCGGGGGCTTCCTCCGGTACGTGGCCGACTGCGTGGAGCAGCCCGCGGTGCTGCTGCGCACCCTGTAGGGCCTGGACCTCCGGTCGCCCTGTAGGTCCTGCTCGTCGCGCGGACGCCCTCTCCGGACCAGGCCCTGTGGCCACCCCGGAGGGGGCGTCGGCCACCGGTGCCGCCCATACTCGTCGTATGACCGCCTACGACGTGATCGTCCTGGCCGGCGGGGCCGCGAAGCGGCTCGGCGGCGCCGACAAGCCGGCCGTGCGGGTCGGCGGCCGTGCGCTGCTCGACCGCGTCCTGGCAGCCTGCTCCGGTGCGGGCGTCACCGTCGTGGTGGGCGGCCGCAGGCCCACCTCCCGGCCGGTCGCCTGGACGCGGGAAGTCCCGGAGGGCGGCGGCCCGTTGGCGGCGCTCGGGGCGGGGGTGCGGCTGACGAGGGCGGAGCGGGTGCTCGTACTCTCCGCCGACCTTCCGTTCCTGGGACCCGCGACGGTCGGCGCACTGCTCGCCGCGGCCGGTGAGCCGGACCGGGAGGGCGCTCTGTGCACCGACCCCGGCGGCCGCGACCAGCCGCTCGTCGCCGTCTACCGCGCCGAGCCGCTCCGCCGGGAGCTGGCCCTCCTCGCCACCGAGCACGGCAGCCTCGCCGGGCTGCCGCTGCGGTTGCTGACCGGCGAGCTGAACCTCGCGCGGGTCGACGCCGGGCCCCACGCCGCGTTCGACTGCGACACTTGGGACGACATCGCCGCCGCCCGCGCCCGGATCAGGGAGCATGGGGCCGTGCTGGACGAATGGATCACCTCGGTCAAGAACGAACTGGGAATCGAACTCGACGTCGACACCGACGTCCTGCTCGACCTCGCCCGCGACGCCGCCCACGGTGTCGCCCGGCCCGCCGCACCGCTCACGACCTTCCTGGTCGGGTACGCGGCGGCCACCAGGGCGGGCGTCGCCACCGGGCCCGAGGAAGCGGCGGCGGCGGTCGCCGAGGCCGCCCGCAAGGCCACCGCGCTCGCCCTGCGCTGGGAGGCGGAGGCGGCCGAGGAGGCGAAGCGGGGGACCCGGCCGGAGACGAGCGGCGAAGGGGCCGGAACGCCATGACCGGCAGCGACCTGCCCGGCCGGAACAGCACGGCCGACAGCGCCCCCACCGGCCCCGACAGCGCGGCGGCGCGTGCCGCGGCCGAGGAACTGGCCGTCGAACAGGCCCTGGCGCTGGTCGGCGGCCGGAACCGGGCGGACGACCGGGCGCGTAGCGGGGCTGACGACCGACTGCGCGATCGGGCCGACGACCGGGCTGACGGCCGGGCCGACGACCGGGTGCGCGACCGGGCTGACGACCGGCTGCGCGACCGGGCTGACGGCCGTGCGCCGCACGATCAGGTGCCGTACGACCCGCAGCCGCGCGATCAAGTGCCGCACGACCGGGCACCGCGCGGTCAAGTGCCGCCCGGTCCGGTGCCGAGCGAACAAGTGCCGGGCGAACAAGTGCCGGGCGACCAGGGACCGCCCGACCGGACACCGCCCGACCGGACACCGCCCGACCGGACCCCACGCGACCGGACCCCGCGCGACCGGACCCCGCCCGACCGGACCCCGCGCGACCAGGAGCCTCACGACCCGGCACCGCGCGACCAGAGCCCCGGTGAGCCCGCCCGCGCGGCGGGTGCCCCGCGCTCTTCCTCGTACCCGACCCCCTCCCCGTACGCGACGCCCCCGGCCCACGTCCCCGCCTCAACCGCTCCCGGCTCCCCCGCCCCGGACCTCCCCTGCCTCTCCTGGGACCGTGCGCGGGCCGTCGCCGCGCGGGCCGGGCGGGGTGGGCCGTTCGCCGTCGTCCGGCTGCCGCTCGACCGGGCCCTGGGCCACGTACTCGCCGAGCCCCTCGGAGCCCTCACCGACCTGCCGTCCTTCGACACCTCCGCCATGGACGGCTGGGCGGTCGCAGGACCGGGCCCCTGGACGTACGACGAGGGCACGGGTCTCCTCGCCGGAGCCGGAGCCGGAGCCGGAGCCGGAGCCGGAGCCCGAGCACGGTCAAGGGCAGGCGCGGACGACGGCCCCTCCACCCCCGCGCTTCCCGATGGGGCCGCCGTACGGATCGCCACCGGAGCCCGTATCCCGGCCGACGCCACGGCGGTCATCCGCAGCGAGCACGCCCGCGCCGACGAGGCCAGAGGGCTGCTGCACGCACTGCGGCCCGTCGCCACCGGGCAGGACATCCGCCCCCGGGGCCAGGAGTGCCGCTCCGGCGACCGGCTGGTTCCGGCCGGCACGGTCGTCACCCCGGCCGTGCTCGGGCTGGCGGCCGCCGCCGGGTACGACGCCCTGCCCGCCGTCCCCCGCCCCCGCGTCGACGTCCTCGTACTCGGTGACGAACTCCTCGCCGCGGGCCTCCCGCACGACGGCCTCATCCGCGACGCCCTCGGCCCCATGCTCGGCCCCTGGCTGCGGGCCCTGGGCGCCGAGGTCTCCGCGCCCCGCCGCCTCGGGGACGACGCCGATGCGCTGCGCGAGGCCCTCACCGCATCCGACGCCGACGTGATCATCACCACCGGAGGGACCGCCTCCGGCCCGGTCGACCATGTCCATCCGGTCCTGGCCGGCCTCGGCGCGGAGCTGCTCGTGGACGGCGTCGCGGTACGCCCCGGCCACCCCATGCTGCTGGCGCGGCTCTCCCCGGACGGGCCCTGCCTGGTCGGGTTGCCCGGCAACCCGCTCGCCGCCGTGTCCGGCCTGCTGACCCTCGCCGAACCGCTCATCGCCGGGCTCGCGGGCCGCCCGGCCCAGGACGCGTACCGGACCCTCGTCCACGCCGATGTGCAGGGCCATCCGCATGACACCCGGCTCGTCCCCGTGGTCCACCGCGCGGGCCGGGCGGGCGGCCGGGACCATGTGGAGCCGTTGCGCTACAACGGTCCCGCCATGCTGCGGGGGATCGCGGCGGCGGACGGGCTGGCCGTCGTGGAGCCCGGCGGGGTACGGTCCGGCACCGAGGTGGAGATTCTGGATCTCCCATGGGCCCCGGCGACGCCGTGGACGGAGGGGTGTTTCACGTGAAACTTCCCGGCCAGGACGCGATGGCCAGGCGGGCGGAGGAACATTTCGCGACGACGCGGGTGATGCTCCCCCGCCGGGTCGTCCATGGTCCGGCGCGGCAGGTCGGCAAGCGGCTGCTGATGGCGCTTTTCGTGCTGGCCGCGACCGTGCTGATCGTCTGGCTCGACCGCGCGGGCTACAACGACAACGCCGACGGCAAGGTCGATCTGCTGGACGCGGTCTACTACGCGACGGTCACCCTCTCGACCACCGGATACGGCGACATCACCCCGTACAGCGCCGGAGCCCGGCTGATCAATGTGGTGCTCGTGACACCGCTGCGCGTGATGTTCCTGATCATCCTGGTCGGCACCACTCTCGAAGTCCTCACGGAACGGACCCGCGAGGACTTCCGGCTGAAGCGTTGGAGATCCAACTTGCGTGACCACACCGTCGTCGTCGGCTTCGGCACCAAGGGCCGTTCGGCGATCCAGACCCTTTGCGCCACCGGCCTGCCCAAGGAGCAGATCGTCATCGTCGATCCGGCCTCCAAGGTGATCGAGGCCGCCAACGCCGAAGGCTTCACCGGCGTGCTCGGCGACGCCACCCGCAGTGACGTGCTCCTGCGGGCCGAGCTCCAGAAGGCGCGTCAGGTCATCATCGCCACCCAGCGCGACGACACCGCCGTCCTCGTGGCGCTGACCGCGCGTCAGCTGAACCGGGGGGCGAAGATCGTGGCGGCGGTCCGCGAGGAGGAGAACGCGCCGCTGCTGCGGCAGTCCGGCGCCGACGCGGTGATCACCAGCGCCAGCGCCGCCGGACGGCTGCTCGGCCTCTCCGTCCTCAGCCCGAGCGCGGGCACGGTGATGGAAGACCTGATCCAGCAGGGCAGCGGCCTCGATCTCGTCGAACGGCCGGTGATAAAGGCCGAGGTGGGCAAGAGCGTCCGGGAGACCGACGACCTGGTGGTCAGCGTGCTGCGCGGGCACCGGCTGCTCGGTTACGACGACCCGGCGGCCAGTCCGTTGCAGCTGACGGACCGGGTCATCACCATCGTGCGCGCCAGCCCGCCGACCGGCTCCGGCCCCTCGGGCCCCTCCCTGCCCCACCTGCCGCCGCACCACCGCCCCTGAACCCGGGGAAAGCGGGCGGCCGGCGGGCAGCGCACCGGACGGTGGTGCGAAGCGCATCCCGGCAGCGGCGGGAGTAGCCTCGCGCCCATGTATGCGATCACGATCCCCGAACCCGGTGGCCCCGAGGCGCTCGTCTGGGCCGAGGCGCCCGATCCCGTACCCGGCGACGGCGAGGTCCTCGTCGAGGTCGTCTCCAGTGCCGTCAACCGGGCCGACGTCCTCCAGCGGCAGGGCTTCTACAACCCGCCGGCCGGCTCCTCCCCCTACCCCGGCCTGGAGTGCGCGGGCCGGATCGCGGCGCTCGGGCCGGGGGTGACCGGCTGGGCGGTCGGCGACGAGGTGTGCGCGCTGCTGGTGGGCGGCGGTTACGCGGAGAAGGTCGCCGTACCGGTGGGCCAGCTCCTCCCCGTACCGGACGGCGTCGGTCTGACGGAGGCGGCCGCGCTGCCCGAGGTGACCGCGACAGTCTGGTCGAACGTGTTCCTGATCGCGCACCTGCGCCCGGGCGAGACCCTCCTCGTCCACGGCGGCTCCAGCGGTATCGGCACGATGGCGATCCAGCTGGCGAAGGCGGTCGGCGCCCGGGTGGCGGTCACGGCGGGCAGCCCGCAGAAGCTCGCCGAGTGCGCAGCCCTCGGCGCCGACATCCTCATCGACTACCGCGAGCAGGACTTCGTGGAGGAGCTGGCGAAGGCGACCGACGGGGCGGGGGCCGACGTCATCCTGGACATCGTCGGCGCCAAGTACCTGGACCGGAACGTGCGGGCGCTCGCCGTCAACGGCCGCCTGGCGATCATCGGCCTCCAGGGCGGCGTCAAGGGCGAGCTGAACCTCGGGGCCCTGCTGAACAAGCGGGCCGCCGTCACCGCGACCTCCCTGCGGGGCCGCCCGCTCGCCGAGAAGACCGCCATCATCGCCGCCGTACGCGAGCACGTGTGGCCGCTGATCGCCGAGGGAGTGGTCCGGCCCGTCGTGGACCGTACGGTGCCGATGGAGGACGCCGCCGAGGCGCACCGGGTGCTGGAATCCAGCGCCCACGTCGGCAAGGTGCTGCTGCTCGCACCGGGCGCGCAGACCGGCTGATCGCCACGGCGGCCGACCGGGCGCGGGCACCGGCTGATCGTCCACGGCGGCGGACCGGGCGCGGGCACCGGCTGATCGTCCCTTGCTCGCACACCGGCTGATCGCCCACGGCGGCGGGGCCCGGCGCACACACCGTGTGCGCCGGGCCCCGCCGGTTCGTTCGCTCGATCGCTCGCTCGGTCGGATACGGCTACAGGTACGGGCCCGAACGGATCGGCCCGTGCGGATCCCCGCCGCCTTCCTCGTCCTCGTGCGCCATCCCGGGCGGCAGCGCGCGGCGCATCTGCTCCAGCTGGGCGCGGGCCGCCATCTGCTGGGCGAACAGCGCCGTCTGGATGCCGTGGAAGAGGCCCTCCAGCCAGCCCACCAGCTGGGCCTGGGCGATTCGGAGCTCGGCCTCGGAGGGCACCGACTCCTCGGTGAACGGCAGCGAGAGCCGCTCCAGCTCCTCCACCAGCTCCGGCGCGAGACCGTCCTCCAGCTCCTTCACGGAGCTGGCGTGGATCTCCTTGAGCCGGACCCGGCTCGCCTCGTCGAGAGGGGCCGCCCTGACCTCCTCCAGAAGCTGCTTGATCATGCTGCCGATGCGCATGACTTTCGCGGGCTGTTCGACCATTTCCGTCACCGGGACCTCGCGCGACTCGTCGCCACTGGCACCGCCGCCGATAGCCATTCCGTCCTGGCCCACGACAAGGACCTGCGGGTGCTCCTGCGACCGGTCATTCCTCGGCATTTCCATGCCGCCATTGTCTCGCACACATGCCGTACACCACGTTGGTGCCCCCGGAAACGGATGATCCACCGTTTCCGGGGGCACCGGAAGTGTCCCGAGGACGCCGGAAACACCCCGGGGCGGTCGGCATCGCCCCGGGGCGCCGGAATCGGACCTCACCCCGCGCGTCGGGCCAGCTTCAGCCGGGAGCTGGTGAGGGCGGCGGCCAGCAGCCCGGCCAGCACGGGGACGATCACGGCCAGCAGTGCGATGGTCCCCCACGGCATCACGATCGGGGTGTACGCCGATTGCATCGGGTCGGCCCGCATGGTCGCCATGGCATCGCGCAGGTCGGTCAGCCGCAGGGCGACCGCGGGCACGATCCCCGCCGCCGTCCCCAGCAGCACGCCCGTCAGCGCGACGACCAGGCACTGGAAACCGGAGAGCGAGCGCCGCACGCCCGGGGGCGCGCCCACCGCGCTGAGCGTGGTGAGATCGGCCTCCGCGTCGGCCTTGGCGAGTCCGGTCGTGATGGCCGCCGCACCGAGCGTCACGATCCCGGCGAACAGGGCGAGGACCAGCAGGATCAGCTCATCGTCCCCCTGCCGCATGTCGTTCGCGGTCATCACATACGTGTTGTCGCCGGCCTGTGAGAGCGCCGCGTCGACCGCCTGCCGCTCGGTGTCCGTCGGCTCACGGTTGAGCGTGTAGATGCTGCCGTAGTCCTCGGAGTGCAGGCCGAGCCGTTCCACGGCCTGCTTCGGCATGATCATCCGGATGCTCGGGGTCGACGCGTAGCTGTCCGGCGCGACGTAGACCTTCAGCCGGTCCACGGTGGTGCGGGTCTTGCCGGGGTGCAGGGCGCGGTTCTTCTTGTCCTTGTCGTTGTAGGCGTGGACGGCCTTGAGGGTGACCTCGCCGTTCTTCGCGTACGCCGAGTTGAGCAGGACGGGCGTGCCCGCGGCCAGGGCCTTCGCCGCAGCCGGGTCGTCGAGTTTCACGTACGACGTGAGCAGGGCGGCGTCCCCGACGATGATCTTGTCGCTGCTGCCGAAGGACGTCATGGTGTAGTTCACGTCCATGCAGGCGGGGGACTTCATCACCCGCTTGTGCTCCTCGGCCGAGATCCGCAGGGCGAGTTCCTTGGCCCCCTTGCCCTGTAGAGGACAGGAATGGGCCTTGCCGGTGGGCTTGATGAGTTCGAGGGTTCCGCAGCCGTTCTCCTCGTCGTAGACGTACACGGTGCAGTCGCTGCCCGCCCAGACCCGTCCGAGTTCGGCGCGGCCCCCCTTGACGGGGAGGATCCGCTCGACGGCCGCCCGTGCGCGGGGGAGTTCCGCCTTTTCCGTGATGTCGAACGACGTCAGCGCGGCGGTGCCCTCGGTGAGGTTCTGCTCGTGGTCGTACGCGTGCTCGGCGAAGCTGCTGCTGGTGTACGTGGCGATGGCGACGCTGCCCGCGACGGCCGCCATGATCGCGGCGACGGCGGGGGCGGTACGGCCCCGGTTGCGGGCCGCGTCCCGCAGGGCGATGCGCGGCGTCAGCGGGAGCCGCCGGCCGAGCCGGCCGAGGAAGCCGACGATCACGGGGATGCAGCCGAGGAGGCCCAGTTCGGCCAGGACGGAACCGCCCGCGACCAGAAGGGTGTTGCCGTTGACGCCCCCGAAGACGGCGAGGGCGATGCCGGCCGCGAGCGCGGCGGAGCCGATGATCGGTAGCACCCGGGAGCCGCGGCGGGTGCCTCGGTGCCCGGTGAGCGACTCCAGGATGGACTGGCGGCCCGCCATGATCGCCGGGGCGAGTGCGGCGAGGACGCCGGTTCCCAGGCCGAGCACGGCGATGCCGAGGATCTCCCAGGGGTTGACGGTCAGTTCGCCGAAGCGGCTGCCGGTGAAGTCCTCGATCATCGGGCGGAAGAGGACGGTGAGACCGAAACCCGCGCCGACCCCGACGACGGCCCCGGACCCGCCGAGCACCGCGCCGCCCGCGAGCACCACGGCCCGGACCTGGGCGCGGGTGCCGCCGCACGAACCGACCAGGCCCAGCTGCCGCCGGGAGCGGCGGGCGCCCACGGCGAACGCCGGCCCGGCCAGCAGCACGATCTCCAGCATGGCCATGGCCACCACGGTGAGGGCCGCCGCGGTCATCTCGGCGTTGCTGTTCCCGCCGCTCCAGCCGTTCATCTGCGCGGCCATGGGGATGTCGGAGTCGGGCGGCGGGTTCAGCACGACCTGGCGGGATGTGACGATCACGCCCTTCTCGTTGGCGGCGAGGACGTCCGACCACGTCACGCCCGCCCCGGACGGGCCCTTCACCAGCCACTCCACGCCGCCGGCCTGGGGCGGCGCGATCTCCTCGTCGCGGTCCGCGGTCTTCCGCCACGGGGCGATGACCGCCCCGGGCACGGCGAACAGGGAGGCGGCATCCAGCTCGGCGGGCAGCTCCACGGCGCCGGTGAGGGTGTAGTGCTGCTGCGGGCCGCGCACGGTGACCCGGTCGCCGATGGACAGCCCGGACGCCTCGATGAACGCCTCGGTCGCCGCGATCTCGTCCTTGGCCTGCGGGAACGCGCCATCGGTCAGTTCGATCCGGCCGCGCAGCAGCGGGTCCGCGATGCGCAGCTCGGTGATCTGGGTGTCCGCGATGCCGTGACGGGTCGTCACGGAGGCGGGCGCGCTCCGCTGGGTGAGGTACCGCGAGCCCTCGGGGAAGGTCGCCGGTACGTCGACGGGCCGCTGGTCCTCGCCGGGATACGTCTCCGCGGCGTCCTCGGGCGTCCCCCAGATGACGCCGTCCGGCATCTGCTCCAGCCGGACCGGCCCCATCCCCTCACTCCTGAACAGGGCGTCGGCCGCTCCCAGTTTCGCCGTCAGCTCCTCAGCCACGGTGGGTTTGGCGCTGCGGTACGTCAGGTCGGCGGCGGTGACGCCGAGGACGGGCAGGGCGATCATCGCGACGACCAGGGCGCTGCGGCCCTTGGACCGCAGGGCGTCGCGTCTGGCGATGCGGAAGGCGGCGCGCCATCCGGAGAGAACGCTCACTTGGCGGCCTCGGAGGTTCCCGCAGCACCGGCTGCTCCGGCTGCTCCGATCCCGGAGGCTCCGGTTCCGGCGGTTCCACCGGCTCCGGCTCCTGCCGCGGCGGCGAGCAGGGAGTCGGCTCCGGTGCTCAGCGTCTGGTCGACGATCGAACCGTCCCGGAGGAAGACGACCCGGTCGGCCCAGGCCGCGTACCGGGGCTCATGGGTCACCATCACCCCGGCCGCGCCCTGGTCGCAGCGGGTGCGCAGGAGGGCGAGGACGGCCTCGCCGGTCTCGGAGTCGAGCGCTCCGGTCGGTTCGTCGGCGAGCACGAGACGCCGGTCGCCGACGAGGGCGCGGGCGATGGCGACGCGCTGCTGCTGGCCGCCGGACATCTCGTCAGGGAAGCGGTCGGCTATCTCGGTCAGCTTCATCTCCGCCAGTGCGGCGAGGGCCTCTTTCCGGGCCTTGCGCACGGAGACGCCGTCGAGTTCGCGGGGCAGCGCGATGTTCTCGGCCGCGGTCAGGGCCGGGATGAGGTTGTAGTCCTGGAAGACGTACCCGACGCTGCGGCGGCGGAGCGCGGCGACGCCCTTGGGGCCGAGGGCGGCGATGTCCCGGCCCTCGATGACGACCTGGCCGCTCGTGGCGGTGTCGAGGCCGCCGGCCAGCGTCAGCAGGGTGGACTTGCCGGAGCCGGAGGGCCCCATCACGGCGACCAGCTCCCCCGGGTACACGGCGAGGTTGATGCCGCGCAGGGCGTGCACCTCGGCGATGCCGGAGCCGTGGGTACGGGTCAGGGCCCGCAGTTCGAGTACGGGGTCGCCGGCGGGTGTTCCGGGGGGCGCTCCCGGGGACTGCGAGGGCGGCGTGGCGGATGAGGACATGGTCGGTGGTTCCCCCTGGAAGCGTGGTGTGGTTCAGGTACGAGAGGTGGTGGCAAGGACGAGAGGTGCGGTGAGCGGGCTGCGGGACGCCGAGTTCAGCGTCGGGCAGCCGGAGAGCCGACAGCCGAGCAGCCAGGCAGGCAACCAGGCAGGAGGGCAGGCGGCGCGCCGGATCGGCTCAGCGCCGGGCCCTCACGCGTCCGGTCAGCGACCGGGCCGCGCCCCGGGTGGCCGCGGGGCCGGGGTCGGCCGTGGGCTCGGTGGCGGCGGCCTCGGCGAGGCGGACGAGTCGCGACTCGCAGTGGTCCAGCCAGCGGGCCTCGGCCTCCGCCTGGAAGATCAGCTGCTCCACCACGAGAAGCCAGGCGACCTCGTCGCGGTTGGCCGGGACGTCGGCGAGGGCCTGGGCCTTGAGCCGGGTGTAGTCCTGCATGGCCTTGAGGGTGTGGTGGCGCTGGGACTGGATGACGTTGCGGATGTCGACGCCCGGTGCTCCCACGGCCATGGCGAGCTTGATGGCCAGCTCGTCGCGGGGCGGGTTGCTGCGGTCCACGGGGGTCTCGAACCAACTGCGCAGCTCGGCCCGGCCGTCGTCGGTGATCGCGTAGAGGTCGTGCCCGGCGTCGTCCGCGCCCTCCTGGACGACCATGCCGTCGCGCTCCAGGCGGCCGAGCGTCGTATAGACCTGGCCGACGTTCAGGGGCCAGGTCGAGCCGGTGCGCGACTCGAACTCGGTACGGAGCTGGGAGCCGTAACGAGGGCCCCGCTCAAGGAGGGCCAGCAGCCCGTGGCGGATCGACATACTGAGTATGTATACCGAGTATGTCGTTCGTGGCAAGTCACCTCGACCGCTCGGCCGCGACCCACGACACCGCACGGTGGGCCCCATGACGCGCTCGGCCGCGACCCATGACGCCGCTCGGCCGCGACCACGACACCACACGGCCGCAACTCGGAACGCCCGGCTCGCGCGACCCGGACCTCTCAGCTCGCGCGGCGCATCCGGAGGCCGAGGAAGCCGAGTCCCAGCCCGACCAGGACGATGCCCGCCCCCAGGGAGACCTGCTGCGCCTGCCGTACGGTCGCGGCGTCCAGCGCCCTCCCGGCCGACGGTCCGGGGTCGCTGAACGCGTCCGGCGGCGGGGTGAAGACCGGCAGGTCGGCGGTGTCCTTACCCGGCCCGTCCGACGCTTCCGGCTCGGCCGGCGTCTCGGCCCGCGCCAGCTCCAAGGGGGTCAGCGAGCGCCCGGGGCGCGGCTTGCCCGCCCCGGCCTCGCGCCCGGCCATCGGGGCGGTCGACCCGGACACCTCGGCGGAAGCGGAACGGGAGGGGGAAGGGGAGGAGGGGCCTTCCGGGTCCTGTCCGCCGTCCCCGTCCCCGTACCCGGCATCCGCGGACAGGGCGCTGCCGCTCCCCGTAACGGGCTCGGCGGCTCCCGGGCCCCCGTCGCCGGACGGCACGGGGAGGGGGACGAGGGACGACGGAAGCGCCGCAACGGGTGACGGCGTCGAAGCGGGCGACGCGCCCGAGGGGGCCGGTGCGGTGGGGGGAGGGGGCGCGGCGGACGCCGTGGCGACGGGGCTCGCGGCCCCGCCGGGCGTCGCGGCGACGGACGGCCCGCCACCCGGCAACGACCCGTGGACGGCCCCGGCGGACGACCCCGACGGCCTCAACGCCGCCCTGCCCGACGACCCCGAAGGCCCTTGCGCCGCAGACGCTGCGGACGACCCCGACGGCCTCAACGCCGCAGACGACCCCGACGCTGCTGACGACCCCGAAGGTCCCAGCGCCGCAGACACCGCCGGCGACCTCAACGACCCCTGCGCCACAGACGCCACAGACGCCACAGACGCCGCAGGCGCCGCCGGAGACCCCAACGGACCCAGCGCCGCCCCGGCCGCTACCAGCAGACAGACCGCGCACCTCGACGACCACACGGCCGGAAGTCCTGGAGCCATGAGATCAGCGTCACATGTGCTCTTCCATCCGGCATCCCGGACGAGCGAGGAGGAGACAACCGGGCATCGGTGGCCTACGAACGGTCCGGAACGGGCCCCAGTGGTCCCGCGACGATCACGCGTTGTCCGGCAACGACCGAACGATCAGGCAGCCCGCCCCGTCGAGACCTTCAGCTCGAAGTGGGCGCCCTGCTCGGGGACCGCCGTCCCCGGCGACGGGAACTGTCCGACGATCTGGCCCTCGGCGTACGTGTTGCCCGGCTCCTCGATCTCCTTGACCGTCCAGCCCGCGGCGGCCGCGCACTCCTTCGCGGAGAGGATGTCCTTGTAGACGAAGCGGGGCGCCTGGACCTTCTGCGGGTCGTTGGAGTCCTCCGTGGCGCTCGTGCACTTCGTGGAATCCATCGTCCGGTTGCGCTCCGGCGGCCGGTAGCCCTCCTCCGTGGAGGTCTCGCTGGTGCCCGGGTCGCCGCCCTTGCCCGCCTCGTCGTCCTTGTTCTGGAGGGCGATGGCGGTGATCAGGCCGCCGATGGCGAGGAGCGCGACGACGATCGAGCCGACGATGACCGGCATGTTCCGGCTGGAGCCGCCGCTGCCTCCGGCCGAACCGGCGACCGTCTGGTGCTGCGGGTTGATCGTGTACGGCGGCGGGGTCTGGTGGGCCAGGGGCCCCGGCGTCGGGTAGCCCTGGCCCGCCTGCGGGTAGCCGTAGCCCGGCGTGGGCGTCGGGGCCGGCTGGTTGTACGGGCCCGGCTGGTGCGGGTGCGGCTGGTACGGCGTCTGGAGGCCCTGCGGCGCGGGAGTCGCCTGGTCGACGGGCGGGAACACCGCCGAGCCGACGCCCGAACCGCTGTTGGCGGGCCCGCCCCCGGCCACGATGGCCGGGGCGCCGGTCTGGCCGCCGGAGGCGTTCAGCACCCGGGCGATCTCGTCCCGCATGGCGGCGGCGCTGGGGAAGCGCTCGTTCGGGTTCTTCTTGAGGGCGCGGGCGACGAGCGCGTCCACCGCCGGGGTGACCGACCGGTTGATGCTGGACGGCGCGGCCGGCTCCTCCTGCACATGCGCGTACGCGATGGCGAGCGCCGAGTCCGCGTCGAACGGGATCCGGCCGGTGAGCAGCTGGAAGAGCATGATGCCGACCGAGTACAGGTCGGAGCGGGCGTCCACCCCGCGGCCGAGGGCCTGCTCGGGGGAGAGGTACTGCGGGGTGCCGACGACCATGCCGGTCTGCGTCATCGAGGTGACGCCGGACTGCATGGCGCGGGCGATGCCGAAGTCCATGACCTTGACGACGCCGCGCTTGGTCATCATCACGTTGCCGGGCTTGATGTCGCGGTGGACCAGGCCCATCTCATGGCTGGTCTCCAGCGCGGCCAGCACGTCCGCCGTCACCTTGAGCGCCTTGTCGGCGGGCATCGCGCCGTACTGCCGGATGTCGGTGGCCAGCACCGAACCGAGCGGCTGCCCCTCGACGTACTCCATGACGATGTAGGGCATCAGCGCGCCGCCGAGCTCGTCCTCGCCGGTGTCGAAGACCGAGACGATGTTGGTGTGCTGGAGCTTGGCGACGGCCTGCGCCTCGCGCCGGAACCGCTCGCGGAAGGACTGCTCGCGGCCCAGCTCGGTGTGCAGGGTCTTGATCGCGACCTGGCGGTCCAGGGCGGAGTCGTAGGCGAGGTAGACGGACGCCATCCCGCCCTCGCCGAGCAGGTCGCGCAACTGGTAGCGGCCGCCCGCCACCGCCCCGCCCGCATAGCGGCCCCGTGCGCCGTCCTGGCTCATGACTTGCATCCCCCTCGGCGGCGCGCTCTGCGCACGCGATGTTTCTGTAGGACGTGATCGCGTGCGACGCGGTTCCGTTCGGCGCGATCCACGCGCCAAGTCTGCCCGAGGGGTCCGACACGTCAAGCCGGGTGCCCGTTCCGTGACCCTCGGCACAAGAAGCGTCTCGGAAGCGTTACAGGAATCGCATGGAATCCGGGTGTAAGGCGCGCGGACCGGTCGGATGATCGGCCTGGACCGGAACCTGGGTGTCCGGCGGAGGCTGTAGCGTGACGTGGCAATGCAGCAAGGCACCGTGAGAACCCGCGGACGCGCGGACAGATACGACGGCGAGGACTGATGGCACCCGATTCCGAAGCAAACGGCGGCGGAGTTTCGGATGGCTCCGACGCCTGGGGAGTCGGCGGCGTCGTCGGTGACGGACGTTACCGGATGACCTACCGGCTCGGCCGGGGCGGCATGGCAGAGGTCTACGCGGCGGAGGACGTCCGGCTCGGACGTACGGTCGCGGTGAAGCTGCTCCGCTCCGACCTCGCCGAGGACCCGGTCTCCAAGGCCCGGTTCACGCGCGAGGCGCAGTCCGTCGCGGGCCTCAACCACCACGCGATCGTCGCCGTGTACGACTCCGGCGAGGACGTCGTGGGCGGCCAGACCGTCCCGTACATCGTGATGGAGCTGGTCGAGGGCCGGACGATCCGCGACCTGCTCCTGACCGCCGAGGCCCCGCCGCCCGAGCAGGCTCTGATCATCGTCTCGGGGGTGCTGGAGGCCCTGGCCTACTCGCACCAGCACGGCATCGTGCACCGCGACATCAAGCCCGCCAACGTGATCATCACGGACTCCGGCGCGGTCAAGGTGATGGACTTCGGCATCGCGCGCGCCCTGCACGGCGCGCAGTCGACGATGACCCAGACCGGCATGGTCATGGGCACGCCGCAGTACCTCTCCCCCGAGCAGGCGCTCGGCAAGGCCGTCGACCACCGCTCCGACCTGTACGCGACCGGCTGCCTGCTCTACGAACTGCTCGCGCTGCGGCCCCCCTTCACCGGCGAGACCCCGCTCTCGGTGGTCTACCAGCACGTCCAGGACATCCCGGTGCAGCCGTCCGAGGTCTCGGACGTGGTGCCGCCGGAGCTGGACGGGATGGTGATGCGCTCGCTGGCGAAGGACCCGGACGACCGGTTCCAGAGCGCCGAGGAGATGCGCGGGCTGGTCCAGTACAGCCTCCAGATGCTCCAGGTGCAGGGCGGTCACACCGGTACGTGGAACACCGGACCGGTCGCGCTGCACGAGGGCGGCCAGACCCCGCCGCACGGAATGACCGGCTCCACGCGGGCCATGGGCCACCCGATGCACGGGGACACCTCGCAGGGCCCGATCCTGCCCCCGTACAACCCGGACGACGGCGGGTACGACGGCGGTCAGCGCGCCGGCGGCCGTCGCGGCAAGATGTGGCTGTTCGCCGTGCTCGCCCTGGTCGCGATCGGCGCCGGAGTCGCCTTCGCCATCAGCGCGTCGAAGGGCGACGACAACGAGAAGCGGCCGGTCACGCCGACCACCTCGACGAGCCCCACCCCCACGAAGTCCTCGCCGGAGCCCTCGGAGGACGAGGAGGAGGAGCCGGAGCAGCCGGGCACGTCCACCGGCGGCCAGACCCAGCCCAACCCGCCGCCGTGGACCCCGCCGCCGACCCAGAGCCGGCCCACGTTCACCCCGTCCCCGACCCCGTCCGCCCCGGACCCCGGCACGTCGGACGGCAACACCAACGAGGGCACCACCGGCGAGCCGAGCGGCGACCCCACCGACCCGACCACCGACCCCGGCACCCCGGGCGGCGGCAACGGCGGCGAGCCCGGCGGGACCGAGGGAGCGAACGGCGGCGCCGGCGGCAACACCGGCACCACCACCGGTTCGGGCGACACGACCGGCCCGGCGGCGGGAGGCACCACCCCGTAGGCCCCGGGGGGCCCAGCCGCCCGCGTCACTCCAGGCACACGCGCCCCCCAGCCGCGCGGGTCACTCCAGGCACACGCGCCCCCCAGCCGCGCGGGTCACTCCAGGCACACGCGCCCCCCCACCACCACCACCCGCGTCACTCCGTGAAGGCCGCGCACACCGCCTCGTACTCACGGGTCCACCACACCGCCAGGGCCGACACCGCGGGGAACTGCGGGTCGGCCCTTCGGTCGTCCAGGCGGTAGCGCCAGCGCAGTATCCAGAAGTCGTTGAGCCGCTCCCACCACACCCGGTGCACGGCGGCGGCCAGTTCGGCCGCGCCCGCCCCCGCCGCCCGCCGGTACGCGCGGGCGTACGCCCGTACCTTCGCGAGGTCCAGCTCCCCGCCCGGCTGCACGAAGAAGATCGCTGCCGCCCGGACCGCCTCCTCGGCGCGCGGCTGCACGCCCAGCCGGTCCCAGTCGACGATGGCGACCGGATCGGCCCCCCGGTAGAGCAGGTTGAGCGGGTGGAAGTCCCCGTGCACCCACCCGGTGGCGGGCCCGTCCGGGGTCGGCGGCCGGCGGTGGGCGTGCCGCTCCAGCAGGGCCCGGCGCTCCACGAGACGGTGCACGGCGAGCTCGTCGAAGGCGTCGCGGGGGGCGTCCCGGGGGCGCTGCCCGCGCGCCACCGCCAGCAGTTCGTCGATCAGCGCGAAGGTGTCGGCGGCGTGCGGACTGCCGTACCCGGCGGGTAAGGACCCCTCAGACGGCTCGGGCCCGCCACCGTTCGGCATGACCTGCTCAAGAGCGGTGTGTACGGCTCCGAGGAGCGTCCCGAGACGTCGCGACTGGTGGGGGGTGAGCTGGGATCCGACCCGGTGCAGTCCGTCGACCCAGGGGTGCAGGGCATAGCAGCGGTCGCCGATCACGGTGACCGTGGCGCCGTCCGCGTCGGCCAGCGGCGGGACGACGGGCACGCCGAGGGAGGCCAGGCGCTGGGTGGCCCGGTGCTGGCGCACGATCGTGGCGCGTTCACCGGTGGCGTCGTCGATGTGCTTCTTGTCGAGGTGGTGCTTGAGGAAGTAGGAACCGCTGGTGGTGGACACGCGGTATCCGTGGTTCAGCAGGCCCTTGGTGATCGGCTCGCAGGCGAGCGGCTCGCCCACGTGCGGGTAGCGGCGCAGCACCTCGCCGACCGGAGGAACTGGTGGGCGGGTTACATATGAGCGCGGCACTTACCAAATGGTAGATCACGCTGCGTGGCGGACAAGCTGACTTGCGTCGAAGTCGAGAGTGTGCTCGGTGACGAAGTGCGGGTCGACCCGGAGGTAGGCCGGAGCGAAGGGTTCCCCGTTGGCCCGGACGGGCGCGGCACCGAAGAGTTCCCGCTGCTCAGGGCAGGGATGGACGATCTCGGCCGGCCCGGTGAACTGCACGGACCACAGGCCGTCGCCCCCACCGTCCGAGGCGGCGTTGTAGTTGTCCGCCCCATAGGCGACGACGCTCCCGTCGCACGCCTCGTGGTAGCCGAAGCCGCTGTGCATCCGCAGCAGGATGCGGCCGTCGCTCACGATGTGCCGGGCCACCGCCAGGAACGGCAGGGCGCGCATGCTGGTGGCGAGCCGGCCGTACGGGACCCGGCGGAGCAGCTCGATCGCCGCGGGGACAGGGGCTTCGTCGGAGGGCATACGGTCCACTGTCCGGCACGTGTAGGGGCCGGGTAAGAGTCCCCGGCCCCTGGTGGCCCGGGACCAAAGTCCCTCGGATCTCTTCGAGGCGGCCGGCTCAGCGGCGCTCGGCCTGGAGTCGGGCGACGTACGCGGCGGCCTGCGAGCGGCGCTCCATGCCCAGCTTGGACAGCAGGCTGGAGACGTAGTTCTTGATCGTCTTCTCCGCGAGGTGCAGCCGCTCCCCGATGACCCGGTTGGTCAGCCCCTCACCGATCAGGTCCAGGATCTTGCGCTCCTGCTCGGTGAGGTTCGCGAGCCGGTCGTCGCCCTTGCCGTTGGCGCCGTTGCGCAGCCGCTCCAGCACCCGGGCGGTCGCCACCGGATCCAGCAGGGATTTCCCGGCGGCGACATCCCGTACGGCATTCAGCAGTTCATCGCCCCGGATCGCCTTCAGCACATAACCCGACGCACCGGCCATGATCGCGTCGAAAAGGGCCTCGTCGTCCGCGAACGAGGTGAGCATCAGGCATTTGATGTTCTCATCCAGCGAACGGACTTCCCGGCACACCTCCACACCGCTGCCGTCCGGCAGCCGCACATCGAGCACCGCCACATCGGGACGCGTCGCCGGGATCCTGACCAGGGCGTCGGCGGCCGTGCCCGCCTCCCCGACCACCTCGATATCGGACTCGACGGAGAGCAGCTCATGGACGCCGCGCCGGACGACCTCGTGATCATCCAGCAGAAATACCGTGATTTTTCCATCTTCGCGCACGGTCGCAGTCTCACACACTCGCCTCCTCTCCGCTCTTCCCTGGCGCTGTTCCGCGGGATAACGTGCCGTTGTTCCGGCGGCCTGCAAGGCTGTTCCCAGTGCTGTGACCAGCAGAGCTTCGCGATTTTTTCGATTTACTTGGAAATCCAAGCAAAATCGCAGGTCAGATAGGGTTTCGCAGTTATGCGATGCACTGGGTAACGTGCCTATGACAGGGCGCTCGCCGGGGCACCTGTCACGCCTGTATCCCGGCTGAGCGGCACCCACCCCGTGCACGGGTCCGGACACAGGCGAGCCGCACTGGTCTCCCGGCAGACCCCGGGGGCCGGACCGACGGAGGAGCACGCACGTGACCGTGGAGAGCACTGCCGCCGCGCGTAAACCGCGACGCAGCAGCAAGCGGACCAGCGCCGCGAAGACGCCACAGAGTTCCGAGCCCCAGCTCGTGCAGCTGCTGACGCCCGAGGGCGAGCGCGTCGAGCACCCGGACTACAGCATCGACCTGAGCGCGGACGAGCTGCGCGGTCTGTACCGCGACATGGTCCTCACCCGCCGCTTCGACGCCGAGGCGACCGCCCTCCAGCGTCAGGGCGAGCTGGGCCTCTGGGCCTCGCTGCTGGGCCAGGAGGCCGCGCAGATCGGCAGCGGCCGGGCGCTGAACGATGACGACTACGTCTTCCCGACCTACCGCGAGCACGGCGTCGCCTGGTGCCGCGGGGTCGACCCCACCAACCTGCTGGGCATGTTCCGCGGGGTGAACCACGGTGGCTGGGACCCGACGACCAACAACTTCCACCTGTACACGATCGTCATCGGCTCGCAGACCCTGCACGCCACCGGCTACGCCATGGGCGTCGCCAAGGACGGCGCGGACTCGGCCGTGATCGCGTACTTCGGTGACGGGGCCTCCAGCCAGGGCGACGTCGCGGAGTCCTTCACCTTCTCCGCGGTCTACAACGCCCCGGTCGTGTTCTTCTGCCAGAACAACCAGTGGGCCATCTCCGAGCCCACCGAGCGCCAGACCCGCGTGCCGCTCTACCAGCGCGCGCAGGGGTACGGCTTCCCCGGCGTCCGCGTCGACGGCAACGACGTACTGGCGTGTCTGGCGGTCACCCGCTCCGCGCTGGAGCGCGCCCGCCGGGGCGAGGGGCCGACGCTGGTCGAGGCGTTCACGTACCGCATGGGCGCGCACACCACCTCCGACGACCCGACGAAGTACCGGGCCGACGAGGAGCGGGCCGCCTGGGAGGCCAAGGACCCGATCCTGCGGCTGCGCACCTACCTGGCGAAGGAGGAGCTGGCCGACGACGCCTTCTTCACCGCGCTGGAGGAGGAGAGCGAGACCCTCGGCAGGCGGGTGCGCGAGGCGGTTCGTGCGATGCCCGACCCGGAGCCGATGTCCCTGTTCGAACATGGTTACGCGGACGGCAGCTCCCTCGTCGACGAGGAGCGGGCCCAGTTCTCCGCCTACCAGGCATCGTTCGCAGACTCCGCCGAGGAGGGCAAGTAGCCATGGCAGTGGAAAAGATGTCCATCGCGAAAGCGCTCAACGAGTCGCTGCGCCTGGCCCTCGACACCGACCCCAAGGTCCTGATCATGGGCGAGGACGTCGGAAAGCTCGGCGGCGTCTTCCGCATCACGGACGGACTCCAGAAGGACTTCGGCGAGGAGCGGGTGATCGACACCCCGCTCGCGGAGTCCGGCATCGTCGGCACCGCGATCGGCCTGGCCCTGCGCGGCTACCGCCCGATCGTGGAGATCCAGTTCGACGGCTTCGTCTTCCCCGCGTACGACCAGATCGTCACGCAGCTCGCGAAGATGCACGCCCGCGCGCTCGGCAAGATCAAGCTCCCGGTCGTCGTCCGTATCCCGTACGGCGGTGGCATCGGCGCGGTCGAGCACCACAGCGAGTCCCCCGAGGCGCTGTTCGCGCACGTCGCGGGCCTGAAGGTGGTCTCGCCGTCCAACGCGAGCGACGCCTACTGGATGATGCAGCAGGCCGTCCAGAGCGATGACCCGATCATCTTCTTCGAGCCCAAGCGGCGTTACTGGGACAAGGGCGAGGTCGACACCCAGTCCATCCCCGGCCCGCTGCACAGGGCCGTGACCGTCCGCGAGGGCGGCGACCTGACGCTCGTCGCGTACGGGCCGATGGTGAAGGTCTGCCTGGAGGCGGCCGCGGCCGCCCAGGAGGAGGGCAAGTCGATCGAGGTCCTGGACCTGCGCTCGATGTCCCCGATCGACTTCGACGCCATCCAGACGTCGGTCGAGAAGACCGGCCGGCTCGTGGTCGTCCACGAGGCGCCCGTCTTCTACGGCTCCGGCGCGGAGATCGCCGCCCGCATCACCGAACGCAGCTTCTACCACCTCGAAGCGCCGGTGCTCAGGGTCGGCGGCTACCACGTGCCCTACCCGCCGGCCCGGCTGGAGGACGAGTACCTGCCCGGCCTGGACCGGGTGCTCGACGCCGTCGACCGCTCGCTTGCGTACTGAGAAGAGAGGGGTCGTGACGACGATGACACAGACGTCCGCTCGCTTCCGCGAGTTCAAGATGCCCGACGTGGGCGAGGGCCTCACCGAGGCCGAGATTCTCAAGTGGTTCGTCCAGCCCGGTGACACGGTCGCCGACGGCCAGGTCGTGTGCGAGGTCGAGACGGCGAAGGCGGCGGTGGAGCTGCCGATCCCGTTCGACGGCGTGGTGCACGAGCTGCGCTTCCCGGAGGGTACGACGGTCGACGTCGGCCAGGTGATCATCTCGGTGGACGTGGCGCCGGGGAGCGACGAGGAGGCTCCGGTTCCGGCTCCGGTGCAGGAGCCGGTGGAGGCCGCCGCTCCCGCTCCGGCCGACGAGCCGAAGGGCCGTACGCCGGTCCTGGTCGGCTACGGGGTCGCGGAGTCCTCCACCAAGCGCCGCCCGCGCAAGGGGTCGGCCGCGCCGGAGGCCGCCGTGGTCGCGGCGGCGGTACAGGCGGAGCTGAACGGGCACGGGGCTCCGGCTCCGGCTCCTGAGGCGCCGGTCGGCCGCCCGCTGGCCAAGCCGCCGGTGCGCAAGCTCGCCAAGGACCTGGGGATCGACCTGGCGACGGTGGTGCCGACCGGCAAGGACGGCATCATCACCCGCGAGGACGTGCACGCGGCGGCTGCTCCGGCGGCCTCCGCTCCCGCCCAGGCCCCGGTCGCCGAGCCGGCCACGGCGTCCGCCCCCGAGACCCCGGCCACGGCCGGCTCGGCCCGGGAGACCCGCATCCCGGTCAAGGGCGTCCGCAAGGCGATCGCGCAGGCGATGGTGGGCAGCGCCTTCACCGCGCCGCACGTCACCGAGTTCGTGACGGTCGACGTCACGCGCACGATGAAGCTGGTGGCGGAGCTCAAGGAGGACAAGGACATGGCGGGGGTGCGGGTCAACCCGCTCCTGATCATCGCCAAGGCCCTCCTGGTCGCGATCAAGCGGAACCCCGAGGTCAACGCCGCCTGGGACGAGGCCAACCAGGAGATCGTGCAGAAGCACTACGTCAACCTGGGCATCGCGGCGGCCACCCCGCGCGGCCTGATCGTGCCGAACATCAAGGACGCGCACGACAGGACGCTCCCGCAGCTCGCGGCGGCTCTGGGCGAGCTGGTCGCCACGGCCCGGGACGGCAAGACGTCTCCGGCGGCGATGGCGGGCGGCACGGTGACGATCACCAACGTCGGCGTCTTCGGCGTCGACACCGGCACCCCGATCCTGAACCCGGGCGAGTCCGCGATCCTGGCGGTCGGCGCGATCAAGCTCCAGCCGTGGGTCCACAAGGGCAAGGTGAAGCCGCGTCAGGTCACCACGCTGGCCCTCTCCTTCGACCACCGCCTGGTCGACGGCGAGCTCGGCTCCAAGGTGCTGGCCGATGTGGCGGCGATCCTGGAACAGCCGAAGCGCCTGATCACCTGGGCGTAAGCGCGTTTTCCCGGTGGGCCCGTACGTCGACGACGTACGGGCCCACCGGCGTATCAGGGCCTCTCCGGAAGCTCCGGAAGCGGTTGGCCGTTACGGGCGGGCGCGGTACGTCATCGCCGGGATTCCGCGCCCAGGAGTGCGGCTGCGGCCTCCTCCGCCAGGTCCTCGGCATGGGCGGGCAGGGGCCGGCCGGCCCGGAGGTGGCGACGGACCACGGAAAGCGGCAGGTCGACCACGGCGAGCACGACACGTTCGCTGTCCCGGGGTTCGTCCGCGCCGAGGCTCTTGGCGAGGGAACCGAGGGTGGAACGTACGCGTAGGTCGCCGCGATCCGCGCGCTGCGCGTGCTCCTCGGACCAGGCCGCCCGCCCGAAGTCCTCGGCCCCGTAGAGGAGGAGAGCGGCCTCCTCCGGATGGGCGCGGCTCCAGGCGATGACATGGCGAGCCGCCGCACGACCGGCCTGCCCCGCGTCGGCCTCGGCGGCGATGGCCGCGAAGTACCCCTCCTGGAAGCGCTCCACCGTGCGCAGCCACACTTCGGCGAGCAGCGCGTTCCGTCCCGGGAAGCGGTGGTAGAGCGAACCGCTCGGCGCTCCGACCGCCTGGGCGACGGCGGACATGGTCACCCCGGCCGGGCCCGACGCGGCGGCCAGTCGCACGGCGGCGTCGAGGAGCTGATCCGTCGCGAAGCGGGCTGGTCTGGCCATGAACCAGAGAGTACGCTCACCATATTAGAGAGGTCTCTCTATATCGCTTCAAGGGGGGACGCATGGGCGTCTACAACGTGCACGAGCGCTTGCTGGCCGCGAAGGGCGGCGAGGTCGGAGCCCTGCTGGACACCCTGGCGGGCGAGGAAGACGGCCTGTGGCCGCACCGGAGCTGGCCGCCGATGAAGTTCGACCGTCCCTTGGCGCCCGGCGCGGTCGGTGGCCACGGCCCGGTCCGCTACACGGTCACCGCCTACGTCCCCGCCACCTGGGTGCGCTTCACCTTCAGCGGCCCGAGCGGGTTCCACGGCTTCCACGAGTACGCCGTCCTGCCCGTCGACGAAACGCGCACGATCCTGCGCCACACCCTCGCCATGCGCACCAGCGGCCCGGCCCGACTCGCCTGGCCCCTCCTCTGGCGCCCGCTCCATGACGCCTTGCTGGAGGACAGCCTGGACCGCGCCGAACGGGCGTGCACGGGGGCGGTGGAGCATCCGGCGCGCTGGGGCCCGTACGTGCGGCTTCTGCGCCGCCTCGCGCGCTGAACGACGAGCGCGTTCCTCGTACGGTCGCGTTCCTCGTACGGTGGTGAGTGCCGCGTCCACGTCAGGTGCGGCGACGGCGTTCCCCACCGCACGGCGGGCTCGGCGAACACGCTCTTGCCGATCGTGCACGGCTCGACGCCCCAGCGGTCGGCGAGCCGGTCGACGATCAGGAGGCCGCGCCGGTAGCAGTCGTCGTCGCCGGGCTGCCGGAGGCAGGGCAGCCGCTCCCCACGCGGATCGCTGACGGCGACCGCCCCGGCGGGCCCATCGTCACCGTCGCGCCCGCCGCGTGGGACGCCTTCCAGGACGACCTGCGCCGGCAGCTTCCGTAGGCGCGCAGGCCATCGGCACGCGGAAGGGGCCCGGTCCGCACACTGCGTGCGGGCCGGGCCCCTTCTCCGTACGGCGCTGTCCGACTACTTCTTGAACCCGTAGTCCAGGAGCTTCTTCGCGTCGGCCGTGCGGTTGGCCTCGGAGGTCGACGTCAGCACCGTGCCGATGACCGTCTTGCCGTTACGCGTCGCCGCGAAGACCAGGCAGTACTTGGCGCTCGGGCCGGAGCCCGTCTTCACGCCGATCGCGCCGCTGTAGCTGCTGAGCATCTTGTTGGTGTTGGTCCACGCCATGTTGCGGTAGCCACCGTTCTTCGTGGTGACCTTCTGCGTCGTCGACTTCGTCTTGACGACCGTACGGAACGTGGGGTTCTTCATCGCCTGGCTGGCGATCTTCGTCAGGTCGCGGGGGGTCGAGTAGTTCTTCCCACTGCTTATGCCGTCGAAGGAGTCGAAGTTGGTGTTCTTCAGCTTGAGGCTCTTCGCCGTGGCGTTCATCTTGCCGATGAACGACTTCACGCGGGCCGCACGGGTCGTGCCGGTGCCGAACTTGTCGGCCAGGGCGTACGCCGCGTCGCAGCCGGACGGGAGCATCAGGCCGTAGAGGAGCTGGCCCACGGTGACCTTGTCGCCGACGATGAGCCGGGCGGACGAGGCGTTCTTGGAGACGATGTAGTCGCTGTACGCCTTCTGGATCGTGACCTTGGAATTCAGGTTCACGTTCTTCTGCGACAGCACCACCAGCGCCGTCATGATCTTCGTGGTGGAGCCGGTGGAGCGGCGGGTGTCCGCCGTCTTGGAGAACAGAGCCTTTCCGGTGCCGTTGTTCATCACGAAGCCGCCCGCCGCGACGATCTTCGGAGCCGGCGGCGGAGTGGCGGCGTGTGCCGTCGAAGCGAATCCGCCGCTCGCGAGCACCGCACCCGCGGTGAGAGCCACCGTGCTCGTGACGGTGACGCGATTGATGCGCTTGATCCCGATTTTCAACTGAACGCTCCAAATGCCCCTGATATGCGGCCACATAAGGGTGCCGCTCGATGGTGAGACTCCTGGGACGGGCCAAAGGATGTGTTCCCGAACGAGTGAATTTGCGCAGCCTTGACCTTGACCGGCCGAGGGGCCTGAGGGCGCTTCAGCTCAGGCGTACGAGGAAAGCGACTCGTCGATCAGGTGGTCGCGGTCCTGGCATGTGCCAGGAATCTCCCGACGTGACCAAAGGCGCTCAGGTCGGGACGGGGGAGGGGGCGCACAGGGCGCGGGAAACCCGCCACGGTCCAATATCCGGACGCCGCTCCCTCATGCGTGCATGTTGTATCTATGCTGTGCGCATGCCTGCCGCAGCCCCCGCCCCCGTACAGCCGCCGCGCTCCTCCCTCAAGCAGCCGCCCGCCGCCGAGCGCGTCTACGCCCACATCAAGGAGGCGGTTCTCGACCGTCGTTACGAGGGCGGGACGCTGCTCACCGAAGGCGGGCTCGCGGACGCGGTGGGGGTGTCGCGGACGCCGGTGCGGGAGGCGTTGCTGCGGCTGGAGGTCGAGGGGCTGATCAAGCTCTACCCGAAGAAGGGCGCCCTGGTGCTCGCCGTCTCCGCGCAGGAGATCCGGGACGTGGTGGAGACCCGGCTGCTGGTGGAGGAGTTCGCGGCGCGCAAGGCCGTGCCCGCGTCACCGCAGTTGATCGCGCGGCTCGAACAGCTTCTGGAGGAGCAGCGGCAGACGGCGGAGGCCGGGGACCTGGCGGCGGTGGCCGTCAAGGACCGGTGTTTCCATGCCGAGATCGTCAAGCACGCGGGCAACGAGATCCTGTCGCGCCTCTACGACCAGC
Source organism: Streptomyces sp. cmx-18-6 (assembly GCF_046548915.1). Taxonomy (NCBI): domain Bacteria; kingdom Bacillati; phylum Actinomycetota; class Actinomycetes; order Kitasatosporales; family Streptomycetaceae; genus Streptomyces; species Streptomyces sp. cmx-18-6. Next base: position 188,187 of record NZ_JAEBEP010000006.1, on the reverse strand, counting down.
TGCGGGACCGTCAGTTGCGCATGGGCGTCGCGGTGATGGAGGCGCATCCCGGCAGGATCGAGGCCAACATCACCGAGCACGGCGAGCTGCTGGAGGCGCTCCGGGCCGGCGACGCCGAGGGGGCCGCGCAGGTCGTGCGGCGTCACGTCAGCCGGGTACGGGTGCTGGTCCGGGGTGAGGACCGGTGAGTTCGGCCGCCCCCACGCTCTCGCTGCCCGGTGATCCGCCCGGCGGCCGGCGTGCCGCCTGGGTCTGGGGCATCGGCGTCGCCGTCTACTTCGTCGCCATCATCTTCCGTACGAGCCTGGGCGTGGCCGGTCTCGACGCCGCCGACCGGTTCGACGTCAACGCCTCCGCCCTGTCGACGTTCTCCATCCTCCAGCTCCTCGTCTACGCGGGCATGCAGATACCCGTGGGGCTGATGGTGGACCGGCTCGGCACCAAGCGGGTCCTCACCATCGGGGTCGTCCTGTTCACGGTCGGCCAGCTCGGCTTCGCGCTCTCCCCCTCGTACGGCATGGCACTGGCCGCCCGCGCCCTGCTCGGCTGCGGCGACGCGATGACGTTCATCAGCGTGTTGCGGCTCGGCAGCCGCTGGTTCCCGGCCCGGCGCGGACCGCTGATCGGCCAGGTCGCCGCGCTGTTCGGGATGGCCGGCAACCTCGTCTCGACCCTCTTCATCGCGCGCGCCCTGCACAGCTTCGGCTGGACCACGACCTTCGTCGGCAGCTCGCTGGCGGGCGTCGCCGTGCTGGTGCTGCTCCTGCTGTTCCTGAAGGACCACCCCGAGGGGCACGAGCCGCCGCCCGCCGAGCACGCGGGGGCAGCGTACGTCCGCCGGCAGATCGCCGCCGCCTGGCGGGAACCGGGGACCCGGCTCGGGATGTGGGTGCACTTCACCACGCAGTTCCCGGCGATGGTGTTCCTGCTGCTCTGGGGCATGCCGTTCCTGGTGGAGGCCCAGGGGCTGACCCGGGGGACGGCGGGCACGCTGCTCACCCTGGTGGTGCTGTCCAACATGGTGGTGGGGCTCGTCTACGGGCAGATCATCGCCCGCCACCACGGGGCACGGGTCCCCATCGCGCTGGGCACGGTCGCGACGACGGCCCTGCTCTGGGCCTCGGCGATCTTCTATCCCGCCGCGCACACCCCGATGTGGCTGCTGACCGTCCTGTGCGTGGTGCTGGGCGCCTGCGGCCCCGCCTCGATGGTCGGCTTCGACTTCGCCCGGCCCGCCAACCCGCCGGAACGTCAGGGCACCGCGTCCGGGATCGTCAACATGGGCGGGTTCATCGCCTCCATGACCACCCTGTTCGCGGTCGGAGTCCTGCTGGACGCCACGGGCGGCAACTACCGCGTCGCGTTCGCGTCGGTCTTCGTCCTGGAGGCGCTCGGCGTCGCCCAGATCCTGCGGCTGCGCCGCCGGGCGGCGCTCAGGGAACGCGACCACCATGTGGTGAGCCGGGTGGAGGCCGTGCACGTCCCCGCGTAGCCGCCGCCCGGTGTCACGTGTCACGCGCCCGGCGGCGCGCCCGCCATCCGTGACGTACGGGGCGGGCGCCGCCGAGAAAGCCGGTGCTACGGGGTCACGGCGAAGTGGTTCAGGATCGCCGCCGCCAGCTCCTGGTCGCCCTCGGCCTTGATCCGGTCGGCGACCGCCGCCGGGCGGACCCGGCCGCAGGCGAGGCGTACGTACGTCTCCCAGTCCATCGACAGCGTCACGGCCGGGCCCAGCGAGGGGGATCCGTCTATCGAGCCGCGCCCCTCGGCGTCGACCCGCACCGTCCGCAGGAACTCCAGCGGGCCGTGCACGTCCAGCACCACCGCCGAGTTGGCCGGCGCGCCCGCGTTCTTCGCGACCACCTTCGGCAGCGCGGCGAGCAGGACGTCCCGGGTGATGTGCGCGCCGGGGGAGTCCAGGTTGCCCGGCTGGCCGAGCGTCGTGCGCAGGTCCTGCTCATGCACCCAGACATCGAAGGCCCGCATGTTGTGCGCCACTTCGAGGGTCTGCTCGGCGCCCAGCGGCGCGCGGACCGTCGTCTCCGGGGCGCGGGACTCGTTGCGGAGCTGCCGGGCGCGGCGGATGAGGACGTACTCCAGCTCGGACGTCATCTCCGGAGCGGTGTGGTGACGCCGGACGTCGACCTGCATCTCCATGTACCGGGCGAAGTCGCTCTGTACGTGGTAGAGGTCGCGCGGCAGCGTATGGATGGGCCGCGGGTCGCCGAGCATCTCGCACTCCATGCCGATGACGTGCGACACGATGTCCCGCACCGACCATCCGGGGCACGGCGTACGGCGGTTCCACTCCCCCTCAGCGAGTGGCTTGACCAGGTCGGCTATCGCTTCGATGGAGTGGGTCGCGGAGTCGGCGTAGGTCTGGAGGCTGGGATGGACGGTCACGGGACCCCTCGGCGGTTCTTCGGTGCATGGGCTGGAGAGCAGGGAGTGCCGGCGGGCGGGCCGGCACGGACGACGCTGTCGTGGGCTGCGGGCTGCGGGCTGCGTGGAGGTTCAGTCGCTTGGGACCGACCGGAACATGGGGGGCGGCGTCGCGGGGCTGGTCACGCGCATCTGCGGCGTTGTCGTCGATCACCATGGCTCCGCCATGCCTCAATCCTCCGCCTTGCAGCTGCACGCGTCCAGCCCCGCTCCTTCTCCCGCCCCCCCCTGTTCCGGTCGGTCCAAGTTACGCTGCGAGCAGGCACCCCGGCAGTGCTTTCGTGTGACGATCGTAGGCCCGTGTTGACGGCTCGAATGCCAGGACGGTGGTAGTGTGCGCGCCTCCCTCATCCAGATCGCAGTAGACCCGGACGAATCCGTCGAGGCCCGCCGCGAGCGGGCGGCCTCCCTGGTGGTCGCCCAGCGCGGCTGTGACCTGGTGGTCCTTCCTGAGCTCTGGCCGGTCGGGGCGTTCTCCTACACCCTCTTCGAGCAGGAGGCCGAGCCGCTCCACGGCCCCACCCACGACGTGATGGCGAAGGCGGCGGCCGAGGCCGGGGTCTGGCTGCACGCGGGCTCGTTCGTCGAGCGCGCGCCGGACGGCGTCCTCTACAACACCTCGCTCGTCTTCGCCCCGAACGGCGAACGCTCGGCGGTCTACCGCAAGATCCACCGCTTCGGCTTCGACAAGGGCGAGGCGGTGATGATGGGCGCGGGCGGCGAGCTGGTGACCGTCTCCCTGCCGCAGACCACGCTGGGCCTGGCCACCTGTTACGACCTGCGCTTCCCCGAGCAGTTCCGCGGGCTCGTCGACGCGGGCGCCGAGACGCTCGTGGTGGCGGCGGGCTGGCCGGAGCGCCGGCGCGCGCACTGGACGCTCCTCGCACAGGCCCGGGCCGTCGAGAACCAGGCGTACGTCCTCGCCCTCGGCACGGCGGGCACCCACGCCGGCATCCCGCAGGCCGGGCACAGCATGGTCGTCGACCCCTGGGGCGAGGTGCTGGCCCGGGCCGGTGCGGATGAGGAGATCCTGACCGTGGAGTTCGACCCGGCGAAGGTGGGCGCGACCCGGGAGCAGTTCCCGGCGCTCAAGGACCGCCGCCTGGGGCTCGCCCCGCCGCGTATCTGAGGACCGTTCGTTTCCGAGTGCCGCTCGTTGTTTCACGTGAAACGCCCTGTTTCACGAAACGCCCTGTTTCACGTGAAACAACGAACTCCCGTGCGCGGGAAGGCGATCAGCCCTCGCTGTCCTTGTCCGCCAGCACGATCACGCACATCGCCACGGCGATGAGCAGCGCGATGTCCGCGTCCTCGCGGACCACGTCGATGCCGTACGTGTCCCGGATCGTCAGCCAGCGCCGCGAGATCTGGGCCAGCAGCTCACCGTCGTACTCGATGGCGAACTCGCGGTCCAGGATCTTGCCGCTGACGTCCATCTCCGTACCGTCCACCAGGGTCACCCGGTAGTGGTTGCGCAGCAGCGAGAGCCGCTTGCGCCGGACCCTGGCCAGCTCCTCGTCGCCGCGCTCGATGAGCATCGTGTCCCGCAGGCTGACCAGCTTCTGCCGCAGTTCAACGAGGACCTGGCCGGTCTCGTCCTTCAGCTCGAAGGTGTCGCGCAGCCGCATGGCCTTGCCGTCGACCAGGAAGACCTTGCGGCCGTCGACGTCCTCGATCCAGTAGTCGTCACCGATGGCGAACAGCCGCTCACGCACGAGAAGTCTCATAGGGCACAGGTTCCCCCGGGCCCCGGCGGAATGCGCGCAGGCGGGGGCGGTGTTGACTTGTGGCATGGCAACACGTGCACGCGTCCGCGCCCCCGAACTCATCGGCAAGGGCGGCTGGCTCAATACAGGCGACCGGCAGTACACCCTCTCCGAACTGCGAGGACGCATCGTCATCCTCGATTTCTGGACCTTCTGCTGTGTGAACTGCCTGCATGTCCTGGATGAGCTGCGGGAGCTGGAGGAGAAGCACCGCGACACCGTGGTGATCATCGGGGTCCACTCGCCGAAGTTCGTCCACGAGGCCGAGCACCAGGCGGTCGTCGACGCCGTCGAGCGGTACGAGGTCCACCACCCGGTTCTCGACGACCCCGAGCTGGCCACCTGGAAGCAGTACGCCGTACGGGCCTGGCCGACGCTCGTCGTCATCGACCCCGAGGGCTACATCGTCGCCCAGCACGCGGGCGAGGGCCACGCGCACGCCATCGAGAAGCTGGTCGAGGAGCTGGAGGCCGAGCACGCCGCCAAGGGGACGCTCCGCCGGGGCGACGGCCCGTATGTGGCGCCCGAGCCGGTCGCCACGCATCTGCGCTTCCCGGGCAAGGCGCTGCTCCTGCCGGATGGCGGCTTCCTGGTCTCCGACACCACCCGGCACCGGCTCGTGGAGCTGGAAGCGGACGGCGAGACCGTACGACGGCACTTCGGGAACGGGGAGCGCGGCCTGCGCGACGGCGGGCCGGAGGAGGCCCGGTTCAGCGAACCGCAGGGGCTCGCCGTGCTGCCGGACGGGCGCATCGCCGTCGCGGACACCGTCAACCACGCGATCCGCGCCCTCGACCTCACGACCGGGGTGACCAGCACCCTCGCCGGGACCGGCCGCCAGTGGTGGCAGGGGACCCCGACCAGCGGTCCGGCGCGCGAGGTGGACCTCTCCTCGCCGTGGGACCTCGCGTGGTTCGGCGACCGGCTGTGGATCGCGATGGCGGGCGTGCACCAGCTGTGGACGTACGACCCCGAGCACGGCGCCGTACGGGTCGCCGCCGGGACCACCAACGAGGGGCTGGTCGACGGGCCGGCCGCCGAGGCGTGGTTCGCCCAGCCGTCCGGGCTCGCGGTCTCCGCCGAGGGCGACCGGCTCTGGGTCGCGGACTCCGAGACCTCGGCCCTGCGCTGGGTCGACCGGGACGAGCACGTGCACACCGCTGTCGGCACCGGCCTCTTCGACTTCGGCCACCGCGACGGCGCGGCCTCGCAGGCGCTGCTCCAGCACCCGATCGGCGTGACCGCGCTGCCGGACGGGTCCGTGGCGATCTCGGACACGTACAACCACGCCCTGCGCCGCTACGACCCCGCCTCCGACGAGGTCACCACCCTGGCCACCGACGTACGCGAACCCAGCGACGCGGTGCTGGTCGACGGCGACCTGGTGGTCGTCGAGTCGGCCCGGCACCGGCTGACCCGCCTGCGGCTGCCCGAGGAGGCCGTACGCGTACCCGAGCGGGCGCACCGCACCCAGCGCGCCGCCACCGAGGTCGCCCCGGGCGCTCTCCGGCTCGACGTGGTGTTCCAGGCCCCGGCGGGCCAGAAGCTGGACACCCGGTACGGGCCCTCGACCCGGCTGCTGGTCTCCGCCACCCCGCCCGAGCTGCTGGCCGAGGGCTCCGGCGCGGGCGCCGACCTCGGGCGCGACCTGGTCCTCGCGGACGGGGTCACCGAGGGCGTGCTGCACGTCTCCGCGATGGCCGCGTCCTGCGACGACGACCCGGCCAACGAGTACCCGGCCTGCCACGTCCACCAGCAGGACTGGGGCGTGCCCGTCAGCGTGACCGAACAGGGGGCGACCCGGCTGCCGCTGGTGCTGGCAGGGATGGACGAGCAGGGCTGACGCGATGCGGGGGCCGCCGCTCCCCAGGAGGAGCGGCGGCCCCCGTCTCTCAAGTCCTGTGGTGCGCCGGGGCCGCGCTGTCGCGGCCGCCGGTCACTGGTAGCGCCGCTCGTCGTCCTGGACGACCGTCGTGGTGGGCGGCACGACCATACGCCGACGACGCGCGATGCTCATGTAGACGAACACCCCGATGAGGCCGACGAGCATCATGATCCAGCCGACCAGGTCGACGTTGACGGTGTCCACCTTCCAGTCGGTCGCGAACGCCAGGATCGCGCCACCACCGATCAGGAGAATGCATCCTCCGAGTCCCATGAATCCCGCCTCCTCGACGATCCGGTGAATCCGGACCGGTTGTACGGGTCGCGTACCCGGCCCGGCAACAACCATGTGCGGGAAGGAGGTTGGGTGAGGGAACAGAAGACGGGGACGCGCGGGCGTCAGTCCGTCATGAACGCCGTGAGCGCGTTGGCCAGCAGATACGGGTCGTCCGCGCCGCACAGTTCGCGCGCGCTGTGCATGGAGAGGATCGCGACGCCGATGTCCACGGTCTGGATGCCGTGCCGGGCGGCGGTGATCGGCCCGATCGTCGTACCGCAGGGCATCGCGTTGTTGGAGACGAACGTCTGCCACGGCACGCCCGCCTTCTCGCAGGCGGCGGCGAACACCGCGCGGCCGCTGCCGTCCGTGGCGTAGCGCATGTTGACGTTGACCTTGAGGATCGGCCCGCCGTTGGCGACCGGATGGTGCGTCGGGTCGTGCCGCTCGGCGTAGTTGGGGTGCACGGCGTGGCCGGTGTCGGAGGAGAGGCAGACCGTCCCGGCGAAGGCGCGGGCGCGGTCCTCGTACGAACCGCCGCGCGCGAAGACCGAACGTTCCAGCACCGTGCCCAGCAGCGGTCCGTCCGCTCCGGTGTCGGACTGCGAGCCGTTCTCCTCGTGGTCGAAGGCGGCCAGGACCGGGATGTACGGGATCCCGGCGTCCGGCTGTCCGGCGACGGCGGCCAGGGCGGCGGTCGCGGCGTGCACGGACAGCAGGTTGTCCATGCGCGGCCCGGCGACCAGCTCCCGGTCCCGGCCCAGGTAGGACGGCGCCTCGATGGCGTGCGGCATGAGGTCCCAGCCGGTGACGTCCTCCGCGTCGACTCCGGCCTCCTCGGCGACGAAGCCGATCAGGTCGCCCTCCGCCACCTCGCCGAGTCCCCAGATCGGCTGCATGTGCTTCTGCCGGTCCAGCTTGAGACCCTCGTTGGCCGACCGGTCCAGGTGCACGGCCAGCTGCGGCACCCGCAGCAGCGCCCGGTCGACGTTGACCAGCCGGTGCGTCCCGTCGCGCAGCGAGATCCGGCCGGCCAGGCCGAGGTCCCGGTCGAGCCAGGTGTTCAGCAGGGTGCCGCCGTAGACCTCGACGGCGATCTGACGCCAGCCGTGGGCCCCGGTGTCGGGCAGCGGCTTCACCCGCAGGTTCGGGGAGTCGGTGTGCGCGCCGACGATCCGGAACGGGGTGTGCGCCTGCGCGCCCTCGGGCACGTACCAGGCGACGATCGCCCCGCCGCGCAGCACGTACTTCCCGCCGGTGGACGCGTCCCAGGCGGCAGTCTCCTCGACCTGCCGGAATCCGGCCTTCTCCAGGCGGGCGGCGGCGTTGTGCACAGCGTGGTAGGGGGACGGGCTCGCCGCCAGGAAGGACATCAGATCATCGGTGTGCGTTCGGTCGAACCGGTGGCGAGAACTCATGGTCTTCACTGTATCGAGGGCGCCGAGTCCGAAAACCGGTGACAGACAGGGGGGTCGGACACCCCTTACCGCTCGTCCTGAGGCCCGCTCCGCAGTTCGATCTACAGCTCGTCGATCGCGGTCAGGTCGATGTCGATGTCGTACGGGGCGGAGAGCTTGAGGCGGTCGTGGTGGACGCCGGTGGAGACGTACGTCTTATTGACGGGGTCGAGTTCGTAGGTGATGACCATCGGGCGATCCCTCTCGCCGGTCATCTCGACGAGCCAGAAGTGCTTGATACCCGCCGCCGCGTACTTGTGCGGTTTCGTGTCCCGGTCGCGGTCCTCGGAGTCGGGCGAGACGACCTCTACGGCGAGGAGGACGTCGGCGGCCTGGTAGCGGGTCTGGCGGAGCCCTCCCACGGAGTCTGCCTTCACCACCACCAGGTCGGGCTCCGGAGCGTTGCGCTTGCCGAGCACAACCGCCATCTCACGACGCACGCGCAGGTCGTTCGGAACGTGCTGCCGCAGTCCCTGCTCCAGCAGATACATCGCCAGCGTGTGGAAATTCCGCTGCGGACTCACGAAAACCAGGCTCCCGTCGATCAGCTCCGTGTGCGGCGGGAGGTCGTCAAGCGTGAAGAAGTCGTCCACGGTGTAGCCGTCCGGCGGCGGGACCGGCCACCCGGGGTTGGCGCGCCGCAGCTGCGACGCTTCGGACCGTGCCTCGGCGGTCATGGTTCCTCCCATGGAAGGGATTCTGGGCCGTGCACTCAGCGTACCCAGCTGATACGACAGCGCCGCCACCCGAACGAATTCCGGATGGCGGCGCGCGTTGACGAAACAGGCGAGCGATTCCCTAGAAGGACGCCTCGTCCAGCTCCATCAGGGAGTTGTCGACGTTCTCGGCGAGCGCGCGCTCGGCCGAGACGCCCGGGAGGATGTTCGCGGCGAAGAACTTCGCGGCGGCGATCTTGCCCCGGTAGAAGGCCACGTCCTTGGCGGAGGCGGTCGGCAGCTTCTCGGCGGCCACGGCCGCGCCCTTGAGGAGCAGGTAGCCGACGACGACGTCGCCGGAGGCCATCAGCAGGCGGGTGGTGTTGAGGCCCACCTTGTAGATGTTCTTGACGTCCTCGCCGGTCGCGGTGAGGTCGGTGATCATCGTGCCGACGATCGCCTCCAGGTCCACGGCCGCCTTGGCGAGGGAGTCCAGCGCGGGGGCCAGCTCCTCGTTGCCCTGCGCGCCCGCGAGGAACTTCTTGATCTCCTCGGAGAGCGTGTTGAGCGCGACGCCCTGGTCGCGGACGATCTTCCGGAAGAAGAAGTCCTGGCCCTGGATCGCCGTGGTGCCCTCGTAGAGGGTGTCGATCTTGGCGTCCCGGATGTACTGCTCGACCGGGTACTCCTGGAGGTAGCCCGAGCCGCCGAACGTCTGGAGCGACTGCGCCAGCTGCTCGTAGGACTTCTCGGAGCCGTAGCCCTTCACGATCGGGAGCAGCAGGTCGTTGAGGCCGTTCAGCGCCTTGGCGTCCTCGCCCGCGGCCTCCTTCTCCTGGATCGCGTCCTGGACGGTGGCCGTGTACAGCACGAGGGAGCGCATGCCCTCGGCGTACGCCTTCTGCGTCATGAGCGAGCGGCGCACGTCGGGGTGGTGCGTGATGGTGACCTTGGGCGCGGTCTTGTCCATGAACTGCGACAGGTCCGTGCCCTGGACGCGCTCCTTGGCGTACTCCAGCGCGTTCAGGTAGCCCGTGGAGAGGGTGGCGATGGCCTTCGTGCCGACCATCATGCGGGCGAACTCGATGATGCGGAACATCTGGCGGATGCCGTCGTGCTTGTCGCCGATCAGCCAGCCCTTGGCGGGGTGGCGGTCGCCGAAGGTCATCTCGCAGGTGTTGGACGCCTTGAGGCCCATCTTGTGCTCGACGTTCGTCGCGTACGCGCCGTTGCGCTCGCCCAGCTCGCCGGTGGTCCAGTCGAAGTGGTACTTCGGAACCAGGAAGAGCGACAGGCCCTTGGTGCCGGGGCCCGCGCCCTCGGGGCGCGCCAGCACGTAGTGGAGGATGTTCTCGGACATGTCGTGCTCGCCCGAGGTGATGAAGCGCTTCACACCCTCGATGTGCCAGGAGCCGTCCTCCTGCTGCACGGCCTTCGTCCGGCCCGCGCCGACGTCGGAGCCGGCGTCCGGCTCGGTCAGCACCATCGTCGAGCCCCACTGCTTCTCGACGGCGATCTCCGCGACCTTCTTCTGCTCCTCGGTGCCCTCCTCGAAGAGGATGCCCGCGAAGGCGGGACCGGAGGAGTACATCCACACGGCCGGGTTGGCGCCGAGCAGCAGCTCCGCGTAGCCCCAGATCAGGGAGCGGGGGGAGGTGGTGCCGCCGATCTCCTCGGGGAGGCCCAGGCGCCAGTACTCCGAGTCCATGAAGGACTGGTACGACTTCTTGAAGCTCTCCGGGACCGGCGCGGTGTTGGTCTCCGGGTCGAAGACCGGCGGGTTGCGGTCGGCGTCGGCGAAGGAGTCGGCGAGCTCGTTCTCCGCGAGGCGGGCGATCTCCTCCAGGATGCTCTTCGCGGTGTCGACGTCCATCTCCGCGAACGGACCGGTGCCGTACAGCTTGTCGCGCCCGAGGACCTCGAAGAGGTTGAACTCGATGTCGCGGAGATTCGACTTGTAGTGCCCCATGGGAAGGCTCCGTAATCAATAGCAGTGGCGCGCAGCGCCCCGGGGAGTGATGCGGGTCGGGCGACAGGCAGGCGTTCGGTACAGGAAGAGGTGCTCGGTACGGACAGGCGTGCTCGGTGCGGGCAGACGCGGGTGTATCAGCTGACCTCTACGATGATGCTACCCGTCAGTAATAAGGCGCAACCCCTCAAGCCGTAGATGTGTCCGATTACTCTTTGCAGCATGTACGGCTACGACCAGAACCCTGGTGCTCAGCAGCAGATGGGTCAGATGGGCCAGATGGGCCAGATGGGCGGCGGCTACGGCGAGCAGCCGCTGTATCCCGAGCCCTCACCGCCCTCCCTGGCCGACGCGGTCCGGGCCTTCACCACCGGCTCCCTCGCCGCCGAGGACTTCCAGCAGATCTTCGCCACGTCGAAGGTCTACTGCCCGCGCGGCGACAACCCCGGCTTCCTGGCGCTGCACAACACGCAGCAGCCCGTGATCCCGATGTTCACCACGCTGAAGGAGCTGCGGCTGTACGCGGGCAAGGAGTCCAAGTACTTCGTGATCACCGGCGCCGAGGTGATCGACCTGCTGCCCACGGGGTACGGCTTCGTCCTCGACATGGAGGGTGATCACCGGATGGTCTTCGACGCCAAGGCGGTCGAGCAGATGGTCGACTTCGCGATGCGTCGGATGTACGGGTAGGTTCCAGCCTCTCGTGGGTCGCTGACCTGCGGTTTCATTGTTCGGGCGAGGGTCCGCGCCAGGAGTGGCGCGGGCCCTTTCCGCTGCCGGGAGCGGCTCGGGGGCGGCCCGGGAGCGGCCTGCGGAACGCCTTGGGCGGGGATCGGAACACCTCGGGGGCGGGTCGAAAACGCCTTGGGGACGGGTCGAAAACGCCTTGGGGACGGACCGGGAATGCCGCACGCCTTGCAGGATGTTCACCATTCAACTAAATTCGTTCCAGAAGACTCGCCCGGAGGTGGCTCCCATGCCCGCAGTGACCGTCGACAACCCGCTGACCCTGCCCAAGGTGGCCGCTTCGGGTGACGCCGTGGCCCGCCCCGTGCTCGCCGTCACCACGGCGCCGAGCGGATTCGAGGGCGAGGGCTTCCCCGTCCGCCGCGCGTTCGCGGGGATCAACTACCAGCACCTCGACCCGTTCATCATGATGGACCAGATGGGTGAGGTGGAATATCAGGCGGGCGAGCCGAAGGGGACTCCCTGGCATCCGCACCGCGGCTTCGAGACCGTCACGTACCTGATCGACGGCACCTTCATCCACCAGGACTCCAACGGTGGCGGCGGCACCATCGAGAACGGCGACACCCAGTGGATGACCGCGGGCTCGGGGCTGCTGCACATCGAGGCTCCGCCGGAGTCGCTCGTCCTGTCCGGCGGGCTCTTCCACGGGCTCCAGCTCTGGGTGAACCTTCCCAAGGCCGACAAGATGATGAACCCGCGCTACCAGGACATCCGCGGCGGCGAGGTGCAGCTCCTCGCCTCCCCGGACGGCGGCGCGCTGCTCCGGGTCATCGCCGGTGAGCTCGACGGGCACCAGGGTCCCGGCATCACCCACACCCCGATCACGATGATCCACGCCACCGTCCGGCCCGGCGCGGAGGTGACCCTGCCGTGGCGCGAGGACTTCAACGGCCTCGCGTACGTCCTGGCCGGGCGCGGCACGGTCGGCGAGGAGCGCCGCCCGATCCGCCTCGGGCAGACCGCGGTGTTCGGCAGCGGCGGTTCGCTGACCGTCCGCGCGGACGAGAGGCAGGACGGGAACACCCCGGACCTGGAGATCGTCCTCCTCGGCGGCCGGCCGATCCGGGAGCCGATGGCCCACTACGGACCGTTCGTGATGAACAGCCAGGCCGAGCTGAAGCAGGCGTTCGAGGACTTCCAGGCCGGCCGCCTCGGCACGGTCCCGGCGGTCCACGGCATGTGACGCCAGGGTGCGGCCGTGCCTGACGGGCCGTCACCCGTACGGTGGCGGCGGGCGGGCCCGCCGACGCGCACCGTGATCGGGTGGGAGGGTGCCTGCTCCCAAGCCCCTCCTGCCCGACAGCGCCCGCCGCGCGGCTGCCTGGTGCGGTGTCGTCCTGCTGGTCGCGGGGGTCGCGGCCGTCGCGATCTGGCTGGTCGTCGCCCTGAAGACCGCGGTCACGCCGGTGCTGCTCGCCCTCCTCGGCACCGCGCTGCTCGGTCCCGTACACCGCTGGCTGACCGCCCGCAGGGTCAACCGGTCGCTGGCCGCCGGGCTGACCTGCGCGGCGCTCGTCGCGGTGGTGGGCGGCGCCGGGTACATCGTGGTCACCGCCCTCGTCGACTCCGGCGACCAGATCGTCGCCTCGCTGAAGCAGGCGGGGCAGTGGGTCGTCGACCACCTGGACATCGGCGGGAACACCGACGTCGACAGCCTCGCCGACAACGCCAGGAACCTGGTCGACAAGTTCGGGGCGAGCGCGGCCGGCGGCCTGCTCAGCGGCATCAGCCTGGTCGGCACCCTGGTGGCGACCAGTGTGCTGGCGCTGCTGCTGACCTTCTTCTTCCTGCGCGACTCCGACCGCGCCGCGCGCCTCGCCCACACCGTGGCCCCGCGCGGCGCCGGCGACCTGGTGGAGGCCATGGGGCGGCGGGCGTTCGAGGCCGTCGAGGGCTTCATGCGCGGCACCACGTTCATCGCGCTGATCGACGCCCTGTGCATCACGGTGGGCCTGCTGATCCTGGACGTGCCGGGGGCGGTGGGGCTCGGTGCGCTGGTCTTCGTCGGCGCGTACATCCCGTACCTCGGCGCGTTCATCTCCGGGGCCGTCGCCGTGCTGGTCGCCCTGGCCGACCGGGGGTTCGTGATCGCGCTGTGGGCGCTGGGGGTGGTGCTCGCGGTCCAGGTGCTGGAGGGCCACGTCCTCCAGCCGGTGATCCAGAGCCGTACGGTGCAGATGCACCCGGCCATGGTCATGATCGCGCTGACGGCGGGCGCGGGCGTGGCCGGACTGCTGGGCATGCTGCTCGCGGTGCCGCTGTGCGCGGCGGCCTTCGGCATCCTCGGCGAACTGCGCCGCCGCTCCGGGGGCGATCCCAGCGCGCCCGGCGGCGACTCCGGCCCGCCCGGCGGCCACCCCAGCCCGTCCGGCGCTTGAGGACGGAGCCGTTACGGGGGAGGGCCCGCGGCCATCAGGGCCCGGGCCACCCGGGAGCCGCTCAGAACTCCCCCGGCTCAGCCGACTCGTACAGCTCGAACCAGATCGACTTCCCCTCCCCCCGCGGATCCACCCCCCACGCGTCCGCCAGCATCTCCATCAGCACCAGCCCCCGCCCGCTGGACGCCATCTCCCCCGGCCGCCGCTTGTGCGGCAGTTCGTCGCTCGCGTCGGCCACCTCCACCCGGAGCCGCCGCTCGCCCCGCTCCCCGGACACCTCCGCGACCGTCAGCGCGTCCCCGTCCGTGTGGACCAGCACATTCGTGGCCATCTCCGAGACCATCAGGACCGCCGAGTCGACCTGCTCGGGGTCCTTCCAGTCGTGCAGCAGCTCCCGTACGAGCTGCCGGGCCACGGAGATCCGCTCGGGCTCGGCCTGCGCGATGGTCAGGACGCTCCGGCGCGGCGGCGTCGCGCGGGCCGGGGCGCTCTCGCGCCGCAGCACCAGCACCGCGATGTCGTCCTCGCGCCGGTCCGCGAGCGGCCCCGTCGTGTAGTGCGAGGTCGGCCCGTGCACCGCCTGGACCAGGGCGTCGGCCATCCGCTCCAGGTCCTCGGTGGGCTTCTCCAGGACCGGACGCAGCCGGGTCCAGCCGGTGGCCATGTCGTGGCCGCCGGTCTCGATGAGGCCGTCCGTGCACAACATGATCGTTTCGCCGGGCTCCAGGACGACCCGGGTGGTGGGGTAGTCGGAGTCCGTCTCGATGCCCAGCGGCAGCCCGCCCGCCGTCTGCCGGATCACCGCGGTGCCGTCGGCGCTGACCACCACCGGGTCCGGGTGCCCGGCGCGGGCGATGTCCAGGGTCCCGGTGGCCGGGTCCACCTCGGCGTACAGGCAGGTCGCGAAGCGCGGCGCGGAGGGCTCGTCGTCGCCCTCCACGCCCTCGTACGCGTCGGTGAGCCCGGAGAGGAAGCGCGAGGCCCGGGAGAGCACGGCGTCCGGGCGGTGGCCCTCGGAGGCGTACGCGCGCAGGGCGATGCGGAGCTGGCCCATCAGCCCGGCGGCCCGCACGTCGTGGCCCTGGACGTCGCCGATGACCAGGGCGATCCGGCCGTTGGGCAGCGGGATCATGTCGTACCAGTCGCCGCCCACCTGGAGCCCGCCGCCGGTCGGCACATAACGCGCCGCCACCGTCATACCGGGGATGTCCGGCCCCAGCGTCGGCATCATCGAGCGCTGGAGCCCGAGCGACAGCTCGCGTTCCGTCTCCGCGACCCCGGCCCGGGCCAGCGCCTGGGCGAGCATCCGGGCGACCGTCGAGAGCACCGCGCGCTCGTCGGGCGAGAAGCCCACAGGGTGCTGGAACCCGGCCATCCACGCGCCCATCGTGCGGCCGGAGGAGACCAGCGGGAGGTACGCCCAGGACTGCCGCCCGAAGCGCCGGGCGAGCGGCCAGGTGGCGGGGTAGCGGCGGCGGTACTCCTCGGGGGAGGGGAGATAGATCGCGCGGCCGGTGCGGACGACCTCGGCGGCCGGGTAGTCGGTCTCCAGCGGCATGTCCGTGAAGGCGTCCTCGTCCCCGGTGCTCTGCCCGTGGTGGCCGATGATCGTCAGCCGCTCCCCGGCGGAGCCGAAGACCGCGAGCCCGTCCGGGGAGAACCCGGGCATGGACAGGGACGCGGCGACCCGCAGCACCTCCTCCGTGGACCGGGCCTCGGCCAGCGCCCGCCCGGCGTCCAGCAGGAACGCCTCCCGGGACCTGCGCCAGTCCCCGGTGATCGGCGTGTGCGGGCCGGACGAGCCGAGCTGCGGTTCGGCGACCTCCTGGAGGGTGCCGATGAGCACGTAGTTCTCGGAGCCGTGCTCCTCCGGTACGACCGGCTTGGAGCGGCTGCGCACGGTACGCAGCACCCGGCCCCGTTCGTCCACGATCCGTAGCCGGGCCTCGGCGAGGGTGCCCTCGGCGACGGCCAGGTTCACGACCCCGTAGATCTCGTTCCAGTCGACCGGGTGGAAACGGGAGCGCACCGCCGCCTCCCGGTAGCTGCCGGGCTCGGCGGGCAGGCCGAGGAGCCGGGCCGCCTCCGCATCGAGTGTGACCGTGCCGGCTGCGTTGTCCCAGCGCCACAGGCCGGTCGCGATCGCGGCCAGGAATTCCTCGGTGCGCATTGCCCCACTTTAGGAAGATGTGCTCCGCGTACGCCACCGAGGGGCCGCCGGGCGGGAGCGGGGCGGGGCGGACGGGAGAGGGCTGCGGAAGGGGGGCGCGAGCGGGGCCGGGGCAGGGGCGGGGCGGAGGAATGAGGCGGTCGCGTCCCGGGCGGTAGCCTGGGGTGGCTCGATCCACCACCTAACCGCGAAGACTGGATGAACGACGATGCATCGGTACAGGTCCCACACCTGCGGCGAGCTCCGCGCCTCTGACGTCGGCACCGACGTCCGGCTGAGCGGCTGGCTGCACAATCGCCGAGACCTGGGTGGCATCCTCTTCATCGATCTGCGCGACCACTACGGTCTGGTGCAGCTCGTGGCCCGCCCCGGCACCCCCGGCAACGACGCCCTGGCGAAGCTGACCAAGGAGACCGTCGTCCGGATCGACGGCAAGGTCTCCGCGCGCGGCGCGGACAACGTCAACCCGGAGCTGCCGACCGGCGAGATCGAGATCGAGGTCACCGAGGTCGAGGTGCTCGGCGAGGCCGGCCCGCTGCCCTTCACGATCAACACCGAGGACGGCGTCAACGAGGAACGCCGCCTGGAGTACCGCTTCCTCGACCTGCGCCGCGAGCGCATGCACCGCAACATCCTGCTGCGCTCGGCCGTGATCGCCTCCATCCGCTCCAAGATGGTGGCCCTCGGCTTCAACGAGATGGCCACCCCGATCCTCACCGCGACCTCCCCCGAGGGTGCCCGTGACTTCGTCGTCCCGTCCCGGCTGAACCCCGGCAAGTTCTACGCGCTGCCGCAGGCCCCGCAGCAGTTCAAGCAGCTGCTGATGATTTCGGGCTTCGACCGCTACTTCCAGATCGCGCCCTGCTTCCGCGACGAGGACGCCCGCGCGGACCGCTCGCCGGGCGAGTTCTACCAGCTCGACGTCGAGATGTCCTTCGTCGAGCAGGAGGATGTCTTCCAGCCGATCGAGAAGCTGATGACCGAGCTCTTCACCGAGTTCGGCAACGGCCGCGAGGTCACCTCGCCGTTCCCGCGCATCCCGTTCCGTGAGTCGATGCTGAAGTACGGCAACGACAAGCCGGACCTGCGCGCCAAGCTGGAGCTCGTCGGCATCTCGGACGTCTTCGCCGACTCCGGGTTCAAGGCGTTCGCCGGCAAGCACGTCCGCGCGCTGCCCGTCCCGGACACCGCCGGCCAGTCCCGCAAGTTCTTCGACGGCCTCGGTGAGTACGCCGTCGAGCACGGCGCCAAGGGCCTGGCCTGGGTGCGTGTGGGCGAGGACGGCACGCTGGCCGGACCGATCGCGAAGTTCCTCACCGAGACCGACGTCAAGACGCTCACCGAGCGCCTCTCCCTGGTCCCGGGGCACGCGGTCTTCTTCGGCGCGGGCGAGTTCGACGAGGTCTCCAAGATCATGTCGGTCGTCCGGGTCGAGGCCGCCAAGCGCGCCGGCCACTTCGAGGAGGGCGTCTTCCGGTTCTGCTGGATCGTCGACTTCCCGATGTACGAGAAGGACGAGGAGACCGGGAAGATCGACTTCTCGCACAACCCCTTCTCGATGCCCCAGGGCGGCCTTGCCGACCTGGAGGAGAAGGACCCGCTGGACATCCTGGCCTGGCAGTACGACATCGTCTGCAACGGCATCGAGCTGTCCTCGGGCGCCATCCGCAACCATGAGCCCGAGCTCATGCTCAGGGCCTTCGAGATCGCCGGTTACGACCGCGAGACCGTCGAGCACGAGTTCGCGGGCATGCTCCGCGCGTTCCGCCTCGGCGCTCCGCCGCACGGCGGCATCGCCCCGGGCGTCGACCGCATCGTGATGCTGCTGGCCGACGAGCCCAACATCCGCGAGACGATCGCCTTCCCGCTCAACGGCAACGCCCAGGACCTGATGATGGGCGCCCCGACCGAGCTGGACGAGTCCCGTCTGCGCGAGCTGAACATCCAGCTCCGCAAGCCGGTCGCAGCGAAGGGCGCGAGCACCTCGGAGAAGCCGGCCACCGACAAGTAGTCCGTACGGTCCCGCTCTGCGATGTTTCACGTGAAACAGCCCCCGATCACCTGATCGGGGGCTGTTTCGTCGCGCGGACCTGAGAGGGCCCGCGACGGCCGGGCGACGCCGTACAGCCGGATGGCCCCGGTTCGGATTGGGCCGCGCCGGGTGCGGCAAAGACTGGCAGCGACATCCTTGCCGCACCCCGGCCCGCCGCGCCGTCAGCCCGCCGGCCGTCAGCAGTCGGCCGTCATCCCGAGGAGCCCGCCACCGTGTCCGTCCCGCGCCGCCCGCCCGCCCTGCTCACCGCTCCCCTCCTTGTGCTGGCCCTGCTGCTCACCGCCTGCTCCTCCGCCGCCTCGCCGGACCCGGCTCCCACGTCGACCGCCCCGGCGCAGGGTGCTGCGGGCCCCCAGTCGGACGCCGCGTCCGTACGCCGGGCGTCACCGGCGGCGGAGCCCGCGCCGAGCCCGGCGGAGATCCCGGGTCTCGGGCCGCTGACCCGGAAGCAGATTCCCGAACAGGCGCGGCAGGTGTTCGTGGTCACCGGGGAGGACGTCGACTCCAACCAGTCGAGCGCGGTGCTGTACAGCCGCGAGGACCCGGACGAGGAGTGGGCGGCGGCAGCCGGTCCGTGGAAGGCCCACAACGGCATGGAGGGCTGGACCGACCACCATGTGGCGGGCGACCTGAGGTCCCCCTCGGGCGTCTACTCGCTCACCGACGCGGGCGGCCGGCTCCCCGACCCGGGCGCGCTGCTCCCGTACGACGAACACCCCCGGTTCGCGGTGGACGGCGAGGGGTTCTTCGGCGAGCCCCTGGAAGGCTCGTTCGACTACGTCGTCGCGATCAACTACAACCGCACGGAGGGCGTCAGCCCCCTGGACCGCACCCGCCCCCTCGGCCTCGGACGCGGCGGCGGCATCTGGATCCACGTCGACCACGGAGGCCCCACCCAGGGCTGCGTCTCCATCCCGGAGGAGCACATGGAGGAGCTGCTGCGCACCCTGGACCCGGCGATGGACCCGGTGATCGTGATGGGCGACGCGGAGTCGCTGGGGCGGTGATCGGGCGGACGGGCGGGGGCCTGCGCCCGTAGGCTGGAGATGCACCCCGGTTACCCGGTGATCCCTTGCAGGAGGAGGTCGTTGTGAGCGTGGTCGAGGATCGCGTCCTGACGCAGGACGTCTTCGAGGACCTGGCCCGTCACGCCATACGCGCCGATGAGGCGCTGCGGCTGGAGTTCGTGAACGGGAAACTGGGGGTCAAGGCTGTGCCGGACGGGGACCACGGGCGGATCATCGTCTGGCTGACGCAGATCTGCATGCAATCAGGACCGGGCATGTGGTTGTTCGGCGAGCAGGGACTCCGTATCGGGTCCTACCGCAAGGGCAACGCCCGGCCCGACGCCGTGCTTGCTCCTATCGACACCTTCGTCGGCCAGGGCGAATGGGCAAGCCCCGATGACGTCCTCATGGTCGTCGAGGTCACCTCGTACGACGAGGACACCGACCGCCGCGACCGGGTCGAGAAGCCGCGCGCGTACGCCGAGACCGGCATCCCCGTCTACCTGCTGATCGACCGGGACGCCTGCGAGGTAAAGGTCCACTCGCAGCCTGACGGCGTGCGCTACGAGCAGGTCGTGACGGTGCCGTACGGCAAGACCGTCGCTCTCCCGGACCCGGTCGGGATGGAGTTGGACACCGAGCCGCTCAAGAACTGGGTGCGCTGACCGGACGCCTCACGTCAGGAGCCCGGGACCGTCGCTCGCGGCCCGGGCTCCCGGCGTACGCAGGACGCGGGCGCACGCGCGTCCGGGCGGTGTTCCTCCCCCGAAGCGCTCCGGTGGAGAGCTTTGCGAAACATGCCTTCGCGTAATCGTTCCCGTAGGAAAGACGCATCCTGGGAGGGAGCGGACAAGCGTGCACGAGGCAGGGGACATCACGATGCGGGTACTGGTCGCCGAGGACGAGGAGGTCCTGGCGGAGTTGGTCGCCACCGGACTGCGCCGGGCCGGGTTCGCGGTCGACACGGTGTACAGCGGGGACGCGGCCCTGGCCTACCTCGGGCTGCACGACTACGACGTCGTGGTGCTCGACCGCGACCTCCCCCGCGTGCACGGCGACGACGTGGCCCGCCGGCTGGTCGCCGCCGGCTCCCGCACCAGGATCCTCATGCTGACCGCCTCCGGCGCGATGGAGGACCGGGTCGCCGGGCTCGACCTCGGAGCCGACGACTACGTCAGCAAACCGTTCGAGTTCCCCGAGCTCGTCTCCCGGGTCCGCGCCCTGCGCCGCCGCAGCGCCAGACCCGTACCGCCCCAGCTGGAGCGGCACGGCGTCCGGCTCGACACCGTACGGCGGTCCGCGCTCCGGGACGGCCGGGACCTCGATCTGTCGCCGAAGGAGTTCACCGTGCTGCAACTGCTCCTGGAGGCGGACGGCGGGACGGTCAGCGCGGAGGAACTGCTGGAGCGCGCCTGGGACGCCAACGCCGACCCCTTCACCGGGGCCGTGCGCGTCTGCATGAGCAAGCTCCGCGCCAAGCTCGGCGAACCCGCCCTCATCCGTACCGTCCAGGGCGTGGGGTACGCCCTGTGAAGCGGCCGCCCGGAGCGCGGGGGCCGTCCCGGCCGCGGCGGCTGATGGACGCGTCGAAGCTGCCGCACTCCACGATCCGCACCCGCATCGCCCTCGTGTACGGCGGCGTCTTCCTGATCCTCGGCACGGCCCTGCTGGCCACCGTCAACGTGGCCTCCCGTGCCGGTACGGACTCCGAGGCGCGCGCCATCGCCTCCTCGGTCGTCGTCCTGCCCCCCGGGTACACCGACAACGGCCCGTACATCGCCCGCAGCTCGATCGGCGCGCCCACCGCCTACGAACTGACCGACCACGTCAGCGACGCGGCGAGCAAGCAGCACATGTACTGGTCGTTCGCCGCACTCCTCGTGATGACGGCGGGCGCGGTCGGGGTGGGCTGGTGGATCGCCGGCCGGGTGCTGCGGCCCGTGCACGCGATGACGGCGAAGGCGCGCAGGCTCTCGGAGCGGACGCTGCACGAACGGATCGCCTCCAGCGGACCGGACGACGAGCTGAAGGAGCTGGGCGAGACGCTGGACGCGCTGCTGGCCCGGCTGGAGAAGGCGTTCGACAGCCAGCGCAGGTTCATTGCGAACGCCTCGCACGAGCTGCGGACCCCGCTCGCCACCCAACGCGCGGCGATCCAGGTGGGCCTGGACGACCCGACCCCCGAGGACCTTGTACGGACCCGGCAGACGTTGCTGGACACCAATCGGCGCAGCGAGCGGCTGATAGAGGGGCTGCTCGTGCTGGCCCGCAGCGAACGGGGGCTCGCCGCCGACGAGCGGGAGGACGTCCGGTTCGACCGGGTGGTGACGGAGGAGGCGGCCCGGCATCCGGTGGCGAAGCCGCTCGCGAGGATGCTGACGAAGGAGGGGGCCGGGGGGCGTCCGGTGGTGAACGTGGCGGTGGCGGCGGCCTGTCCGGTGCGCGGCAACCGGCTGCTGCTGGCCCAGCTGGTGGCGAACCTGCTGGCCAACGCCGTGACGTACAACGTGCCGGGCGGTTCGGTGGACGTCACGCTGAGCGGTGACGGGGTCCTGGTGGTGCGCAACACCGGGCCGGTGCTCTCCGAGGCCGATGTCGCGGGGTTCTTCGAGCCGTTCCGGCGGGGCGAGGGCCGGGACCGGATGGGCCCCGGCTCGGGCCTCGGGCTGTCGATCGTGCGCTCCATCGCGGTGGCGCACGGCGGCACGGTCACGGCGGTACCGGGCCCGGAGGGCGGCGGTCTCGCCGTGACCGTGCGGCTGCCGGTCGATCAGCCCTCGGAGCCCTCGGGGCGGGCCTCGCGTGCCGCGATCCAGGCCGGCAGTCCGGCGAGGATCTCCCGGTAGAGGTCGGCGTCCGCGATCTCGCGCGGGGCCGGGCCGGCATGGAAGAACGCCGCGTTGGGGGCGCCCAGCTTCCGCAGGAAGTCGAAGCCCTTGCCGTCCTGCTCGCCGAAGGCGACGAACTGGAAGAACAGCGGCAGCCGCGCCGCCTCCGCCAGCGCCTGACGGGCGAGCTGCTTGGCGTCCGGCGGGCCGTCCGTCTGGAAGATCACCAGAGCCGGTGCGGTGGCCTGCGACTTCTCGTGGTGCGCCACGACCTCCTCGATCGCGCGGTGGTAGTTGGTCCGGCCCAGCCGGCCCAGACCGGCGTTCAGCTCGTCGACGCGGCCCTCGTGGGCGGCCAGCTCGATCGTCCCGGTGCCGTCGATGTCGGTCGAGAAGAAGACGACGGGCACCGTGGCGTCCGCGTCCAGGTGCGCGGCGAGCGCCACGGCGCGGTCGCCCAGGTGCTGGGCGCTGCCGTCCTTGTAGAACGGCCGCATGGAGCCCGAGCGGTCGAGCACCAGGTACACGCGGGCGCGCAGCCCGGTCAGCCCGTGCGCCTTGAGCGCCGCCTGCGCCGCCTTGTACGGGGCGATGAGCTGCGGGGCGCGCTGGGTGACCCGGGCGAGGGTGGTGGCGGACTTGGGGGTGGGGGTGGGGACGGCGGGCGCGGCCGTCTCCGGGGCGGCGGCGGCTTCGGGGGCCTTGGGGGGCTCGGGGGCTTCAGCGGCTTCCGGAGCTTCCGGGGCCTGAGCGGCTTCGGGGGCTGCCGGGGTCTCAGCGGCTTCGGGGGTTTCCGGACCCTGAGCGGCCTCCGCGGCGGGGACTGCCGGGGCCTCTGCGGCGGGGGCCGCCTCCGCCTTCGGTTCGGTCTCCGGCTCGGCCTCCGCTTCGGGCGCCGGCTTCGTCTCCGGCTCCGGAGTGGGCTCCGGGACGGGCTCCGGGGCGACATCGAAGTCGATCGTGATCGGGGCCGGGGCCGGGGTTGGCTCGGGTGCGGGCTCCTCGGCCTTCACGGGTTCGGCAACGGGTTCCGTAACGGGCTCGGCAGGCTCCTCCACCGTGACCGGCTCGACGACGGGCTCCTCAACGGGCTCGGTCGTCGCTCCGGCTGCCGGCTCCGGGGCCGTGTCCGGCTCCGCGTTCCACTGCGCCTCCGACTCGGCTTCCGGGCTCGTCCCCTGTGCGGGGACGGTCGGCGACGGAGCCTTCGGGGCGGCGGCCGCCTTGTCGAAGGCCGCGGCCACCAGGTCCGCCGCACCTGCGTCACGCTCGGTGGCGTCCGAGGAGTCGGCAGCGGCGGAGTCGGCGGCGGGCGACGTACCGGAGGGCGAATCCGGCGCGGCCGGGGAGCCCGGAGCAGGCGAAGAGGTGGGGGAGGAGGCCGGAGCCGGGATCGAGGCCCTCGGCTCCGCCGCGGGCTCGGCCGCCGAAGTGGTCTCCGGCTCCGGCTCGGTGGACTGGGTGCGCTCGGCCTGGGGCGGGACGGTGGCCGTGGTCGGCTCGTCCTGCTCCGTGCGGCCGAACACCTTACGCAGCAAGCTCCGAATGCCCATGGGCGAGCCCTTTCGCATGAGTTGGGTGCGGGGAATGTCCGACCTGAGCGATGCCAACCCTGGCCAGGACGGATACGTAAGGTTAGCGGCCGGATCCGGCCGTTCGCCGGTCCGGCCCACCCCGGCGTCAACCGAGCCGAAACCGATCCCGGACCGAGTCCATGGCCATGTCCCCTACTTAGAGGGTTTCCCGCCCGAAGGAAACAGCGGTGGCCGGGACTTCACCCTCCGTTCACCGGGAGTCCCTCGGACCGCGTGGGGGCGCACCTACCGTCACGCACGACACTCAGACGGAGGGAACCCACGTGCGTAATCTGCTGCCGCTCATCACTTCCCACTCGGGCGGGCGTTCCTCGCTGACCTGCCGCTACCGCTGCGGGGACGCCTGTTTCAAGGAGGTCCCGAACACCAGCGACAACGAGTACGCCGGCGACATCATCGCCCGTGCGGTGTCGCGCCGGTCGATGATGCGTGCCGCCGCCGTGGTGACGGTCGCCGCCGCTGCCGGGACGGCCGCGCTGACCGGCCCGGGGGCCCCGCAGGCCGAGGCCGTCGCGCTCGCCGGGCACGGCCACAAACCGGTCCCGCCCCGCAAACCCGCCCCGTCCGGGGCCCGGGGCCTGCGGTTCTCTCCGGTGGCCCCCAACAAGGACGACAAGGTCACCGTTCCCGATGGGTACGGCCAGAACGTGGTGATCCGCTGGGGTGAGCCGATCCTGCGCGGGGCGCCCGCCTTCGACCCGGAGAAGCAGTCCGCCAAGGCGCAGGCGGGCCAGTTCGGTTACAACAACGACTTCCTCTCACTCCTGCCGCTCCGTGGTGAGCGCGGCCGTCAGGTCCTGGTCGCCAACCATGAGTACACGGACGAGATCCTCATGTTCCGCGGTTACGATCCGGCCAACCCGACGCGCGAGCAGGTGGAGATCGCCTGGGCCGCGCACGGACTCTCCGTGGTCGTCGTCCAGGAGGAGCACCGCACCGGCAAGCTGGGCCTGGTCGGCCGTCACCCGCTGAACCGACGCCTCACCACGACGAGTGAGTTCCGGGTCACCGGACCGGCCGCCGGAAGCGCTCTGCTGCGTACGTCCGCCGACCGCACCGGCCGCAAGGTGCTCGGCACCCTCAACAACTGTGCGGGCGGCACCACTCCGTGGGGCACCACGCTGCACGGCGAGGAGAACTTCAACCAGTACTTCGCCCACGGCTCCACCGACCTGCACAAGCGGTACGGGATCGGCACCGGGGCCACCGAGCGCAAGTGGGAGCGGTTCGACCGGCGGTTCGACCTGGCGAAGGAGCCCAACGAGGCCAACCGCTTCGGCTGGGTCGTCGAACTCGACCCGTACGACCCCGACTCCACCCCGCGCAAGCGGACCGCGCTGGGGCGGTTCAAGCACGAGGCGGCCGAGCCCCGGCTGACCTCGGACGGACGCCCGGTCGTGTACATGGGCGACGACGAGCGGTTCGACTACCTCTACAAGTTCGTCTCCAGCAAGCGGATGAAGAAGGGCAACTCCCGCTCTGCGCGTGAGCACAACCTGACGCTGCTGGACGAGGGCACGCTCTATGTCGCGAAGCTGACCGGCGACTCCCCGGCCGCCGAGATCGACGGCACCGGAAAGCTGCCCTCCGATGGTGAGTTCGACGGCAGCGGCGTCTGGATTCCGCTGGCCACCGGCACCACCTCGCACGTGCCCGGCATGACCGCCGACGAGGTGTACGTCTACACGCGGCTGGCCGGTGACAAGGTCGGCGCCACCAAGATGGACCGGCCCGAGGACGTCGAGCCCTCGCCGCGCACCGGCCGGGTGTACGTGGCGCTCACCAACAACTCGGACCGGGGCAAGGAGGGCAAGCCCGGGGCGGACGAGGCGAACCCGCGCAACGCCAACAAGCACGGGCAGATCCTGGAGCTCGCGGAGAACTGGGACGACCCGGCGGGCGACGGGTTCGCCTGGCGGCTCTTCCTCGTCGCGGGCGACCCGAACGACCCGTCGAC
Source organism: Streptomyces sp. cmx-18-6 (assembly GCF_046548915.1). Classification (NCBI taxonomy): domain Bacteria; kingdom Bacillati; phylum Actinomycetota; class Actinomycetes; order Kitasatosporales; family Streptomycetaceae; genus Streptomyces; species Streptomyces sp. cmx-18-6. The sequence goes on along the minus strand of NZ_JAEBEP010000006.1, from coordinate 162,998 downwards.
GTACTTCGCCGGTTTCCCCAAGGAGCGCGTCAGCCCCATCTCCTGCCCGGACAACGTGGCGTTCGACGACCACGGCAACCTGTGGATCTCCACGGACGGAAACCAGCTCGGCTCGCACGACGGCCTCTTCGGCGTCGCGACCCACGGCGACCGGCGCGGTGAGCTGAAGCAGTTCCTGACGGTCCCGGCCGGTGCGGAGACGTGTGGCCCGGTCATCCAGGACCGCCGGGTCCTGGTCGCCGTCCAGCACCCGGGCGAGGTCGACGGCGCTTCGGTGGAGAAGCCGGCGAGCGTCTGGCCCGATGGCCCCGGGAAGATCGTCCGCCCCTCGGTCGTCGCGGTCTGGCGCAAGGACGGGCGCGACATCGGGGTGTGAGGCCCGGGTGGGCGGTCGGCGGGAGGGCTGATGGCCTCCCGCCGACCGCCCGGTCCCGACTACAGTCGTCAGCATGGGTTCCGGGGACGCGCCGCAGGCGGAAGGAAGCGTCCGGGTCGACGTGTGGATCTGGTCGGTCCGGCTGACGAAGACCCGTGCCCAGGCGGCCGCCGCCTGCCGGGCCGGGCATGTGAAGGTCGGCGGGGAGCGGGCCAAGCCCGCCCAGGCCGTCCGCGTCGGCGACGAGGTACGGCTCCGGCACGCGGGGCGGGACCGGGTGGTCGTCGTCTCGAAGATCGTGAAGAAGCGGGTCGGGCCGCCGGTGGCCGTCGAGTGCTTCGTCGACAACAGCCCGCCCCCGCCGCCGCGCGAGCTGGCGATCCAGGTGCCGGTACGGGACCGGGGCACGGGCCGCCCGACCAAGCGCGACCGCCGCGAGATGGAGCGCCTCCAGGGCCGCCCGCCGGAGCTCTGAGCCGGACGGCGGTCCCTCGTGCGGGCTCTGTCCGGCTGTTTCACGTGAAACATCGGTACGGGCGTCCCCGGATGCTTCGTGCGTCCGTACGCCCTCGGGTCAGCCCCGCCCGGCCTTCTGGCGTCCCAGCAGCACCCGGGCCACCACCGCCCCCACCAGCAGGACCGCGCCGACGATCAGCACCGCCCACACCGTGGTGCGCAGGGATGCGGTCAGGGCGTCCACCACCGCGGCCGCCGCGTCCCGGTCGCTGCCCGGCACCTCGTCCAGCACCCGGCTCCGGCCGACCGCGACCAGGATCCGCAGCACGATCGCGCCGAGCACGAACCCGGCGCCCACGGCCGCCGTGGCCGTCAGGGCGGCCCGCAGCCCGCCCCGTACCGTCGCGATGCCCACCACCAGGACCAGCAGCACCAGGGTGGCGACGGCCGGCCAGATGCTGCAGTAGCGCAGCCAGCGGAACGAGTCCCTGAGGGTGTCCGCACGGTCCGCGCCGATGACCGTGATCTCCGTCCGCTGGACGGGGATCTGGTCCGCGAACGGCACGCCCTGGCGGATCAGCTCCTGTTTGACCTGTTCGATCACCGGGGCCAGATCGATGGTGACCGCCTCGCCGTCATCGCCGTCCAGTGCCGCGGTCACCGCCTCGTGGGCCGAGCGGTTCGCGGCGTCCCAGGCGGTGCGGAAGGCTTCGGTGGAAGTGAAGGAGCCCACGGTCTCGTGCAGGAAGTCCCGGACCGTGTCCTGGAGCGGTCCGAGATCGATCTGCCGCATCGCCTCGTCGGTGACCAGGTCCGCGACGGTGCCGCGCACAGCGGGATCGGCGGAGAGCGGGGAGACGGCGGCCACGTACCGGTCGGTGTCGTCGATCTCCAGGTCGACCCAGGCGGAGAGCGCGCTGAACGGCACCAGAACAGTGAGCACGACGAGCAGGACGGCCGAGAGGGTCACCGAGAGAGAGGTCCGCACACCCCCAGGGAATCGCGTGCGGGGCCCGGCCGCTCCGGGCCGTAGGCCGTTCGAGTTGCCGGGCCGCGCGGGCGGGTGTGCTCTGGAGGAACGGGGGCGAGCGACGGGGCGACGGAAGGAGCTGTCGGCGATGGTCACACACGCAGCCATGCCCGGTCGGAAAGGGGCCCGCGCGCACGCACGGCCCCGCGGTCTCACCCCCCTCGCCGTGGCGGTGCCTCTGGCGCTCGGCATCATCTACGGGTTCTACGCCGCGTTCATCCGCCGCGACGGCGGGCCCAGCACCGGCGGGCAGGTCGTCCTGGGCCTCGTCGCCGGCGCCGCCCTGGCGGCCCTCTGCTTCGCGCTGGGCCGGATTCAGCGCGAGCTGCCGCACGGGCCGCGGGCGGTGGCGTACGGCGCACTGACCGCCTGTGCGGTGGGCTTCCTGGTGAGCCTCACCGATACGAGTGTGCTGCGGTCGACCGTGCTGGGTCTCGTGGTCGGCGTGGGCGTCTTCCTGGCTGCCTTCTATCTCTTCTACTCGCGGGAGCGCTGACCGGCGGGACGGGGCCGCGAGAGCCTTTCCAGCCGTGCGTTCCGACCGTGGGCGCGGCCGCCAGATCGCATCTGGCGGCCGCGCCCCGGCGTCTGGCGCCCAAGGAGTGAGGGAGCCGGAGGGCCGGGTGAGGGAATCGGGAGGAGGTGCGGGCGATGACGGACGACAGGCCGAGCGAGGACGGCGAGGTTCCGCTACGGGTCGCGGTGATCATCGGCAGCACGCGCGAAGGGCGTATCGGCGGCGAGGTCGGCCGCTGGTTCGTGGAGCGGGCTCGGGTACGGGGCGAGCTCGACCTCGCGGTGCTGGATCTCGCGGAGTTCGACTTCCCCGTGCACTACCCGGAGCGGGCGACGGAGCAGATGACGGAGTTCGCCGGGGCGATCGGGCGGGCCGAGGCGTTCGTCGTGGTGACCCCGGAGTACAACCGCTCGTTCCCGGCCTCCCTGAAGCAGGCCATCGACTTCGCGTACGACGAGTGGCAGGCCAAGCCGGTCGGCTTCGTGAGCTACGGCCACGGTTCGTCCGGGCTGTACGCGGTGGAGCAGCTGCGCTCGGTCTTCACGGAGCTGCACACGGTGACCCTGCGCAACGGGGTGGCGCTCGACTTCCTGCACGCACCGCTGGAGGACCGAACCCGGGCCGGCGGGCGGGACCGGGCGGTGTGGCTGATGCTCGACCAGCTCGCTTGGTGGGGCTGCGCCCTGCGAGAAGCCCGGGCGGTCCGCCCCTATGTCTCCTGACACCCGACTCCTGCCCCCGACACCGCCTCCACCCCCAACCCGGACCACTGACGCGCACCGACGACGACGTACCGACGACGCACAAGGAATGGATCATGAGCACTGAACTGGCCATCGAGACCGCGGGGCTGGTGAAGGTCTTCGGCGAGAACCGCGCGGTGGACGGCGTCGACCTCGCCGTCCCGACCGGCACCGTCTACGGGGTCCTCGGACCCAACGGCGCCGGGAAGACCACCACCGTACGGATGCTCGCGACACTGCTGCGCCCGGACGGCGGCACGGCCCGCGTGTTCGGCAAGGACGTGGTGAAGGAAGCCGACGCGGTCCGCAGCCGGGTCAGTCTCACCGGGCAGTACGCCTCGGTGGACGAGGACCTGACCGGCTTCGAGAACCTCGTCCTGCTCGCCCGGCTCCTCGGCCACTCCAAGCCCGCGGCCCGCGACCGGGCGGCCCAGCTGCTCGAGGGCTTCGGGCTGACCGAGGCGGCGGCCAAGCAGGTGAAGAACTACTCAGGAGGCATGCGACGCCGTATCGACATCGCCGCGTCCATCCTCAACACCCCCGACCTGCTGTTCCTGGACGAGCCGACCACCGGGCTCGACCCCCGCAGCCGCAACCAGGTGTGGGACATCGTGCGCGCGGTCGTCGCGCACGGCACCACGGTCCTGCTGACCACCCAGTATCTGGACGAGGCCGACCAGCTGGCCTCCCGTATCGCCGTGATCGACCACGGCCGGGTGATCGCCGAGGGCACCAAGGGCGAGCTCAAGGCGTCCGTCGGCTCCGGCACCGTCCACCTGCGGCTGCGCGACGCCGCCCAGCGCCCCGAGGCCGAGCGCGTGCTCTCCCTCGCGCTGGACGACGCCACGGTCCAGCTGGACGCGGACCCGGTGGCGCTGACCGCCCGGGTCGACGCGCACGGCTCCGACCGGGGCGCGGCGGAACAGGCGGCCCGCGCCCTGGCCGAGCTGGCCAGGTCCGGCATCACCGTCGACAACTTCTCGCTGGGACAGCCCAGCCTCGACGAGGTCTTCCTCGCCCTCACCGACAAGAAGGGAGTGGCGGCATGAGCACCGCGACCACCAAGACGGAGCTGGAAGACGTCGCACTCGCCGCGCCGGACAAGGAGCGCCTCTCGGCCCTGCTGGTCGGCCTGGACCGGCCGCCGAGGCCCAGCGCGTTGTCGGCCTCCCTCACCTTCGGCTGGCGCGCCATGCTGAAGATCAAGCATGTGCCGGAACAGCTCTTCGATGTGACGGCCTTCCCGATCATGCTGGTCCTGATGTACACGTACCTCTTCGGAGGGGCGCTGGCCGGCTCCACGCAGGAGTACATCCAGTTCCTGCTGCCCGGCATCCTGGTGATGAGCGTCGTGATGATCACGATGTACACGGGAGTCTCGGTCAACACTGACATCACCAAGGGCGTCTTCGACCGGTTCCGTACGCTGCCGATCTGGCGGCCCGCACCGATGGTCGGCTATCTGCTCGGCGATGTGCTGCGCTATGTCCTGGCCTCGGTGGTGATGCTCACCGTCGGCATGATCATCGGGTTCCGGCCGGACGGCGGCGTGCTCGGGGTGGTCGCGGGAGTGGTGCTGCTGCTGGTGTTCTCGTTCGCGTTCTCCTGGATCTGGACCATGTTCGGACTGCTGCTGCGGACCGAGAAGTCGGTGATGGGCGTCAGCATGATGGTGATCTTCCCGCTGACGTTCCTCAGCAACGTCTTCGTCGACCCGCAGACGATGCCGGGCTGGCTCCAGGTCTTCGTGAACAACAGCCCCATCACCCACCTCGCCACGGCGGTGCGCGAACTGATGGCGGGCAACTGGCCCGCGTCGGACCTCGGCTGGTCGCTGGGGTGGGCCGCGGTGATCATGCTGGTCTTCGGTTCGGTGACCATGCGGTTGTACAACCGGAAGTGACCGAGCGGCTGTGGCCGGTCTGAGGTGACGGACGGCGAAGTCGATGACTGGCGGTGGTGACCCGGGGCCGATGCGGCCCCGGGTCACAGCCGCCAGTCCGGCGTGCGCCCGGGGCGGTAGGCGCAGGTGGTGCCCGTGGTCACGGACTCCCGCAGGTGTGCCGCCAGTTCGGGGTGCAGGGAGTCCAGCTTCCGCAGGGTGTCGCGGATGCGGGCGGTGACCGTCTTGCGGGCCCGCTCGGTCTGGTCGCCCAGACGACGGGTCCGGCCACCGAGTCCCGCAGCCGTGCGCAGTTGGTCCAGGAGTGCCTGCCGCTCCCGGTCGTACGCCTCGACGCGCTGGGTGTCGTCCCGTGCCGCCGCACGGTCTATCTCGGCGTCCAGCCGGGCCAGATGCTCCTTGTAGCGGCGCTTGGCCTCCTCGTCGAGCACCGGGTCGCCGCCCAGCTGCCCGGCGGCGACCACGACGCTGCCGCCCTCGGGGGCGAGCAGCTCCACGGCCGGGACGTCGGCCCCGGGCAGCCCGAGGAGGCTGTGCAGGTCCCGCAGCCCCTTGGCGTCCGGGACGTGCACGGTCCGCCCGTCCCAACGCAGCTCCCACACCGGACCGTTGCGCCGGAACTCGGCGGCGGCAGCCGGGGCGGGCGCGGTGAGGCCGGAGGCAGCGACGCCGGGCGCGGCAGGACCGGGGCTGGGGGCGGCGGCAGGGGCTGGGGCGGTGGGGGCTGGGGGCGCGGGCTCCGGGGCGGGTCGCCCGTGGTCCGGGGCCGACGTGGTCGATGGGGCCGGGGTGGTTGATGGGGCCGAGGTGGTCGAGGTGGCCGGGGTGGTCGACAGGGTCGTGCGCAGGGTGGCCGCTTCGGAGACGAGGTGGTGCAGGCCCAAGCCGGCGGACTCCCGCTCCGCTTCGGCCAGCAGGCGGCCGGCCCGGTCCAGGTCGTCCGCCTCCGCGCGGGCCAGCAGGGAGCGGGCCAGGTGGAGCCGGGCGCGGACGGCCCAGGGGCGGGCGCCGAGGCGGTCCGAGGACGCGGCGGCCTCGGTGAGCAGGGCCACCGCGCCGCCCCGGTCGTCCCGGGCGGCGGCGAGCGTACCGAGCCAGAGGTCGACGGGGCCGCCGATGTCGCACCCGTACAGCGAGACGGCCCACTGGCCCGTGTAGGGGGCGAGTTCGTCCTCCGCGCGGGCGATCAGCAGCCGGTCGCCGGTGGCCGCGGCCGTCTGGGCCAGCAGCCGGAGCCAGAGCGGCGAGAACGCCCGCGGATAGGGGGCCGTGCGGTCGGAGTGCCCGGCGATCAGGCGCAGGGCCGGGGCCGCGTCGCCCTGCTCCACCGCCGTGAGCGCCTCCAGCAGCCCGGGGTAGGGATACCGGGCGCCCCGCAGCGCGGGGAGGACCTTCTCGGCCTCCGCGAAGTGCCCCCGGAGCAGATGCAGGGCCCAGTGCAGATGAAGCCCCATGAAGCCGAACGCCTCCTGGTCGTCGCCCCCGGGGCCGAGCGCCTCGCTGTCGAGGGCCTCGGTCGCCTCGGCGAACCGGCCCTGGAGGGAGGCGATCAGGCTGCTGTCGACGGCGATGGACAGGGCGAACCTGGGCAGCTCCGAGCGTTCGGCGACCCGGATGAAGGTGTGGTACTGGTCGATGAAGGCCGGGTCCCCGAGCTCCAGCAGGGCCACCCACCGCATGGAGGTGGCGTGCAGCTCCATGTCCAGGTTCTGGGTGCGCCGGCCGACGACGGTCATCTCGTCGGTCAGCCCGAGGCGCTCCACCGCCGATCCGGGCCCCCAGACGGAGTCGTGGCGCGCCCAGAGGGAGAAGGCGAGGGCCTCGTCGTCCGAGCCGCTGCGGGCCAGGGCCATGATGTGGATGGCCAGCTCCTGGGCGAGCCGGTCGGCGGAGAGGCTGTCCTGCCCGTCCTTGCCGGTGACCTTGCGGTGGGCCTCGCCCAGGAACGTGGCCATGAACGCCTCGCCGCCCAGGGCCCCCTGGCGGTACAGGGTGATCGCGACCCGGGCCAGGAGCTCGGGCTCGTCGTGCTCCCGCGCGAGGGCCACCGCCCGGTCCTGCAGGCGGTCGCTCTCGGCCGTCTCCCCGGCGCGCCGCAGCTGTTCGGCGAGGTCGAGGGAGATCAACGCGGTCCGTCGCCGGTCGGGGGCCGGCACACTCTCCGGCGACACCCCGCCTGCTCCCGGTTCCTCTTCCGCTCCCGCTTCCCCTCCCGCCCGCGTCTGCCCTCCCGCTCCCGGGCCCGTCTCCTCGCCCGCTTCCCCCGACGCCACCGCGAGGGCCCGGCGGTAGTGGCCGATGGCCTCCTCGTCGGCGAGGCGGCCCGAGGCGTCCTGGGCGGCGGCGAGCAGCAGGTCGATCCGCCGGTCGCGCCCCAGTTCGCCCCCGGCGAGGTGGGCGTGGCGGGCGAGGTCCCCGGGCCGCACCGCACCGTCGAGGCCCCCGTGCGCGTCCAGCGCCCGTACGGCGTCGCCGTGGCGTCGGCGGGTGTCCGCGTCGTCCAGGGAGGCGTACAGCGTCTCGCGCAGCAGGTCGTGGGCGAACGCGTAACTCCCGGAGGGGCGGGGGACGACGACCCGGGCGACGATCGCCGGCTCCAGCAGCCGTTCCACGTGGGGGACCGGCGATCCGTGCACCACGGCCAGGACCTGCCGGCGGAACTCCCGGCCGAGCAGGGCGGCGGTGGTGAGCAGGGAGACGACCGCCTCCGGCAGGAGGCTCAGCCGCTGCCGGACCGCCTCCCGCACCCCCGGCGGAATGGTGGAGACCGGGCTGCCGCTGTGCCAGAGCCGGGCGGTCTGCTCGACGAAGAACGGGTTGCCGCCCGTACGCCGGTGGACCTCCTCGACCAGCTGCGGCGCGGGCTCGCGGCCCGTCGTCACGGTCATCAGCGCTCCCACCTCGTCACGGCCGAGGCCGGTCAGCGTGAGGGTGGCCGACGCGCGGGAGACGAGGGGCAGGATCAGCTGCTGGAGGGGGTGGCCGGGGGCCTCCACCTCGACGTCACGGTAGGTGCCGATCAGGAGCAGCCGCTCGAACCAGGCGTGCTGGGCGGCGAATTCGAGCAGCCGGAGCGAGGCGGGGTCGGCGCTGTGCAGATCGTCGAGGACCACCACCAGCGGGCGGCTCTGGGAGAGGGAGACGAGGGCGGTGGTCACCGCGTCGTACAGCCCGAATGCCTCGGCGCCGTCCGCACCGGGGCCCGGATCCGCACCGTCCGCACCTTCCGCGCCCTGCGTGCCTGCCACACCCTCCGCGCCTGGCGTGCCGGATTCCGCGCCCGTGCCGCCGCTGCCGGTGGTCCCGCTGCCGGGGTCGCCCAGGAGGATGCCGAGCCGCCCGTCCGACGCCTCCTGGGCCGCCGACCACTCCGCCGCCGTGGCGGCCCTGCGCAGTCCGCGCAGCACCTGCACCCAGGGCCAGTAGCCGGGAGTGCTGTCGGAGTCCCAGCAGGAACCGCCGACCACCAGCGCACCGCGCCCCCGCGCCTCGTGCGCTGCCTCGGTGACCAGGGCGGTCTTCCCGATCCCGGCCTCGCCCGTCACCAGCACGAGACCGCCGTGGCTGTCCGTGGCCCGGACGATCTCCGAGCGGAGGACGCCTGCGGGATGGTCGCGCCCGAACAGAGCAGGGGTCATGCCCACACGATAGGAGGACCCACTGACAACGGCCCCCCCTTTCCCCGGTGACCAGGCTTCACCGAGTCCCGTGCCCGTCACCGGCGGGAGGGGACCAGGCTCCGGACCCCGTCACCGGTGGGGAGGGGCGGTCCGTCAGTCGCCGCGTACCACCGTCACCGGGCACGGCGCGTGCTGCGTGACGTGGAGGCTCACCGAACCCAGCAGGGTCGCCTTGAACCCGCTGCGACCACGGGCTCCCACGACGAGCAGGTTGGCGCCCCTGGCCCGGTCCAGCAGGGTCTGGGCGGGGTTGCCGATGACCACGATCTTGCTGACCGCGGCCGCTCCTTCGGCGCCGAGGGCCTCCTCCAGCGCCTCGTTCAGGGAGACCGTGGCCAGCGCCTGCGGGTCGAAGTCCTCCGGCAGGCCCGGCATCATGGAGGCCCAGCTGGTCGCGGGGTACTCCCAGCTGTTCACGGCCTCCACGGTGTCACCGGTCAGCTCGGCCTGGCGTACGGCCCAGTGCAGTGCCCTGATCGAGGGATCGGACCCGTCCACGCCCACGACGATCCTGCCCATGTCTGCCTCCAGCTCGCTAGCTCACTCCGGCTCGTACAGCGTCCGGCTTCCTCGTACAGCGTCCGGCTTCACTGTAATCAAACGGGACAATCGGGCCGGTCAGTCCAGCCGCAGGTCCGCGAGCTGCTGCTCGAAGGGGACCACCGCGTACTCTCCGTCGTCCACCGGCGTTCGGGAGGCCCCGATGGCCCCGGTGGCCCCGATGGCCCCGGTGGCCCTGATGGCCCCGATGGCCCCGGTAGCCCCTGGGGCCCCGGACCTCAGCGACGCCCCGATGGCCCCGGACCTCAGCGACGCCCCGGAGGCCGTGCGGCCCAGGACCGCCGAGGCCAGTTCGCCGCCCGCGCGCCGGATGCGGGACGGCAGGCCCTCGGTGTACTCGTCCCCCGAGGAGCCCCAGTCCTCGGAGGCGGCGTACACGGACGTCGGCACGGTGACGGCCCGCAGATAGGCGAAGAGCGGCCGCAGCGCGTGCTCCAGGACCAGCGAGTGGCGGGCCGTGCCGCCCGTCGCGGCGATCAGGACGGGCTTGCCGGTCAGCGCGGTGTTGTCGATCAGGTCGAAGAACGACTTGAACAGACCGCTGTACGAGGCGGTGAACACCGGCGTCACGGCGATCAGCCCGTCCGCCTCCGTCACCGCGTCGATCGCCTCCCGCAGCGTGGCCGAGGGGAAGCCGCTGACCAGGTGGTGGGCGATGTCCACGGCGAGGTCGCGGAGCTCGACGACCTGGACCTCGACGTTCCGGTCCTGTTCGGCCGCGAGGCGCTCGCGGGAGGCGGCGGCCAGCCGGTCGGCCAGCAGCCGGGTGGAGGACGGCCGGCCGAGTCCGGCCGAGACGGCCACGATGCGCACGGGGGTGGTGGCGGACATGGAGGTCAGATCTCCTTCCGAGAGGTGCGGGCGGCGACGGCCGCCGGGTGGACGGGCGCGGATTCCGGCACGCCGGCCGGCCGCAGGTTGGCGAACTCCTTGCGCAGCACGGGCACGACCTCCTCGCCGAGGATGTCGAGCTGCTCCAGGACCGTCTTCAGCGGGAGCCCCGCGTGGTCCATCAGGAACAGCTGCCGCTGGTAGTCGCCCACCGCGTCCCGGAACGTCAGCGTCCGCTCGATGACCTCCTGCGGGGAGCCCACGGTCAGCGGGGTCTCACGGGTGAAGTCCTCCAGGGACGGGCCGTGGCCGTAGACCGGCGCGTTGTCGAAGTACGGGCGGAACTCCCGTACCGCGTCCTGCGAGTTCTTCCGCATGAACACCTGGCCGCCGAGCCCCACGATGGCCTGTTCGGCGGTGCCGTGACCGTAGTGCGCGTAACGGCGGCGGTAGAGCGAGATCATCTTCTTCGTGTGCTCCATCGGCCAGAAGATGTTGTTGTGGAAGAAGCCGTCGCCGTAGTACGCGGCCTGCTCGGCGATCTCCGGGGAGCGGATGGAGCCGTGCCACACGAACGGCGGGACGCCGTCCAGCGGGCGGGGGGTCGCGGTGAACGACTGGAGCGGTGTACGGAACTTGCCCTCCCAGTCCACGACGTCCTCGCGCCACAGCTTGTGCAGCAGGGCGTAGTTCTCGATGGCCATCGGGATGCCCTGGCGGATGTCCTTGCCGAACCAGGGGTAGACCGGGCCGGTGTTGCCCCGGCCCATCATCAGGTCGACGCGGCCGTCCGCGAGGTGCTGGAGGGTGGCGTAGTCCTCGGCGATCTTCACCGGGTCGTTGGTGGTGATCAGCGTGGTGGACGTGGACAGGATCAGGTTCTCGGTGCGGGCCGCGATGTAGCCGAGCGTCGTCGTGGGGGAGGACGGGACGAACGGCGGGTTGTGGTGCTCGCCGGTCGCGAAGACGTCCAGGCCGACTTCCTCGGCCTTCTGCGCGATGGCCAGGGTCGCCTTGATCCGCTCGTTCTCGGTCGGCGTCCGGCCGGTGGTCGGGTCGGTGGTGACGTCTCCGACGGTGAAGATCCCGAACTGCATGGCGTCCGCCTCCTGAGGGTCGCGGCAAGTATCGCGAGCAACTGTCGCGCTAATTGGTTGAACGTTGAACTACACCCTACAACGGGGCGTCCTCCACCCCTATTCCCCCGCCCGCGACCGCCCGGGACCGGTACAGTGGCCGCATGACCTCCGTACCGTGCCGAAACTGGTGGCGCTCCTTCTGAGGAGCGGCCGCGACATCTGTCTGCACGGAACCAAGGGCCGTTCACCATGGACGGCCCTTTTCGCTGCCTTCTTACAGACCTTGCAGGCGCGATGTACGGGAACGGGGGCACCGCCCCCCACCGCTCGGGCCGTCCTCCACGCATCCACCGCACCACCCGCGAGGAGACCCCGCCCATGACCACCACCGCCACCCCTGAGACCACCCCTGAGACCACCCCCGCCGAGCGCCGCAGCGCCGAGCTGGAGCACCGCATCGCCCAGGACCCCGGCCGCTTCCGGGTCCTCAGCGGGGACCGCCCCACCGGCCCCCTGCACCTCGGCCACTACTTCGGCACCCTGCGCAACCGGGTCCGCCTCCAGGATCTCGGCGTGGACGTCATGATCCTCATCCCCGACTACCAGGTCCTCACCGACCGGGACACCGCCGAGCGGCTGGCGGAGTACACGGACGGGCTGCTCCTGGACTACCTGGCGCTCGGCATCGACCCCGTCCGGTCCACCGTCTTCAACCACAGCGCCGTCCCCGCGCTCAACCAGCTCCTGCTGCCCTTCCTCAGCCTCGTCTCCGTCGCCGAGCTGAACCGCAACCCCACCGTCAAGGACGAGATCGCGCACTCCCGGCAGGCGTCCGTCAGCGGGCTGATGCTCACCTATCCGGTCCACCAGGCCGCCGACATCCTGTCCTGCAAGGCCAACGTGGTCCCGGTCGGCCTGGACCAGCTGCCCCACCTCGAACTCACCCGGACGGTCGCCCGCCGCTTCAACGAGCGGTACGGGAAGGTCTTCCCGGAACCGGACGCCCTGCTCTCCGCCGCGCCCCTGCTCCTCGGCACGGACGGCACGAAGATGAGCAAGAGCCGCGCCAACTCCGTCCCGCTCTCCGCCACCGCCGACGAGACGGCCCGCCTGATCAAGGGGGCGACCACGGACGGCGACCGGCACATCGCCTACGACCCCGGCGCCCGCCCCGAAGTCTCCTCCCTGGTGCTGCTGGCCGCCCTCTGCCTGGACCGCGACCCGCACGAGGTCGCGGCGGAGATCGGCGACGGCGGCGCGGCCGCACTCAAGCGGACGGTGACCGACGCGGTCAACGGCTGCCTGGCGCCCTTCCGGGCCCGGCGGGCGGAGTACGCGAAGGACCTGCCGTACGCACGGTCGGTGCTCCGTACGGGCAACGAGCGGGCGAACGCACTGGCGGAGGCCACGCTGGACGAGGTGCGGGAGGCGATGGGCGCGGTCCGGTAGGCCCCGCGCAAGCCTCAGGAGGCACTACTGCCGGGGCACCGCCGACCGCTGCCCCCGCAGCAGCTCCGCGAGGCCCCGCCGGGTGGCCGCGATCACCACCCGGTCCTGGGCGCGCAGCACGTACCCCGGGTGCAGGTCCCAGACCAGGCCGGAGGGCGGCGCGCCGCCCTCCGGGGGGTACGGCGGGAGGGCGGCGAGGTCCGGGTTGCGGTCGGCGGGCGGGGTCGCGTCGAGGGCCAGGACCCGCCACGCGCCCGCCCGGAACGCCTGCTCCACCGTGTGGCCCTCCAGCTGCGGATGGCCCTCCACCTCCAGCGCGGCGAACAGCATCACCTTCCGCTCGACCGGGACCGCGCCCAGGATCTGGCGGCCCATCATGGCGACCGCGAAGGACGGGGCGGCCAGGTGGGAGACGGACCGGGAGCGGGTCAGGGCCTGGGGGTGCGCCGTGCGCAGGGTGCGGTGGACGGCGGTGGCGAACTCGTCGTCGTACAGCCGCAGCGCCACCCTCAGGTCCGGCTTCACCGAGCGGGCGTACAGGGCCGCTTCCAGGTTCGTCGTGTCGATGCTGGTGAGCGCGAGGAGGGCGTGGGCGCGGCGGATCTTGGCCGCCTCCAGGACGCCCTCCTGGGTGACGTCGCCGATGACCGTCGGCACGTGCATGGAACGGGCCAGCGGGATGCCCCGCGCCTCGGGGTCCTCCTCCACGACGACGACGGGGATGTCGAGTTCGCGGAGGCGTACGAGGACGCGCGTACCGATCTTGCCGAGCCCGAGCAGCACCACGTGCCCCGACAGGCCGCGCGGCGGGCGGCGCAGCGAGGAGGCCGTGCGCAGGGTGCCGAACGCCTCCAGGACGGCGGCGAGCAGCAGCGGGAGCAGGAGCAGGCCGGCGACGCCGGAGAGGAGCTGGATGATCTTCCGGGCGGGTGAGCCGTCCTCCGAAGGGTCGTTCATGCCCAGCAGGTCGAGCATGGTGAGGTAGGTGGAGTGCAGCAGGCTGTCCGTGGTGGTGAGGACCGAGGCGATCACCAGGGCGACCGCGGCGGCCCCGACGCCGAGGGCCGACCAGCGCAGTCGGCGGGAGAAGACCTGGGCGAGCGGGGCTCCCCTTCCTCCCATCCGGGTCGCGGGGCGGTCCGGGTCGGCCCGGCTGATCGTCTCCAGGACGACGGTTCCGCGCCCGGTCGCCGCCGCCACGGACCGTTCGTCGGGCAGGAGTCGGGGGCCTTCGTCACCGCTGCTGTCCGAACCCTCCGCCCCTGCCGGGTCGTTGGTCGTGGAGGACAGCAGGGCGAGCGTGCACAGTCCCGGGTCGGACGTCTCGCCGGGGCGCGGCGGCGGGCGTTCGGCGGCGCGCAGGAGCAGTCCCTCGGCCTGGATGACCTTGCTGCTGCCGGTGAGCGCGGTGGCGGCGAGCGCGGGGGCGGCGGTGTCGGCGTCGGAGAGCACGGTGGTGGAGGCGTCCAGCAGCGCCGGGTCGATGCCGGGCATGGCGACCGCCGCCGCCTGGTCCAGCAGCTCTTCCAGATGCTGTCCGAGCTTGCGGTTGTAGAGCCGGATGACCAGCCGCAGACGGGGGTTGAGGCGGCGGGCGGTCAGGGCGGCGCGGATGTTGCGCTCGTCGTCGTCGTAGACGAGCGCGAGGGCGGCGGCCCGGTCGACGCCCGCGTCCTCCAGCACGTCGTCGGAGGGCTCGGGCGCCTCCATGATCCGGACGGCCTCGACCCCGGCGTTGGTGTCGCCGCTGCCTCCGCCACCGCTCCCGTTACGGCTCATCGCCGCCGACATCCGGCCGAACAGGGCCGCCGCGCGCCCCCGTTGGGTCAGCGGCGTCTCCGGGCTGCCGGCGTCGCGGCCGGGCGGCAGGAGCAGGGTGACCCGTTCCCCGTAGACGAAGCGCAGCTCCACCGAGAGCCGCCGTGCCAGGGCGTCGTCGCCGCAGACGATCATGTGCCCGGTGGCCGGCGAACGCCCCGGGCGCGGTCCTCCCGGTTGCGGTCGTCCTGGTTGCGGCCGTCCCGGCTGCTGAGGAAGTGGCGGCCCGAAACCCGGCATGCCGTGGTCCTTCCGGCTCGGTCGTCCCGGTCAGTGTGGAGTGTTCATGATCTTCGCACGGTGGTTCGGGGAAGCGGCAGGGTCAAGAGAGGCGGGCTGGTTCGCGGCGCCCTGTTGGCTGATTGCGTGCACCGGGCCCGCCAGCAGATGGCGCGGATCGGCCGCCCGCTGGATCGCCGTCTCCACCGCCGCGATCCGGTCCGCGAGCAGCCCCAGCGCGGCCACGGCCCGGGTCATCTGGTCGCCGTCCGGGCCGCCCAGCGCCTGCGTACGGACGTACGAGGAGGTGATCGCCGCCCACCGCTCGGCCTGCGCGGCGGTGAGCGTGCCGCGCAGGGCGGCCAGCTTGAGCAGGTTGGCCTCCGCGCCCGTGGTGAGCGTCTGGGCCTCGCCCGCGTAGTGGTCGTCGACGACGGCGGAGAGCTCGGCGTCGTTCATGACGGGCACGATCCGCTCCGCGATCTTGTTCATGTTGCGGTACGAACCCTGGAGCCGGAACGGCGGTTCCGTGCGGGTCGCGTCCGTCTGCGCCGCCGACGCGATGTACGCCGCGTTCACCGCGAGGACGGTGTCCCGGGCGGTGAGCAGATGACGCAGTACGGCGAGGATCGCGTCCAACTCCGTTGCGGAGTACGGGTGTTCCAGGTGCTCGGCGCGGGCCGCCGGGTCGCCCCCGCCGGCCAGCCGCACCAGCAGCGCCAGGTCGTCGCGGGAGCGGGCCGCAAGCGGGGCCAGGACCGGGTTGGCGGTCAGCGCGTTCTCCACGAAGCTGAGCGCGAAGACGTCCTCGCGGCCGCTGAGCACCTCGCCCAGGTTCCAGACGTCGGCCCGGTTGGCGAGCATGTCGGGGATGCGGAACTGCTCGCCGGACTCCGTGTACGGGTTGCCCGCCATGCACACCGCGAACCGCTTCCCCCGCAGGTCGTAACTGCGCGGCTCGCCGTCCCGCACGCCTTCGATGCGACGGGTGGCGTCGCACAACGGGATGAACTTCTGCAGCAGTTCGGGCGAGGTGTGCTGGATGTCGTCGAGGTAGAGGAGCGTGTTGTTGCCCGCCTCCAGCGCGAAGTTGATCTTCTCGATCTCCTGCCGGGCGGTCGTGCTCGCCGCCTGGGCCGGATCGAGCGAGGTCACGTCGTGCCCCAGGTTCGGCCCGCTGATCTTGACGAGCACCATCCCGAGCCGGTCCGCCACGTACTCCATCAGCGTCGTCTTGCCGTAGCCCGGCGGTGAGACGAGCAGCAGCAGGCCCTGCGAGTCGGTGCGCCGGTCGGCGTCGGCGGTGCCGAGCTGCTTGGCCAGGCTGTCCCCGATCAGCGGGAGGTACACCTCGTCCAGCAGCCGGTTGCGGACGAACGCCGACATCACGCGCGGCCGGTGGTCGTCCAGCCGCAGCCGCCCGCGCTCGGCGGCCGTCAGGGAGGTGCGCAGCCGCTGGTAGGCCCGGAAGGCGGGCACGGTGTGGGCGCTGAACTCGCCCGTGCGAGCCAGGAGTTCGTCGATCCGTACGGTGAGGGCTCCGCCGCCCCCGATGCGCGGATGGTCCCCGAGGAGGCCCTCCACCCGCTCCGTGAGCGGCGCGTCGCACCCGTACCGCTCCAGCTCCGGGCAGAGCTCCACCGCCACGGCCTCCGCCAGGTCCCCGGGGCCCGCGCCGGTCCCGGCGGCCTCCGCGTACGGGGTGAGCCAGCCCTCCACGAGCTGCTTCCGGGCGGCCGGGTCGTCGCCGAGGGCGGCGAGGTCGTCCCCGTACGCGTCGGGGCCGGCCGCCCGGTGGAAGGCGGCCAGGAAGGAGTGGACCGCCGTGCCCACGACGAACCCGGCGGGCCCGGTGGTCAGCTCCTCGAAGAGGTACGCGGCGACGGCGTCGGGCCGGGCGTCGTCCCCGAACCCGCCGATCTCCAGGGCCCATTCCTCCTGGAGCACGGCGATCGCCGGGGCCAGGCCGAAGGTGTCGCGGGCACGGGCCAGGGAGGCCGCGCGCCGGGTCCAGGACGTGCGCAGCGCCTCGTCGGCGCCGTACGCCCAGAAGAGCTGGGCGGCGGCCCGGACGGCGGGCTCGTGGCGCAGCAGCCCCGCGTCCCCGTGCAGCCGCAGCAGCGCGCGCAGGATGGCGGTGGCGTCCTCGTCGTGGACGCCCCGGGTGTACCCCTCGTCGTACGCCTCGGCCGCCGACTCGCGTACGAGCACAGCCAGTTCGTCGTCGGTCAGCGCGGCGAGGTGCTGCGCCCCCCGCTCGTCGAGGAGCCGGGCGGCCAGGTACTCGCCCCGGTAGACGGCCGCCGACTCCGAGGGCAGCAGCTGCTCCCAGTACGGGCGGGTCGCCTCGAAGGCCGGATCGGTGACCGGGGCCCGGTAGTCGGTCCCGGTCAGCGCGAACGCCAGCCGCTCCCCGGCCGGCACCAGGGTCAGGTCGAACGGCTGGGTGTTGACGGCGAACCGGTGCCGCCCCAGCTTGATCACGGAGCCGCCGTCCGCGTACAGCTCGGTGCGGTCCCGCAGCGCGCGCCCGGCCTCCTGGCGGGCCGCCTTCAGCCGCCCGTCCAGCTCCTCCGCCCGTACGGGGTCGCCCAGTCCGCGCAGCTCATCGGCGGTCCGGCGGACCTTGGCGACCATCGGGTCGGAGGCGAAGTAGGTGTGGACGGCGTCGAGATCGTCGAGCGCGGCCACCCGCCGGCCGATCGTCTCCAGCACCCGCTGCGCCGACCCGGCCAGCCGCTCGGCCCGCCGCGCCCGCTCGTCCTGGAGCGTCTGCTTACGGGCCGAGAACGCGTCGTACACCTCGCTCCGGCGCTCCGCCAGCTCCGCGAGGAAGTCGTCGAACTCCGCGAACCGCGACTCCAGGTTCTCCAACTGGAGCAAAAGGCGCGCGAGTTGGTCGTCGCACGCCTCCGGCGATTCGGCGGCGGCCAGCGCCCCCGTCACCGCCTGGCCGAGCAGCGCGAACTCCGCCGCGAACTCGGCCCGCCCCTCCTTCGACAGCAGCTCCCGCCGGCGCGCGTCCAGCGTGGCGCGGGCCCGGTTGGCCCCGCCCAGCACCTCCGCGATCCGCTCCAGGATCGACGTCCGCACGGTGGCGTCACCGATCTCCAGACCCGCCACCACGTCCGTGACGGTGGCCAGCCCGTCCGTCATCGCGGCCAGCCGGTCGGTCACGGCGGACGCGTCCCGTACGGTCGCGAGTGCGCCCGCGTCCTGGACGAGCCCGGCGATCTCCTCGTGGTACCCGTCGAACGCGTCCTCGCGGGCGAGGAAGGAGACCGCCCGCTGAGCGGCCGACGCGATGTCGTCCTCGGTCCGCGCCGACAGCTCCGCGATCCGCTCGACGTCCGCGTACCGCATCTCGCTGACCGTCGCCAAGTGCCCGTGCGCCTGCCGCAGTTCGGTCAGCCGCTCCACCCACGCGGCGGCCGACCCGGGGACCTCGCCGCGCACCCGCCGCACGAGCGCGGTGATGCGGGCCGTGGTCTCCTCCAGGGCGTCCGCGGCCCGCTGCGTCAGTTCCTGTACGGCGGTGAACTCGGCCAGCACCTGCTGGGCGGTGGTCCGCAGCTCCCCCAACGGCTCCCCGAGCGTGCCCAGTTCGGGGTCGGAGAGCCAGTGGTAGCGGTCCTGGGCGCGGGCGCAGTCGGCGGCGAGCTGCCCGTACACGGCGGTCGTCGGGGTCATGTCCCGTACGCCGTGGGCCAGTGCGAGGCAGTCGGAGATCCCGCGTACGAGGTCGGCGTTGCCGGTCCGGGCGAGCGGCCCGGTCCCGGCCGGGCGGGAGGCGGCGTAGGTGTCGGAGACGTACGGCGTCTGCCAGCGCTGCGACGGGTGCACGCGCGCCGGACCGTCCGGGTTGTCCCGGAGCAGGATCAGTGTCCCGTCGTCCAGGAGCGCGTGCCCGCGCCCGGTGAGCGGGGTGGCGACCTCCTGGCGGATCAGGTTGTAGGGGAGGAGGAGGCTGCGGACGCCGTCGCGGGAGCGGAAGACGTACAGGACGTCCTCCCCGTTGGGCGAGCGGACCGCGCCCTCGAAGACCGGCTCGGTCAGCTCCTCGGCGGTGTCGAAGGTCTTCGCGGTGCCGGTGGTGAGGTAGTAGCCGCCGGGGAAGATGATCCCCTGGTCCTCGGGGAGGCGATGGCAGGCGGGCCCGATGCCGTCGAGCCGCTGGACGGTGGACAGCAGCGAGTTGAAGACCAGGTGCCGCCAGGTCTTCTCCTTGTACGGCCGCACGCGCAGCAGGGTCAGCGGCCCGACCTCGGCGTACTCCACGTCGGCGTCGGCCAGCGACTGCAACGGCTCGTCGACGGGCTCCTGGTAGATCCCGTCCGGCGACTCGGTGTCGTCGCTCACCTTGACGGTGAGGGTGCCGCCGAGCGTGTCGACGAAGAGGCCGCCGTCCTTGCCGATGGCGATGTGCGGGTGGCGGCCGGGGATGTGCGCGTCGCGCCCCGCCACGGTCCAGTCGAAGTCGTGCGAGGGCGGGAAGACGTGGTCGCGTTCGCCCTGCGCGTCGAGGAACGCCCCGGGGGTCCCGTCCGGCCCGAGGGCCCAGCGCAGGACGCGGATGTCCTCGGCGTTCTCGCCGGTGCGGAAGACGGCGAGCAGCTTGCCGTTGACGCGGCGCAGACGCAGGAGGCGGGCGTCGCGGAAGTAGCGGTGGAGCGAGGAGAACTCGCGCCGGAAGCCGTCGTCGTCGAGGAGGGCGGTGTCCGCCGGGGTGTCGTCCCCGGGCCCCGAACCCCGTACGAGGAGTACGTCGTCGACCCCGGCCTCTCCCCGGGCCCCCGGGCCCCGCTCGAAGCCGAACAGCAACTGGTCGCCCACGGCGATGAGGTCGCGGGGCACGGAGGCGTGTTCGGTGCGGATCTGCTCGGTGGCCAGGAGCCGCAGCTCGGTCGAGCCGAACTCCTCGGTGCGTCGGGCGTTGAGCGCTTCCGCGCGGCGCACGAGCTCTCCGGCCTGGGCGGAGAGCCGCCGCCGCAGCACCTCATAGGCACCGGCGTCCACATCGCTCGCCCCGGGCCGGGGGTGGGTGGCGGCGGGGGTGGCGGTGATGTCGCTGTCCATGCGTACGGCTCCCTACGTGTTCGTCTGTTCAGCCCGTCCGACGTTCGAGGACGGGGCCCCCGGGGCGGGGAGCGGGGGGCCGGGGGGCGGGCCCTGAATCCAGCCTGTCCTGCACCCAGCCAGCCTGTCCGGCACCCACCTAGCCTGTCCTGCGCCCACCCAGTCCGTGCGGCGCCCACCTAGCCTGTCCTGCGCCCAGCCAGCCTGTCCGGCACCCACCTAGCCTGTCCTGCGCCCAGCCAGCCAGCCTGTCCTGCACCCACCCAGTCCGTCCGGCATCCACCTAGCCCGTCCGGCGTTTGAGGACGGAACCTTCGGGCTGGGTGGCCCCGCCCTTTGCGTGTGGGGCGGGCCCTGAATCCAGCCTGTCCGGCGTTTGAGGACGGAACCCTCGGGCCCGGGGGCCCGCCCCGTGCGTGTGGGGCGGGCCCGGTGCGCCCACCCCCGTGGGGCACACCGAACCTGTCCGGGCCCCCTGGGCCAAGGGTTCCGTCCTCAAGCGCCGGACGGGCTGGGGGTGGTGGGGTACTCCGCCGAGCGTGGCCGGCCCCCGGGTCAAGGGTTCCGTCCTCAAGCGCCGGACGGGCTGGGGGTGGCCGAGGGTTCCGTCCTGATGCGCCGGGTGGGCTGGGGTGGCCGAGGGTTCCGTCTTTGAGCGCCGGGTGGGCTGGGGGTGGCCGGAGGGGCTCGTCCTTGAGTGCCGGGTGGGCCGGAGGCGCCGCGTGGGCCGGAGGTGGTGGGTGTCAGCTTGGCGTGCCTGCGCCGTTGCGGGACGCCACCGCCGGCGCGGGAGCCACCTTCGTACCGCCGGGCGGAGCCACCGGCAGGTCCGCCAGGCCCAGATCCTTCGCCGCCGCCAGCAACTGCTCCACCTGCCCGGAGGCCGCCCCCGCCGACCCCATCAGCCGCATCAGCAGCGCCGACACCGTCAGATTCTGCACATCGCCCGTGGAGACCGACCCCAGCACCCGGCTGAGGTCGTCTGTGAACGACGACGACCCGTCCAGCCACGGACCGGCCAGCGCCTGCGTGGTCTGCGAGTTGTCGACGAAGCCGTCGACGGCCTTGCCGAGCGAGATGGACGAGACCAGCCGGTCGAAGAAGACCGAGTCGCCGCCGACGATGTCGATGTCCGCGTTCTCCAGCCCCGTCGCCAGCACGGTGGCCTGAGCCTCCGCGACCTGCCGCTGCACGTCGAACCCGGCCAGCCGGATCTCCTTCTCCGCCTCGAGCCGCAGACGGTACTCCTCGTGACCGCGCGACGCCTCGTCCAGCGCCGCCATCGCGGCCGCCTTCTCCGTGAGCCCCGCGGCCTCCGCCTTGAGCTTCTCGCCGATGACCGCCGCGTCCGCCGACGCCTGGGCCTGCGTGCCCTCCGCCACGGCGAGGGCCTTGAGCCGCGCGCCCTCCGCCTCGGCCTTGAGCCGCGCCGACGTGGCCTCGGCCTCCGCGAGACCGGCCTTTTCGGTGACGTCGGCCTCCGCGTCGCGGACCTGGACGGCGGCGAGTCCGGGCGCGGCCGTCTCGGCCTGCACACCCTCCGCGAGCCGCAGCTTGGCCTGCGCGTCGAGGTCGGCCGTCTTGAGCCGTGCCTCGGCGAGCGTGAGCTGCTCGGCGGCCAGGTGCGTGGAGGCCGCCTCCGCCGCCTCGGCCGCCTTGATGTCCTTGACCAGCTTCTCCTGGGCCTCCGCCTCGGCGGCGATGATGATCGACTTACGGGCCCGCTCGGCGTCCTCGACGGCGCGCAGGGTCAGGATCGACTCCTCCTGCTCGGCGACCGTACGGTCCACCGCGATCCGCTCCCGGATGACGTCGGCGACCTCGCGGCGCTCGGCCTCGACCTCCTTGGTGGCGGCGATCCGGTTGAGCTCGGTCTCGCGCTCGCGCCCGATGACCTCCAGCATCCGGTCCTTCTCGATGCGCTCGCTCTCGACGGCGATGACGCGCTCGCGGTTCTTCTGCGCGACGGCGATCTCCCGCGCCTGGTTCTCGCGCTGGATGCCGAGCTGCTCCTCGGTCTTGATGAACGCGCTCTGCGAACCGAGCCGCTCCTCCTCCTGCACCCGGGCGGTGGCCGCCTCCTCGCGGGCGCGCAGGGTCTCGACCTCGCGGCGCTGCTTGATCTCCGCCTCGGCCTGCCGGCGCTCCAGCTCCAGGATGGTCTCCCGGGCGTCGACGTCCTGGCGGGTGATCTCCTTCTGCTCGGTGCGCTGGAACTCGTTGGTGCGCACGTGCTCGATCGCCGTCAGTTCGGTGATCTTCCGGATGCCCTGGGCGTCGAGGATGTTGGCGCCGTCGAGCTGCGACATCGGGGTCTGCTCGAGGAAGTCGATCGCGGCGTCGTCGAGGTGGTAGCCGTTCAGGTCGGTCCCGATGACCTGGATGATCCGGTCCCGGAACTCCTCGCGCTTGGTGTAGAGGTCGACGAAGTCGAGCTGCTTGCCGACCGTCTTGAGGGCCTCGGAGAACTTCGCGGCGAAGAACTCCTGGATGGCGACCTTGTCGCTGGCCCGTCCCGTACCGATGGCCTGGGCGACCTTGATGACGTCCTCGACGGTCTTGTTGACCCGGACGAAGAACGTGATCTGGATGTCGGCGCGGATGTTGTCCTGGCAGATCAGCCCCTCGCGCCCGGCGCGGTGGATCTCGATCGTCTTCACCGAGATGTCCATCGTCTCGGCCTTGTGGAGCACGGGCAGGACGACGGCCCCGGTGAAGGTCACGTCGACCTTCTTGGTCTTGGAGATGATCAGCGCCTTGCCCTGCTCGACCTTGCGGAACAGCCGGGTGACGACGAAGGCGATGGCGATGACGATGAGCAGGACAACGGCGATGATCACGCCGATGCCCATGGAGATGGCATCCATAAGAGTCCTTGGCGGCTGGAGGGTACGGAAGTGAGGACAGGCGAAGAACAAAGAAGGAGCAGGTCGAAAGGGCGGACGGCGGAAGGACGCACGGGAAACGCTGGGTGAGACCGATGAGCCCCGGTACAGCGACGGCCACGGGAGCACTCACGGCTGCAGCCAGAGCCAGAGCCAGAGCCTGAGCCGCAGGGCCGGCGGAGCCAACAGCGGTCATCCCGCCCGCACCTGCGCACGCCCACCGGCCGCACGCCCACCGGGCACGCGCCCCGCTGGACACACGTCCCGCCGGCGTCAGCCGTTCGTGGGCTCCGGCAGGCCGCCCGGTCTGGCCTTCGGGCCCGGGTCCAGGGCCGCGTCGTACGGCGACACCCAGAAGAACTCGCCCTCTTCGTCGTACGCGTAGAGGAGTCCCGTGCTGCCGGAGACGAGGCGCTCCTCGGCGTGCAGCTCGGCGAGCCGGGCGACCCGGGGGGCCTGGCGGACCTGGACGATGGCCGTCGAACCATCGGCCGCGGCCACCTCGGCCTGGCCGAAGGCGGCGCTGACCGAGCCGGTGCGGATGGTGCACACGCGCCCGATGAAGTCCTTGCGCGACGGCGGAGGTTCCGCCGGGAAGTACCGGCGGAAGAGGTGTGCGAGAAGGCGGACGGTTCCCCAGGCGAGGAACAGCGATCCGGCGAGTACGGCGACGGCGAGCAGCGCGCGGGCGGTGCCGGTGGCCGGGGTCCGGTGCAGCAGGACCGTACCGGCCAGGCTGCCGAACCAGGCGACGACGACGAGCAGCGACACGGAGACCGTGACCGGCACCCCGCCGAGACCGGCCGTGCCGGAGTCGAGGTCCGAGTCGAAGGAGTGCTGATCGGCCGCGCCGGCCAGCACCAGCAGCCAGAAGCAGATGACGACCACGAGGGCCGCGCCGAAGATGACGGCGGGAAATCCGAGTGCCGCGCCCAGGAACTCGTCCATCGGTCCCACCCCCTCCGCGGTTCTGCGCTCCGGCCCCGTGGCGGAGCGCGTCGTTCGTCTGCGCACGGGGAGCGGGGGTGTCGGGGCCCGGCGCTGCGGCACTGCGAACAGCGCCGCAGCAGCCGGGTCGTTCCCCTCAGGCACCCTCCGTCGAATCCCGAATCCCCCGTGGATCCCCCGTGGATTCTTCGGGAAGGCCCCTGTTCTTTCCCCCGTGTCCCCCGTGCGTTCCCCCGTTGTGTTGCTGACCTGATCCTGTCATCCGACCCCCACCCGCCGCACTGCCGGATTCCGGCAATCTTTACGCTTTCCTGATGCCGGGCACCGGCATCGCCCGGTGTGCGTTAGTGAAATGACAGGACTGTTGCAAGGTTGAAGGAGTGTGCGTGGCCGAGCCGGAGATTCCTGAGGAAATGCTGGGCGACTATGCCCACATTCTGGGCGAAGTCGCCACCACCGGGCGTCGGCTGACGCGCGATGAGCTGGAAATACGCCGGGCGCTGGGCCGGGAGGCGGCAGACGCGGGGCATCAGCTGCGTGCACTCGTAACGATGCACCTGGCGCAGACGCGAGAGTCCTGGCCACGCGCGGCTGCCGGAAACAGCCCTGCCGTGACGGATGCGGTGCTGGCCGCGGTGGAGCAGGCGGTCGACGCGTTCGCCGAGGGGTTCGAGCGGGCGCAGCGCCTCACCGTACGCCGGGAGGAGGCGGCGCGCCGGGAGTTCATCGACGATCTGCTGTACGGGCGGAGCGACTTGGTCCGTCTCGCGGAGCGGGCCACCCGCTTCGGCCTGCGGCTTTCCCGGGCGCACGCGGTGGCGGTGGCGTCGGGCCCGGAGGCGTACACGGAGACGGACGCGGTGCCGCGCAGTGTGGAGGCGGCGCTGCTGGCCCGGTTCAGCGGGCGCAAGATCCTGCTGACGACGAAGGACGGGCGGATCGTCTGCATCGCGCCCGGCAGCCAGCCCGACGTGCTGCGCTATTTCGCCAAGCAGTCGCACGCGGCGACGGACGGCGGCCAGGTCGCGATCGGCCGCCCGCACAAGGGTCCTGGCGGGGTGGTCCACTCGTACGACGAAGCGCTCGAAGCCCTCGATCTGGCGGACCGGATGGGGATGGAGGACCCCGTGCTCTACGCCTCGGATCTCCTGGTCTACCCGGTGCTGACCCGGGACCGGCAGGCGATGGCGGATCTGGTGCGCAGTGAGCTGGGCCCGCTCCAGAAGGCCAGGGGCGGTGCGGAGCCGCTGCTGAAGACGCTCGCGGTCTACTTCGACGCGGGCTGTGTGGCGGCGGAGACAGCCCGCCGCCTGGCGCTGAGCGTACGGGCGCTGACGTACCGGCTGGAGCGCATCCACCAGCTCACCGGCTCCGACCCGGCGGACCCGATGCACCGCTACAGCCTGCAGACGGCGGTGATCGGGGCGCGGTTGCTCGACTGGCCGGCCAAGGAGCTGTGAAGCGCCCCCGGCCGGCCCGTAGTACCTCTACCCGTGCGTACCCTCAGAGGTCGAACTCGTGCGGCGGCAGGTCCAGGGCGAAACACGCCTCGCGCACGACGGCCTGCTCCGTCTTGTCGAAGTCGCCGTCCGCGCCGCCGATGATGATGCCGATCTGGATGACGGCACGCGCCTCGGCGGGCTTCTTCTTCGCCTTGGCGATCTCCTGGAGCACGCTGACCTTGCCGAAGTCGAAGTCGGCGGTGAGCTTGTTGAGGTAGTCGTTGAACCGCCGCTGGAGGTCGTCCGCGGGGAAGTTCTTCAGGACGTCGTTGCTCGCGATGAGCGCGGCGACGCGCTGGCGCTCGGACGCGTCGATGGAGCCGTCCGCGGCGGCGACCAGAGCGCACATGGCCATGCTCGCGTCCCGGAACGCCCCGGACTTCAGGTCGTTCTTCTTCGCTTCCAGCTGCGTCTGCATAGACGAAGCGGATTCCTTGATCCGATCCCACAGGGCCATGACATCTCCATACGTTGCGGTGCAATGCCGGAACAAAAGAAAACTCTACAGACGTGTAGAAGCTAGCAGGGACGGTGGGCCCCCGCCCCGGGTTCGCGGGGCCGGGCGTGGGGGCCTCCGTTGCTTCGGCCAGGGGGAGTTGGGGGCGGCCGCGCTATTTCCCGTCGACCTTCCGCAGCAGCACGGTGGCGGTGACCGCCAGGGCGAGCAGCACGGGTACGGCTCCGAGGGCGACCAGCGCGAGTCCTTCCGCGAAGGCTTCCCGGGCTGTGCCGGCCAGGGCGGCGCCGACGTCCCCGGGCAGGCCCGCGGCCGTTTCGAGTGCGCCGGGGAGGGTGTCGGTGACGGTCGCGCGGTCGGAGGCCGGTATGCCTTCGGGCACCGCCTCCGCCATCCGCCGGTGATAGGCGACGTTGAGGAAGCTGCCGAGGAGGGCGATGCCGAGTGCGCCGCCGAGTTCCTGGGTGGTCTCCCCGACTGCGGCGGCCGAACCGGCCTGCTCGGGCGGAGCGGCGTCGACGATCATCCCGATGCCCAGGGACGACACCGGCATCAGTCCGATGAACAACAGCGTCGACCCCGTCACGACATGGCCGATTCCTGACGTTCCGTCGAGCCGGGACAGCACCGCGAAGCCGATGGCGGCGACCGTGAGCCCGGCCCCGAAGACGGCGGCCTTGCCGACCTGTCCGGCGACCCCCTGGGCGATGAACATGGCGAGCGTGCCGCCGAGGACCATCGGCAGACTCCACACCGCCGACTCCAGCGGGTCCAGGCCCACCACCATCTGGATGTACTGGGAGACGAGGAACTGGCTGCCCAGCATGAACACCACGGTCAGCGTGAGGGTGCCGAGCGAGACGCTGAAGCCGCGGTTCGCGAAGAGCCCCAGGTCGAGCAGCGGGTTGGTGAGCCGGCGTTGCCGGGCGACGAAGAGGTACCCGGTCACCAGGCCGGCCGCGAGGGCGAGGAGCGCGAGCCAGTCGAACCCCTCCTTCGCGAACTCCTTCAACCCGAGGACGACCAGCAGGATTCCGGCCAACGACAGGGCCGCGCTCATCACGTCCAGCCGCCCGGCGTCGGGGTTGCGGACCTCCGGCAGCACCAACGGCCCGGCCACCAGCAGGAAGGCCATGACGGGCACGGCCACGAGGAAGACCGACCCCCACCAGAAGAACTCCAGCAGTACGCCGCCGACCAGCGGGCCGACCGCCCCGCCGACCATGAAGCTGGTCATCCACACCGTGATGGCGAAGGCCCGCTGTCCGGCGTCCTGGAACATGGCGCTGATCAGGGACAGCGTGGACGGCCCCAGGACCGCGCCGGCCAGGCCCAGGAGGGCGCGGGCCGCGATGAGCGTCTCGGCGGTCGGCGCGTAGGCGGCGAGCACCGAGGCGACGGCGAACGCGGCGGCGCCGATCAGGAGCATGCGGCGTCGGCCGATGCGGTCGCCCAGGGTGCCCATCGTGATCATCGAACCGGCGATGACGAAGCCGTAGACGTCGGTGATCCACAGCAGTTGGGACCCCGAGGGCGCGAGGTCCCGGCTGAGCGTCGGCAGTGCCAGATGCAACACGCTCATGTCCATGATCACGAGCATCGCGGGCAGCGCCAGCGCCGCCAGCCCGATCCATTCGCGCGCCCCGGCCCGGGCGGTCACCTGCGTGGACACCACGATCCCCACCATCCCCAACGTCCCTTTTCCGGGCCTGTGCGGTCCGGTTGGGCTCACCGTAGGTTGTGGGCTTTCGATAAGTAAGGGCATACCTGGAGGTAAGCCCGGGGTGGTGGGGGTGAGCCCGCAGGTGGGGGGCGGGACGCCGGGCGTCAGTGAGATCCAGGTCTCAGCGGGATTCTGTCTCAGCCTCGGTCGTCGTGCTGCTCGCGCGCGGCGAGGATGTCGTCGATCCGGTGGGTGACCCAGTCCACCAGGCCGCTCAGGGTGACGGAGAGCTCGCGCCCCAGGGGAGTGAGCGAGTAGGTCACCTGGGGCGGCACGGTGGGCTCGACCTCCCGGGCGATCAGACCGTCCCGCACGAAGACGCGCAGGTTCTGCGACAGCATCTTCTCGCTGATGCCGCCGATCCTGTCCCGGAGCACGTAGAAGCGCATCGGGCCGTCCTGCAACGCGGCCAGGATCAGCACGCCCCACCGGCTGCTCACGTGGTTCAGCACGGTGCGGGCCGGGCAGTCGGCGGTGAACGCGTCGCTCATCGAGGGGTGGGGACCGGCGGCGGGGCGGGCTTCTTCGGCCATCGGCAGGGCGTTCTCGGTGCCGATCACGGCTGCTGCGTCCATGCCGGGGAGCGTACTGCCGGATATGCCCTTACGGGAAGTAAGCCGAGGAGCCTGAGCGGGAGCGGGAGCCGCGACCGGCCGGAGGGGGAAAGCGGGGGTGCGTCGCGTCAGTCGCCGCGCGCCTCGCCCGCGGGTTCCGGGGTGAGGTCGTCGTGGGCGGCGAGGCGGCGCTCCGGGGCGGCCTTCGGCACTTCCTGGGCCGCGCTCCCCTTGTGGGAGGGGGCGCCCCCGTCGCGCAGGGCCTGGATCTTCTCGGCGACGGGCTGCGTCCACCGGGCGGTGAGCGGGCCGACGATGACGAGGATCAGGACGTACGCGGTCGCCAGCGGCCCGATGCGCGGCTCGGTGGCCACCGCCAGACCGGCGATGACGATGGAGAACTCGCCGCGCGCCACGAGCGTGCCGCCCGCCCGCCAGCGCCCGCGCGAGCCGACTCCGGCGCGGCGGGCCGCGTACCAACCAGTGGCGATCTTGGTGAGGACCGTGACGACGGCCAGCAGGGCGGCGGGCAGCAGCACCGGCGGGATGTCGGCCGGGTTGGTGGAGAGCCCGAAGAAGACGAAGAACACGGCGGCGAACAGGTCGCGCAGCGGGGTGAGCAGCTTGCGCGCGCCCTCGGCGACCTCACCGGACAGCGCGATGCCGACGAGGAACGCCCCGACCGCCGCGGACACCTGGAGCTGCTGGGCGACGCCGGCGACGAGCACGGTGAGGCCGAGGACGACCAGGAGCAGCATCTCCGGGTTGTCGGAGGAGACCGCGCGGCTGATGAGGCGGCCGTGGCGCAGCGCCAGATAGAGGACGAAGCCGACCGTGCCCAGCGCGATGAGCAGGGCGAGGCTGCCGCCCGCGAGGCTGACGCCGGCGAGCATGGCGGTGAGCAGCGGCAGGTAGACCGCCATCGCCAGGTCCTCCATGACGAGGACGCCGAGGATGACGGGGGTCTCGCGGTTGCCGAGCCGGCCGAGGTCGGTCATCACCTTCGCGATCACGCCCGACGACGAGATCCAGGTGACTCCGGCGAGCGCGACGGCCCCGACCGGGCCCCAGCCGAGGATCAGGGCGGCGACGGCTCCGGGCGTCGCGTTGAGGACGAAGTCGACCGCCCCGGAGGGGTATTGGGTCTTGAGGCTGGTGACCAGCTCGGACGCGCTGTATTCAAGACCCAGCAGAAGCAGCAGCAGGATGACGCCGATCTCGGCGCCGACCATGGTGAACTCCTCGCTCGCGTCGAGGGGGATCAGCCCGCCGTGGCCGAAAGCGAGCCCCGCGAGGAGGTAGAGGGGAATGGGCGAGAGCCCTATCCGCCCGGCGATCCGGCCGATGAGCCCCAGCCCGAGGATGACGGCGCCCAGCTCCACCAGCAATGCAGTCGTGTCATGCACGGTCAGCCCTCCGCAATGATCTCGGAGAGCGCGTCGACGCCCTCACGCGTACCCACGGCGACGAGCGTGTCCCCGATGGCGAGTCGAAAGTTCGGTTCCGGCGACGGGTGCGCGCTGTGCGTCCGCAGGACGGCCACGATCGAGGCCCCGGTCCGCGTCCGCGCCCGGGTCTCCCCCAACAGCCGCCCCCCGTAAGGAGAACGGGACCCGAGCGGAATGTGCTCGGTGACGAGGTCGATGCCCTCGGTCCGTACGGCGTCGATCGGCGCGGGGTCGATGAGGTGGGCCAGCGCGGTGGCCTCGGTCGTCGTCAGGGGCACCGACAACCGGCACGAATCGGGGTCGTCCTGTTCGTAGAACCCGATGAACCGGCGTCCGTCGTGGTGGACGACGACGGAGATGTGCTGCCCCGTCTCGGTGGTGAAGTCGTACTGAGCGCCCACTCCGGGCAATGACGTGCGACGAGTTCCCATGGCTTCGACTTCCTCCCGAGACGTGCGTCGGTGCGTCGGCGCACAGGGTGATCTCTTTATCCGGCGATTACTTTATCGGTCGGCCGAAAACCGTCGAGGGGCTCGGACGCGCCCCGGTCCGGACGGTCACGTAGACGCACAGGCACAGGCACAGGCACGGGTGCAGGGACAGGAGCAGGCACAGGCACAGGCACAGGTGCAGGAGCAGGAGCAGGCACACGTAAGCAGTGGGGCCGTTGGCCGATGTGGGCCTTCTGTCATTCTGCTGGCCATGACCGCGCGAAACAGACGACTGCCCCGGCACCGTGCCTGGCCTCTGACCACCACCGACGTCAACGAGTGTCTCGGCCCTCACATGGCCCGCGTCAGGGATCTGGAGTTCCTCACCGGGCCCGACAGCGGGACCATCGTCCTGGGAGCGGCGTGGGTCGCTCCCCACTCCCGTAACCACGGCAGCGGCGTCCATCCGGACTCGGTCGGCATCACCATCGGCGTCCACCCGGTCGACGCCACCGAACGGGCCGCAGTCCGCGCTGTCCTACGGGCCCAGGCCCTCCCGCAGCTCCATGAATGGGTCACGCGGGCGGTCGCCGCCGACGAGACCTGGCAGCTGACTGACCACCGGCACTACTGGCGGCTCACCGGAGGCCGCCTCACCCACCGCGACGAAGCGTGAACCTTGTTCGGCCGAGAGGCGTGAAAGGCGACCATGCCGCTCGCCCACGCCGTCGCCCTGCTGCCGTCACGACGCCTCCAGGAGGTGTGGCGTCTGGTCCGCGAACCGGTCGCCGACGAGCGGGAGTTGGCCGAGGTGCGGGGTGCTCTGATCGACTGCGGCGCGGCGACGGCGTGCGAGCGGGAGGCGGAGAGTCTGCTGCGACGGGCCTGGGAAGAGCTGGAGTCCGCGCTGCCCGGCTCCTCCCGGACGCGGGTGCTGCGCGAGATGGCCTGGCAGACCGTTCGCGGTGACCGGATCGCGTGACCGGGGGCGGTGGTGGCGGCCGCCGTTCTCGTCAGGGGCCGGCGGCTACCTGTTCCCGTCGGGCCCCGGGGGCCAGCCCGTGACGTCCTCCGCCTGGACGTTGCGCAGGGAGGCTCCCTCGAAACGGGCGCCGGTGACGTCGGTCGGGCCGAGCGAGGGTATGCCGGTGTTGACGCTGCTGAGTATCGCGTCCGTCAGGTCGGCGTCCCGCAGGTCCGCGTCCCGCAGATCGCAGCCGGCCAGGACGGCCCCGCGCAGGGAGGCCCCCCGCAGATCCGCGCCGCTGAGGTCGCAGAACTTGAACGAGCCGCCGTCCAGGGTGGCGTGGCGCAGATCCGCGCCCTTGAACGTGCAGCGGGAGAAGCGCAGTTGAGCTGTCCGCGTGGACGCGAGGTTCTGGTCGGTGAAGTCCTCGCCGGTTACGGCCGCATAGCGGTGGAGCTCGGCGAGTCGTTGGCGTGCGGTCAGTGGCGTGGTCATATGCACCAGAGTGCCAGCCGGGCGTCGGCCGTCGCCCCGCTTTCCCGCGGTTCGCCGCCCGTGCCGCCGCTGCCCCGAGCGCCCCCGTCCGGTCGTGGCGATCGCGGCCGGACGCTACGGCCGCTCCCGCCAAGGCAGTTGGGATCCGGGCCCTCGGATGCGTCGACCGAGCGAGACCGTGCGTACGTTTTCGAGATCAGCCCCGACCCTCAGCACGGCCTTCCCCGTGTTCCGGCCGGGCTCCGGAGTGGGCAGCTCCACCAGGAGCAGGCCGGGGTGGCGGGCCGCCTCGCCGTACACCGCGATCCGCCCGGGCCGCTCCGGAGTGGGCAGCTCCACCAGGAGCAGGACCTCCGGTCCGCCGATCTCCTTGAATGCGACCGCTCTCACGCGTTCCCCCAGTCCTCCACGCTTCCGCGCCTCTGACGTCCGGAAGCTCGCGCCTGAGCCGGCGTATGCCCAACTCCTCCCGTAAGAAGCGGCCCTGGCGCGCCTCGCCTCCCGCCCACCCGCCTTCCCCTCCGGCGACCGGCGCTAGGCCCGCCCCACCACCGCCCCCGCCCGGTCGACGCAGATCACGTCGACCGCCACCGGCGCGCCCCGCAGGACGGACAGCGCCTCGTCGCGGGCGCGGGCGGCCACCAGGTCGCCCAGCGGCACCCCCGCCGCCTCGCAGAGCCGCAACGCCTCCAGGCCCGTGTTGGCGGTGGCGATCCGCGAGGCCAGCTCCTCGTCCGCGCCGCCCCGCCGGGCCAGGCCGGCCAGGAAGGGCTTGTCGACCTGGGAGCGGGCCGAGTGCAGGTCCAGGTGGCCGGCCGCCAGCTTGGAGAGCTTGGCGAAGCCGCCGCAGATCGTCAGACGGGCGACCGGGTGGCGGCGTACGTACTTCAGCACCGCGCCCGCGAAGTCCCCCATGTCCAGCAGCGCGATGTCCGGCAGCCCGTACTCCGCCGCCACCGTCCTCTCCGACGTCGACCCCGTGCACCCCGCGACATGCGTCAGGCCCGCCGCCCGCGCCACGTCCACGCCCCGCCGGATCGAGTCGATCCACGCCGAGCAGGAGTACGGGACCACCACCCCCGTCGTGCCCAGGATCGACAGGCCGCCCAGGATCCCCAGCCGGCCGTTCCACGTCGAGCGGGCGATCTCCTCGCCGTGGTCCACCGACACCGTCACCTCCACGTCCCCCGCCTCCCCGTGCTCCGCCGCCACCCGCTCCACGTGCTCGCGCATCAGCCGGCGCGGCACCGGGTTCACGGCGGGCTGGCCCACGTCCAGGGGCAGGCCGGGCAGCGTCACCGTGCCCACGCCCGGGCCCGCCCGGAACACCACCCCGGACCCCGGCGGCAGCCTCCGTACGGTCGCCCTCACCAGCACCCCGTGCGTCACGTCCGGGTCGTCCCCCGCGTCCTTCACCACCCCGGCGCTCGCCCGCCCGGCCGCCAGCTCCTCCACCGCCAGCGCGAACGCCGGTGTCTGGCCCCGCGGCAGCGTGATGCGCACCGGGTCCGGGAAGTCGCCGGTCAGCAGCGCGGTGTACGCGGCCGTGGTCGCCGCCGTCGCACAGGCTCCGGTCGTCCAGCCGGGGCGCAGACCGGTGTGTTTGAGTTGGGCGCTGCGACCGCCCTGTGCCTCAGCGCTCATGAGAGGCGCTCGGGGGAAGCGTTCATGAAAGGAGTCCGTTCCGACGATGGCGCATGTTCTTGTGACGCATGTCCTTGTTCTGGGGGGTACCACCGAGGCGCGCCGGCTGGCCGAGAGCCTTGCCGGTGACCGGCGCGTTCGCGTCACCACCTCGCTCGCGGGCCGCGTCGCCGCGCCGCGCCTCCCGCCCGGTGACGTACGCGTCGGCGGTTTCGGAGGCGGCGAGGGGCTCGCGGACTGGCTGCGCGCGCACCGCGTCGACGCCCTCGTCGACGCCACCCACCCCTTCGCCGCGACCATGAGCCGGAACGCGGCCGAGGCCGCCGCGCTGGCCCGTGTTCCCCTCCTGGCGCTCCGCCGCCCCGGCTGGGCCGCCCAGGACGGCGACCGCTGGCACTCCGCCGGTTCGCTCGCCGAGGCCGCCGGGCTGCTGCCCGCACTCGGGGAGCGGGTCTTCCTCACCACCGGGCGGATGGGGCTCGCCGCCTTCGCGGGAGCCGACCTCGACGCGCTGTGGTTCCTCGTACGGTCCGTCGACGCGCCGGAGCCGCCCTGCCCGGCCCGGATGGAGGTCCTGCTCGACCGGGGGCCCTTCGACCTCGCGGGGGAGCGGGAACTCATCCGCCGCCATCGCATCGACGTCCTCGTCACCAAGGACAGCGGCGGGGCCGCCACCGCCCCCAAGCTCACCGCCGCCCGCGAGGCGGGGATCCCCGTCGTGGTGGTCCGGCGGCCACCGGTGCCAGAAGGGGTGCCGGTGGCCCGTACGCCCGAGGAGGCCGTGCGGTGGGTACACGAGCTCTACGCGGACGGAGCGGCCGCCTCCGGATAGCGGCGGGGCGTCCACACGACGGACTGACCGCCCTCCCCCCGCCGCACCCACCGCGTCTGCGACGAGCCCACGATGAGCAGCGTCCGCATGTCCACCTCGCCCGGCTCCAGATCGGCCAGCCGCACCGTGCGCACGCTTTCCGCCGGACCGCCCACATCGCGCGCCAGCACCACCGGGGTGTCCGGGGAGCGGTGCTCCAGGAGCAGGTCACGGGCCTTGCCGACTTGCCATGTACGGGACTGGGAGCCCGGGTTGTACAGAGCGAGCACCAGGTCCGCCGAGGCCGCCGCGCGCAGGCGCTCCGCGATGACCTCCCACGGCTTGAGGCGGTCCGAGAGGGAGATCGTGGCGTAGTCGTGGCCCAGCGGTGCGCCGGCGCGCGCCGCCGCCGCGTTGGCCGCGGTGACCCCGGGCAGCACCCGTACGGGAAGGTCCGCGTACTCCTCCTGCGCGGCCGCCTCCAGCACCGCCGTCGCCATCGCGAAGACCCCCGGGTCGCCGCCGGAGACCACCGCGACGCGGTGGCCGCGCCGGGCCAGGTCGAGGGCGAACTCGGCGCGTTCGGACTCCACCTTGTTGTCGGAGCCGTGCCGGGCCTGGCCGGGGCGGACCGGGACCCGGTCCAGATAGGTGGTGTAGCCGACCACGTCGTCGGCCGCCGCCAGCGCCCCGCGCGTCTCGGGCGTCAGCCACAGCGGTCCCGCCGGACCGGTGCCGACGACCACGACCTCACCACCGGAGGAGACCGGAGGGCGCGGCGCGTCGACGCGGCTCGGCAGCACCGCCACCGCGAAGTACGGGACCGACGCCGGATCGATGTCCGCGAGGTCGCCGGTGCGCTCCCCGGCCATCGTCGCCCGCTCCACGTACCGCGCTTCAGCCAGCCGGCCCGACGCCTCGAACGCGCCGCGCACCGTCGGGAACGTACGCCCCAGCTTCATCACCACCGCCGTGTCCGTCGCCGCGAGGCGGGCCGTGAGCTCCTCCTCGGGCAGCGTGCCGGGCAGGATCGTGAGGATCTCCTCGCCCTCGACGAGCGGGGTGCCGAGGCGGGCCGCCGCCGCGCTGACGGACGTCACGCCCGGGACGACCTCGGTGGCGTACCGGTCCGCCAGGCGCTTGTGCATGTGCATGTACGAGCCGTAGAACATCGGGTCGCCCTCGGCGAGGACCGCGACGGTCCGGCCCGCGTCCAGGTGCGCGGCGAGGCGGGCGGCGGCCTTCTCGTAGAACTCCTCCAGCGCCCCCCGGTAGCCGCCCGGGTGGTCCGTGGTCTCCGTCGTGACGGGGTAGACCAGGGCCTCTTCGATGTGGTCGGGCCGCAGGTGCGCCGCCGCGATGGACCGGGCGATCGAGCGGCCGTGGCGGGCGCTGTGGTAGGCGACGACGTCGGCCTCGCCGATGGCCTGGACGGCCCGCAGCGTCATCAGGTTCGGGTCGCCGGGGCCGAGCCCGACGCCGTAGAGCCTGCCTTCGCCACCACTGCTGCTGAACCCGGTCACTGCTCTTCCTCGCTGGCGATGGCGTTGAGCGCCGCCGCCGCTATCGCGCTGCCGCCGCGCCGGCCGCGCACGATCAGGTGCTCCAGGCCCGACGCGTGCCCGGCCAGGGCCTCCTTGGACTCGGCCGCGCCGATGAACCCGACCGGGACGCCGATGACGGCGGCGGGGCGCGGGGCCCCCTCCTCGATCATCTCCAGCAGCCGGAACAGGGCGGTCGGCGCGTTCCCCACCGCGACCACGGCCCCCTCCATACGGTCCCGCCACAGCTCCAGGGCCGCCGCGCTGCGCGTGGTCCCCATCTTCGCGGCGAGCTCCGGAACAGCGGGGTCGGACAGCGTGCACAGCACGTCGTTGTCGGCGGGCAGCCGCTTGCGGGTGACCCCGCTGGCGACCATCGCCACATCGCAGAGGATCGGTGCGCCGGAGCGCAGGGCCGCGCGGGCGTCGGCCACGACGTTCGGCGAGAAGGCGAGGTCCGTCACGAGGTCGACCATGCCGCAGGCGTGGATCATGCGGACGGCGACCTGGCTGACGTCGGCGGGCAGCCCGGCCAGATCCGCCTCCGCGCGGATGGTGGCGAAGGACTGGCGGTAGATCGCCGGTCCGTCCTTCTCGTACTGGTGCACAGTGCTGTCGCTTTCTTCTGCCGTGAGTTCTTCTGCTGTGAGCTCGTCTGCCGTGAGCTCGTCTGCCGTGAGCTCATCAAGGATGAGTGTTCAGGCGCGGGCCGCGGCCACCGCCGCCGCGAGTGCCGCCGGTTCGTCGCGTACGGACGCCGAGTCCTCGCGTACGGACGCCGCCGTCACCGTCGCCGGGGCGTCCCGCCGCTCCCCCCGTACGTGGGAGATCCGGTGCCCTTCGGGCGTGGCCACCACGTCGATCCACTCCCCGTGGGGGTGGCCGCAGCGGCGCTCGCACCCGGACCAGTACACAGGTAGCCGCCCGGGCGGTCCGACAGCGGCCCCCGCTTCGGCCCGTACGTCGGACAGCGACTTCCCGCAGCCCGGGCGGCCGATGCAGGCCCCCACGCCGGTCCACGGGGAGTCGGGCCCGGTGATCAGCCCGGCCGCGTCCAGCATGCGGAGCGCCTGTGCCGCCTCGTCCCGTGGGAAGGGGCCGGGGACGACGATCCCGCGCCACGGGGTGAGCCGCAGCTCGCCGCCGTACCGCCTGGCGGTCTCCGTGAGCAGCCGCCACTGGGCGGGGGCGAGCCGCCCCAGGGGTACGCCGACGCTGATCGCGGTGGGGCCGAGCGGTCCGGGCGCCGGAACGGCTGCCGTACGCGGGCGGGGGCGGCGCACGACCGGGCCGGCCGCCGACCCGATGACCCGGACCACCTCGGCCCGTACGTCGCCGGGCAGGTCCCTCACGACGTCGTCCGGCAGGTCCTTCACGCGCCACGCGCCGGAGTCCCGGGCCGCGCGGAGGAACACCTCGGCGGCCAGCAGCGCGGCGCGCGGGGCATCGGCCGCGGGCACCCGGAACAGCTCGTCGTCGGCCCCGACCCGCAGCAGGGCGGCTCCCGGGCCCTCCGCGATCAGGGTCACGTCCGCGCCCAGCGCGTCCACGTCACCGCGCCCGGAGTCCAGGGCGAAGAGGAAGCGGCCGGAGAGCGCGGCGGCGGCGGCGCTTTCGCACACCAGCCGGTCGAGTTCGCTCAGCCACGCCCCGAGCGCCGGCGATCCGTCCAGTCCGGCCCGCGGCGACGCCACGATGTTGCGGGCCCGCTCGTGCGCGGCGGACGGCAGGAGACCGGCGTCGCCGAGCACCCCGGCGAGCGCGCCGCCGCACTCCGCACCGAGGCCGCGCAGCTGTACGTTGCCCCGCGAGGTGAGATGCAGCTCACCGTCCCCGAACCGGCTCGCCGCCGCCAGCAGCGCGTCCGCCCGGTCCGCGCTCAGCACGCCCCCGGGGACGCGCACGCGGGCCAGCGCCCCGTCGTCGGCCCGGTGCAGCCGCAGCGTTCCCGGGCAGGCGTCGCCCCCGGCGCGGGGGGAGACGCCGCCCGGGACCAGGGGCGAGGGGGCGGAATCGGGCATGGCGGCGAGCATACCGACCACACCTCTCCCGGCGGCGGGCTCGCGCCTGTGACCTGCGGGACAGGGGATCACGACGGTCCGCCCCACCGCCCGCGAACAGTGATCACCACCGCACCCCCGCCCCCTGCCCCGCCCGGCTCCGGCCGCTTAGGATGCAGGCGGTGGTCCGTTCAGGCCGCCATCGCCAGACGGCGACAGGGGAGGAAGCCCGGTGTGATTCCGGCGCGGTCCCGCCACTGTGAGCCCGGCCGCCACCACCGGCCGGGCGAGTCAGGAACTCCCTTCCCCGAGCGCCCGGTCTCCCGCCGGGTGCGCCGCACGGCCTCACGCCGGGCGTTGGGGAGACCCCTCCGACACCGCCCGGGGCGTGGACACCCCGAGGAAGGACCTGACTCAGCATGATCCTGCTCCTGTCGACGTCCGACACCGACCTGCTGAGCGCCCGAGCGTCCGAGGGGCCGGTCAGCTACCGGTACGCCAACCCCTCCCGCGTCGACCTCGACGGCCTCCCGGAGCTGCTGGACGGCGTCGACCTCGTCGTCGTACGCCTCCTCGGCGGCGTACGCGCGTGGCAGGAGGGGCTGGACGCGGTGCTGGCCACCGGTCGCCCCGTCGTCGTCCTGACCGGTGAGCAGGCCCCGGACGCCCAGTTGATGGCCGCCTCCACCGTCCCGATCGGCATCGCCGCCGAGGCGCACGCCTACCTCGCGCACGGGGGGCCCGCCAACCTGGAGCAGCTGGCCCGGTTCCTGTCCGACACCGTGCTGCTGACCGGCCACGGCTTCGAGCCGCCCGCCCCGGCCCCCGCGTGGGGCCCGCTGGAACGTTCCGCCCGTGCGGTGGACGAGGGCGCTCCGACCGTCGCCGTCCTCTACTACCGCGCCCACCACATGAGCGGGAACACGGCGTTCATCGACGCCCTGTGCACCGCCGTGGAGGACGCCGGGGCCCGCCCGCTCCCGCTGTACGTCGCGTCTCTCCGTACCCCGGAGGCCGAGCTCATCGAGGAACTCCGCGCCGCCGACGCCATCGTGACCACCGTCCTCGCGGCGGGCGGCACCCGGCCCGCCGAGGCGTCGGCCGGCGGCGACGACGAGTCGTGGGACGCGGGCGCGCTGACCGGGCTCGACGTGCCGATCCTCCAGGCGCTCTGCCTCACCAGCCCGCGCGTCGCGTGGGAGGAGAACGACGAGGGCGTCTCCCCGCTGGACGCGGCCACCCAGATCGCGGTGCCGGAGTTCGACGGCCGGCTGATCACCGTCCCCTTCTCCTTCAAGGAGATCGACGAGGACGGGCTCCCCGCGTACGTCGCCGACGCCGAGCGCGCGGCCCGGGTCGCCGGGATCGCCGTACGCCACGCGAAGCTGCGGAACATCCCGAACGCCGAGAAGCGCATCGCGCTCGTGCTCTCCGCCTACCCGACCAAGCACTCCCGGATCGGCAACGCGGTGGGCCTCGACACCCCCGCCAGCGCCGTGGCCCTGCTGCGCCGACTGCGCGCCGAGGGCTACGACTTCGGGCCCGAGGCGGACATCCCGGGGCTGGTCTCCGGCGACGGCGACGAGCTGATCTACGCCCTGATCGAGGCGGGCGGCCACGACCAGGAGTGGCTGACCGAGGAGCAGTTGGCGAAGAACCCGGTCCGTATCCCGGCCGCCGACTACCGCCGCTGGTTCGCCACGCTCCCCGAGGAGCTGCGCACCGCCGTGGAGCGGCACTGGGGCCCGGCCCCCGGCGAGATGTTCGTGGACCGGTCCGCCAACCCGGAGGGCGACATCGTCCTCGCGGCCCTGCGGCGCGGGAACCTGCTCATCCTCATCCAGCCGCCGCGCGGCTTCGGCGAGAACCCGATCGCGATCTACCACGACCCCGATCTCCCGCCGTCCCACCACTACTTGGCCGCCTACCGCTGGATCGCCGCCTCCGCCGACGACAACGGCTTCGGCGCGGACGCGATGATCCACCTGGGCAAGCACGGCAACCTGGAGTGGCTGCCGGGCAAGAACGCGGGCCTCTCCGCCGCCTGCGGACCTGACGCGGCCCTGGGCGATCTCCCCCTGGTCTACCCGTTCCTGGTCAACGACCCGGGCGAGGGCACCCAGGCCAAGCGCCGCGTCCACGCCACGCTGATCGACCACCTGGTGCCGCCGATGGCCCGCGCCGACAGCTACGGCGACATCGCGCGCCTGGAGCAACTCCTCGACGAGCACGCACAGATCGCCGCGATGGACCCGGCGAAGCTGCCCGCGATCCGCGCGCAGATCTGGACGCTGATCCAGGCCGCGAAGCTCGACCACGACCTCGGTCTTGAGGACCGGCCGGAGGACGAGGGCTTCGACGACTTCATCATGCATCTCGACGGCTGGCTCTGCGAGATCAAGGACGTCCAGATCCGCGACGGCCTGCACGTGCTGGGCAACCCGCCGGCCGGCGACGACCGGGTCAACCTGGTCCTCGCCGTGCTGCGCGCCCGCCAGATCTGGGGCGGCACGGCGTCGCTGCCGGGGCTCCGCGAGGCGCTCGGGCTCGACGAGTCGGCCGCGACCCGCACCGCGGCCGACGCGATCGAGGAGCAGGCCCGCGCCCTGGTCCAGGCGATGGACGACGCCGACTGGGACCCGGCGGCCGTCGCCGGTGTCGCCGCCGGACTGCCGGACGCGGTGGCCGACATCCTCACGTTCGCGGCCACCGAGGTGGTCCCGCGCCTGGCGGCCACGACCGACGAACTCACCCACGCCGTACACGCGTTGAACGGCGGCTTCGTCCCGGCGGGCCCGTCCGGCTCGCCGCTG
Organism: Streptomyces sp. cmx-18-6; assembly: GCF_046548915.1. Classification (NCBI taxonomy): domain Bacteria; kingdom Bacillati; phylum Actinomycetota; class Actinomycetes; order Kitasatosporales; family Streptomycetaceae; genus Streptomyces; species Streptomyces sp. cmx-18-6. The sequence goes on along the minus strand of NZ_JAEBEP010000006.1, from coordinate 123,041 downwards.
CGGGGCCTGGTCAACGTCCTCCCCACCGGCCGCAACTTCTACTCGGTCGACCCCAAGGCGGTCCCCTCCAAGCTGGCGTGGGAGACGGGCCAGGCCCTGGCGGACTCCTTGCTGACCCGCTACCGCACCGACAACGGCGACTGGCCCACCTCGGTCGGCCTCTCCCTCTGGGGCACCAGCGCGATGCGCACGGCGGGCGACGACATCGCCGAGGCGTTCGCACTGCTCGGCATCCGCCCCGTCTGGGACGACGCCTCGCGCCGCGTGACGGGCCTGGAGCCCATCCCGTACGAGGAGTCGGGCCGTCCCCGCATCGACGTGACGCTCCGCATCTCGGGCTTCTTCCGGGACGCGTTCCCGCACACGATCGGGCTGCTCGACGACGCCGTACGCCTGGCCGCCTCGCTGGACGAACCGGCCGAGCAGAACTACGTACGGGCTCACGCCCAGGCGGACTTGGCGGAGCACGGCGACGAACGCCGGGCCACCACAAGGATCTTCGGCTCCCGCCCCGGCACGTACGGCGCGGGCCTCCTCCAGCTCATCGACTCCCGCGACTGGCGCACCGACGCCGACCTCGCCGAGGTGTACACGGTCTGGGGCGGTTACGCCTACGGCCGCGAGCTGGACGGCCGCCCGGCCCGCGAGGAGATGGAGACCGCGTACAAGCGCATCGAGGTCGCCGCGAAGAACACCGACACCCGCGAGCACGACATCGCGGACTCGGACGACTACTTCCAGTACCACGGCGGCATGGTCGCCACCGTGCGCGCGCTGAAGGGCAAGGCCCCGGAGGCGTACATCGGGGACTCCACCCGCCCCGAGACCGTCCGCACCCGCACACTCGTCGAGGAGACCTCCCGCGTCTTCCGCGCCCGGGTCGTCAACCCCAAGTGGATCGAGGCGATGCGCCGCCACGGCTACAAGGGCGCGTTCGAGCTGGCGGCCACGGTGGACTACCTCTTCGGGTACGACGCCACGACCGGCGTCGTCGCCGACTGGATGTACGACAAGCTCACCGAGACGTACGTACTCGACCCGGAGAACCGCCAGTTCCTCCAGGAGGCCAACCCCTGGGCCCTGCACGGCATCGCGGAACGCCTGCTGGAGGCCGAGTCGCGCGGCATGTGGGCCAAGCCGGACCCGGCGGTCCTGGAAGCGCTGCGCCAGGTGTACCTGGAGACGGAGGGCAACCTGGAGGGCGAGGACTGACCCTCCCTCCCTCCCGTTCCCCTTCCGCCCCCTGCCCCGTTCCGCCTCCGACCGGCACAATCACGGTCATGGGGACGACGGGGCAGGGACGAACGGGTACGGGTGAAGCCAACAGGCCGATCGGGAAGGCACGTTCAGCTGCCGGTGGCCTTCCGGCCGCGCTGCGCCTGACGGTCCTCTCCAGCGTCACCGGTGCGGCGATCGCCGCCCTCGTGGTCGGCATCATCCTGGAGCGGCCGCCCGTCATCGGCATCGGGGGCGGGGTCCTGGTCCTTCTGATCCTCCTCGCCGCTCTCGGCGGGCGGCGGGGTTCGGCGCGCGGGGAGCCGCCGGCCGGGCGGACCGCCCTGGCCCGGATCGAGGACCTGCGGGCGACGGGCGGCGAAACCGCCGACGTACCGGTGCAGTTCCGGCTGACCGTGGCCCCGGAGCCGGAGGACGGCCGGCCGGCGTACCGCGTGAAGATCAGCCAGTCCATCAACCTGGTCGACATCCCCGCCTTCCGGCCGGGCGGGACCGCGGTCGTGGAGTACCGCCCGGACCAGCCCTGGGACGTCCGCATCGTCACCCGGCCCGCCCCGGAGTGGAGCCGCCGGGCCGAGGCGGCGGAGATCGACCCGGCGCCCGAATCCACCCTGGTGAGCGACCCGGACGCGGTCGAGGGCGCGTGGTGCCTGCTGGGGCTGGTCGCGCTGCTGGCGGGGGCGGCGCTGGTCGTCCTGCTCTTCCGAGGGGAGCTGTTCACCCCGGACGACGCCCCGGCCGCGTCGAAGCGGCCTTCCTCCCCGTCGTCCCGTACGTTCTCCACCTCCACCACCGTCTCGGGGCCCTCGTCCTCCCTCCTCGCCTTCGGGCGGATGCGGGCGACCGCGACGGAGCTGGAGACCCGGGTGGACACCGCGTACGTCACCGCGATCACCATCGAGGACCACCGCATGGCGGTGCGCGGCGACTCCGCCCTCCCGCCCGGCCGGACGGTGCACCTCCAGGCACTCCCGTACGAACTCTTCCCCGGCCTGGTCCGCGAGGCCCGCACGACCCTGGGCGTGGGCGACCCCGGGAGCTGGCGCATCGACGTCACGCCGGGGGCCGGGGCAGGGGAGGGGCCGAGGGTGCGGGTGACGGTGACCGGCGAGGAGGGCACGGCCCACCTGGACGCGGACGCGACGGGGCGCGTCACCGAACGCGATCCGCGTTGAACCGGGCCGTGCGGCGGCCGTCCCGGGTCCCGTGCGGGCGTAGCCTCCGGGTCCCGTTCGGCCGCTGTCCCCGCTTCCCAGCCGCCCTGTACGGAAACGTGTTTGACGCTTGCCGCGACCTCGGGTCTAGTGCGCCCATGACTTCCTTTCCCCTCTCCGACCTCCGCGTCGCGGTACCCGACGACGCCGCCGGCCTGGAGGCATGGCGGTACGTCCACAACCTGATCATCCCGACGCACCCGCTCTCTCTGGACGACGTGCGGGAGCGGGCCGGGCGCAACCACCTGGAGGTCGCCCACCTCGGCGGCGCCCTCGCCGGCTGCACCACGGTCCGCCCGCCGGTGGACGGCACCGCCACGGTGATCGCCCGGGTGCTGGCGGAGTACCGCGGCCGGGGGCTCGGCACGGAGCTGTACACCCGCGGTCTGGCCCGGGCGCGTGAGCTGGGCGCCGAGGTGATCGAGACGGTCGTGCTGTCCTCCAACGAGGACGGGCTCCGGTTCGCGCTGAAGCACGGCTTCACGGAGACCGAGCGCTATCTGCTCGCCGGCGACACGATCCCCTGGATCGATCTCCGGCTGGGACGGCCCTGACACGCCACCGGCCCCGGAACGACTGCTCCGGGGCCGGTGGCGCGCGGTGCGAGGAGGGGTGTCAGTTGGCGTCCACCAGGTGATGGGCGGGGACCTTCACCGTACGGGCGCCCTTCTCGCCGCCCAGGACGACCTTGCGCAGTGCGCTGTTGTTGGTGTGGTCGGTCTCCTTGAGGCGGTTCTCCGGGTTGGCGAGGACCTGGATGTAGTACGTGCCGTTCGGCAGGTCCGTGATGTCGAAGGACTGGCCGGGCAGGTCCTGGGTGTAGGTGTCGCCGGAGCCGACGTCCAGCACCTCACGCACGGAGATCGAGTTCTCCTGGCCGCACGCGGTGGAGAGATCGGTGTTGCCGGGGTGCCAGTTGGCGTTCTTCACCGTGTAGTCGACGGCGTCGGTGTTGGCGAGGCAGAAGGCTTCCTTGCCGCTGCGCACGGTCTCCTTCTGGTCGGCCTTCAGCAGCCGGTAGCTGGCGAAGTCCGTGAAGTGCCAGTGCTCGTGGCCGGGGCGCGGGTCCCACTCCATGGTGCCGGTCGGGGTGTAGCCGACCTGCTTGCCGTTGGCGTCGTAGAAGTACTGGTAGGCGTCCATCAGCTCCTTGCCGGGGGAGCGGAACCCGTCGACGACGAGCTTGGCCGGACCGGCGTTCCACACGTTGGCGCTGAAGGCGAGGTAGTCCTTGCCGGGCACGTCCTCGTAACCGTCGCTGACCGTGATGCCGTACGCGGGCAGCGAGCGCAGGTCGGGCTTCGGCACGTCCGGCACGGCCGCCCTGCCGCTGGGCCGCTTCGCGTTGGGCTGGGCGCCGGGCGCCTGGCGGGACCCGTCGGTCTGCCCGGCGCGGTCCCCGATCCCGGCGGCGGAGAAGGACTGCTTCCGGTCGAGCGTCTGCTTTTTGAGCGCCCAGGGGAGGGCGGGCGGCGCGGGCGGGTAGGGCCCGTGGCCGACGTTGTACGTGGGGACGGCGCCGTTCGTCGCGGAGGCGGGGGCGTCGGGGCGCACGGGGGCGCCGGGGTGGGCGTGGGCGGGGGCCGGGGCGGTGGCGGCCGCGGTGTCTGCTGAGCCGTGTCCGGCGTGTCCTTCGCGTCCCGCGTGTCCGGCGTGGGCGTCGGGGGTGGCCTTGGTGTCGGCCGAGGCGTGTCCTGCGTGTTCTGCGTGTCCGGCGTGTTCTGCGTGGGCGTCGGGGGTGGCCTTGAGGGAGGAGGAGGCGGACGCGCCTTCCTCGCCCTCTCCACCGCGCTCGCGCACCGTCACCTTGACGGTCTGCGGCTTGTCCTCGATCCCGAAGAGGTCGCGGTACTTCTTGGTCACCGAGATCTTGGCGGTGTACGTGCCGGGGGCCAGCGCGACCGGGCCGGAGTAGTACCCGGCGTAGGTGTTGGAGGCCCAGCCGTTCTCGACGCCCCACACGGAGCCGAGGGTGAACGGGTTGACCGGACAGCTCTGCGGATACTTCGAGGTCGCCGGAGCGTCGGGCCGTACGCGGCCGGAGGCGTTGTTGGGACAGAACGCCTCGGTCTTCTCGAGCACCTTCCTGCCCGCCGTGTCGGTGACGCTGATCTGCGCGAAGTCCGGGAGCCCGGAGAAGTTCTTCACCAGCCCGGCCGGCAACGCCTTGGTCCGGGTCTTCTTCCCGTCCCGGATGATCTGCGCGGCGACGACCGGGTCCTTGTAGGACTTACGGGTCACCTTGAGCTCGAAGGGCCCGTTCTCCGAGGTGAGATACGTACCGAGGTCCAGATAGACGCCGGAGTCACCCCGCCAGGAGTCGAGCGTCACCGAGGTGGAGGCGGCGATCAGGCTGAGTTTCGGGGACGGCTCCGCCTTCTTCGTGTCGGGCGAGGCGGCGACGACGCCCGCGGTCACGACGACGGCCGCGGCGACGGCGATGGAGGGACGGGCGAGGCGCGTGGTGCGGCGCTGCTGTGGTCTGGTCATCATTCCTCGTACTTCCGGTTTCCGAGTGCGTGATGGAACGTGGACGAACAGCACTGCCGCGACTCATATGTGGCGACGCTGTGTCCGCCCTGTGAGAGGCGGTGTTCGAATCGCGGGGTTGTCCGGCCCGACCGGGGGACCGGGTTTTGTCCGGAAAGCGACTGTCCGAACAGGACCGCTCCGCCTCGCGTCCAGCGCGTAGAGGACACGGCTCACCCGGCCCGCGCGGCTCGTGCGGCTCGTGCGGCCTACGCGTCCGGGCGCGGCGGTGACGTACGGCTCAGGCGATCAACGTACGCGCGTCGGGGTGCTCTTCGACGATCTGCCCCAGTACGTCCTCGACGGTCGCGGCGGCGGCCCGGAACATCTCGTGCCCGGCGGGGGTGAGCCGGATCTGCGAGCCGCGCGCGTCGCCGGGGGACGGCTTACGGGTCACGTACCCCGCGTCGACCAGCTGCTTCAGCAGCCGTGAGACCTGCGGCTGGCTGCGCGAGGTACGGGAACTGACCTCGCCCGGACGCAGCCATTCCTGGTCGGCCGTCAGCACTTCCATGATCTCGTACGCGCTCACGCAGAGGTCGTACCGCTCGGACAGGGCGTGCTCGATCCTCTGGTTCATGAGCGCGCCGAGGCGCACCAGGGACAGCCATCGGTCGGCAAGAGGATTGTTCGCCACGCCTTGCAGTCTAGGTCTGTTGTCGCTAGTTTCTAGATTCATTCGCATGAATGAAAATGCTGCCGAGCAGGGCACCCAGGGAGGACACCCATGACCGAAACCGCATCCCCACCCCAGCCGAATACCGAACACGAGCGGGAACAGGAGCACGAGCGGGGACAGGAGCACGATCGGGATCGGGATCGGAATCGCGAGCAGGGACAGGCACACGAACAGGACCAGGAGCACGAACAGGACCAGGAACACGAACAGGACCAGGAACACGAACGGCTCGACGGCGGTGAGCGACCCAAGGCGTCCTGGACGCCGATGGCGGCCGTGGGCGTGGCCCAGCTCATGGTGATGCTGGACGTCACCGTCGTGAACGTCGCGCTGCCCTCGATCGGCGCCGAGCTCCCCGCGGGGCCCGCCGCGCTCCAGTGGACGATCAGCGCCTACATCCTGGTGTACGGCAGCCTGTTGCTGTTCGGGGGCCGGGTCTCCGACGTGATCGGGCGGCGGCGGGCCTTCCTGGCCGGGCTGCTGACCTTCGCCGTCGCGTCCGTCCTGTGCGGGCTCGCGGGGAACCAGGAGCTGCTGATCGCGGGCCGCGCGCTCCAGGGCCTGGGCGCGGCGGTGCTGTCCGCCGCGGCGCTGTCGATCGTGCTGACGGTGTACGGGAACGAGGAGCAGCGCAAGGCGGCCCTCGCGCTCTGGAGCGGCCTGGGCGTCATCGGCGCGATCCTCGGCGCGGTGCTGGGCGGCCTCATCGTCTCGGCGATCAGCTGGCGCTGGGCCTTCCTCATCAACATTCCGGTGAGCCTCGCCGCCGGAGCCACGGCACTGCGCAGCCTCCCCGCCATGGCGCCGGCCGGCCGCCGTTCCCTGCGCCTGCCCACGGCCCTCCTGGCGACGACGGGCCTGGCCTGCCTGTCGTTCGGGCTCATCCGGCTCCACGACGGGATGGCGTCGGTCACCGCGTGGTCGAGCATGGCCCTGTCCGTCGTCCTGCTCACGGTCGTGGCCCGTACGGAGCTGGGGAAGCCCGACCCGCTGCTGCCGCTGCACCTGCTGCGGATCCCGACGTACTGGCTCAGCAGCGTGGGCCTGCTGCTCGCGGCCGTGGTGATGATGAGCAGTTCCTACCTGGCGAGCAACTATTTCCAGGTCGCCCACGGCATGAGCGCCTTCGCCACCGGCCTAGCGCTGCTCCCGATGGGCCTCGCCTCACTGGTCTTCGCCCTCTTCGTGCCCCAACTGATCAACAGGGTCGGGCCCGGGGGCGCCTATCTGGCCGGCGCGATCGCCCAGATCATCGGTGCGGCGGTGCTCGCCACGGGGCCGTCGAGCGTCACGGCGGCCGTGATCGCGCTGGCCGTCATCGGGGCGGGCCTGCCCACGTGCTTCGTACCGCTGTACGGCATCGGCGCGTCCCCCGTGCGCCCCGAGGAGTCGGGCGTCGGCTCGGCCCTGCTCAACACGTTCAACGAGAGCGGCGCGGCGCTCGGGATCGCGGTGATCGGGACGATCCTGGCGACCTCCGTGCAACGCGAACTCGCCACGGGCTCCGCTCCCTCCGGGGCGATGACCACGGGCGTGGGGCACGGCTTCCTGGCCCTGGCGCTGTGCGGGGCGCTGGCCGCCGCCGTAGCCCTGTCCCTCCACCGCCTGACCCGCACGCCGCGTCCTACGGCTTGAGGTCGGCCGCCCACGGCCTGAGGTCGGCCGCCCACGGCTTGAGGTCGGCCGCCTGGGCCGCACCGAGCCTCGGCCGCGAGGCCGACCGGCACCGGGAGACCGCCCGGGCACCCCGAGACCGACCGGCACCACGAGACCGACCGGCACCCCGAGGCAGGACCGCTACTCGGCAGCGGTCCTGCCCGGTCCCGCCCCCGGTCCCACCCCCGGCACCGACCCCATCCCCGTACCCACCCGGTTCTCCGACACGGGTGCCAGAAGCGGCCCGGCTCGTTTCGTACGGCGCTGGGTCACCGCGGTCTCGATGCGCGTGATGCCGTGCAGGGCGGCCAACTCGGTGGACACGTAGTCGTGCAGCCCGTGCACGCTGCGGCACTCCACCATGGCGAAGACGGAACTGGGCCCGGTGGTGAGGGCGGCGAACGCGACCTGGGAGTGCCCGGCCAGGGCGTCGGCCACCGTCCGGAGGGCGGACGGCGGCACGTCGAACCACATCAGGGCCTCGATGGGGTACCCGAACAGGGCGGGATCCACCTCCACTTCGAAGGCGAGCACCCTGGATTCCCGCAGCACCCTGATGCGCCGCCGCACGGTGGATTCCGACCACCCCGTGGCCGCCGCCAACTGCCCCAGATCGGCCCGCGCGTCCTGGGACAGCGCACGCAACAGACGTGCGTCGGCAGCACCCAGCACCGACTCGGCGGCCGCGCCGGCAGGCTCCGGACCGGCGTCGGCGGCCGCGTTCGCAGCCCCGGAGGACGCCTCGGCGTACGCGCCCACCGCCCCCCACGGACCCACCTCCACCCCCACCTTCGGTGCCTCCTCCACAGGCACCACAGGCACCACAGGCACTCGGGGCGGCCCGGACGGCCGTAGCAACTCCTGCTCCGCCTCGCTGAGGGCGCTCATCCGCCCGGCCCACCCTCCGACCCCCGCGACCGGGCGCAGGACGCACGCCGCGTCGACCTCCCGTACCCCTGCGGTCCGGGCGAGCTGCTCGAAGAACGAGCGCCGGTTGTCGGTGCTCGGCTGCGGCGTACGGATCATGCAGGTGATCTCGGTGCCGCCCACCAGCGGCGCGATCCACGAGGTGTCATCGCGCCGGGCGAGCCGGACGGTGAGCGCCTCCACCGCCTCGGGCGCACACCGGACCCGGACGACCCAGTCCAGCATCCCGGTCCGCCCGCCGTCGACCAGACCGACGACCCGCAACGCCAGGCGCGACCGCAGCCGGTGATACCGCCGTGCCACGGTCCGCTCCGGTACGCCGAGGGCCGCGGCGATACGGCTGAAGGGGAGGCGGCCGTCGAGCTGGAGGGCGTGGATCAGCCGGCGGTCCAGGGCGTCGAGCCTGACGGATTCCATCAGCCGAGCCCCTCCCCCTGTCCGATTCCCGTAAACCCGCCCCCCACAGCGTACGGAACCGGCCGGCCGGACCCGAGACTGCCGATGACCGCCACAACCCCCGCAACGGCGTCCCGAGCAGGTCCGTCAGACCGCCCCCGGGACGCGGAAGAGGACCACCGCCATGCTGACCGTACTCCCGATCCGATACGTCGCCGACGTCGCCGCCTCACGAGAGTTCTACGCGGGCCTGGGACTCGTGCTGCAACCCGAACTGAGCGTCGACATCTGGGCCCAGCTGTCGGCCGACGCGGGGGAGTTGGGGATCCACGACACCACCGTCTCCCAGGGCCGCCCGCCCGGCACGACCGAACTGGGCTTCGCCACGGACGAGCCCCTGGAGACCGTGGCCGACCGTCTCGCGAAGGCCGGCTACGCCTACGACCTCGTCGAGGAGAACTTCGGCCGCAGCATCCGCGTCACCGACCCGGACGGCGTGGTCGTCCAGATCCAGGAGATCGACCACGCCACGGTCCGCCGATCGGCGGCGGCCCGGACCGAGCCCCCGGCATAGCGCGACCTGCTCCCCCCCACCTCTCCCCCCCCACCTCCCCCACCTCCCCCACCTCCCCCACCTCCCCCACCTCCCCCACCCCTCCTCCTCCCAGCCGAAGGGAACGCACCCCGTGGAACCCCTGGTCGCCCTGGCCGGAACCACCTGCATCGCGCTGATCATCGGCGCCTTCAGCATCCGCCGGTCCGGCCGGACCGGCCGGTTCAGCCGACTCCACCGCCTGCCCACCGCCCTGCGCGCCGGCCTGGCGGCCATGTTCCTGCTGACCGGCGGAGCCCACTTCATCGGCATGCGCGACGAGCTCATCGCCATGGTCCCGCCGGCCCTCCCGTCCCCCGGCCTGCTCGTCACACTGACCGGCATCGCCGAGCTCGCGGCGGCCCTGGCGCTGCTGTGGCGAAGGACGTCCGGCCCGGCGGCGGGGCTGCTCACGTTCCTGCTGATCGCGATGTTCCCGGCCAACGTGTACGCGGCGGACACGGCCGAGACCTGGTGGGACGAGCTGATCCCCCGCACCCTGACACAGCTGGTCTTCCTCACGGCCACGATCACGGTCCTGGCCGACCGCCTCCGCCCGAAGGAACGAACGGCGGGAGCGGGGCCGTACGAGGATCGAGAGCGTCGGCCGGGGCATGGTCCTGATCGAGCTGTGGGGCGGCAGGGCGACTTCCTGGCCGAGCCACCTCGACGAATATCCGAACCGAGTGGCCTCGGCCGGAAGATGGGACCGAACGACTGACAGGCCGCCGGATGGGGCCTCGTCGGCGAGGCCGAGTCCGTGCGAACAGGGCTGCACGCCGGCGAATGCCACCAGAATTCGGCTGGAGTACTGGTCACAGCCGCCTGGCGGGCTGGGCGCGGGCCTCACTGCCGGTGAGCCCGGTGAGAAGGGCCGCAGCCTCGGTGCGGCAGGAGTCGGCCTTCGCTGTTTCGTCCACACCTGTGTAGAGGTCCGCCAGTGCGCCGAGGGTGTACGCCTGCCACTGGAGGTCGCCGAGTTGCCGGAAGGCGGCGAGGCTGTCCTCGTAGTACCTCATGGCGTCCTGGGCCTGACCCATGCACTGGTAGAGGGCACCGATGGCGTCCAGGATGCGGGCGACACCGCGCCTGTCGTCGTGGGTCCGCAGCAGGTCCGCAGCGGCCTCGTATTGTGCGAGCGCCCGGTCGTACTGTTCCTGTTCGCGATAGGCGTCCCCCGTGATGCGCAACGTCCATCCCAGGCCACGGCGTTCGCCGATGGCTTCGAAGACCTCGCGCGACTGGTGGAGCAGCGCCAGAGCCGTGTCCAGGGCGCCGGCATCGATCTCCAGATCGGCGCGCATCTGGAGAACCCATCCGCGAGTGCGCTGGATACCGCACTCCTCTGAGACGGCGAGCGCTCGCGCCAGGTAGGCGCGGGCCTGGTCGCGTTCACCGCGGACCCGGTACAGCCAGCCGAGGTTGGAGAGGCAGTCGGCAGTGTCCGCCGGCCGGCCAGCGCGGCCGAAGATCGCCAGCGCGTCGAGCCCATGCTGCTCAGCCTCGGACAGTCGGCCCTGGAGCCGCCGCAGTACGGCCAGGTCGCGGAGGCTGACGGCCACCCCCAGTTCGTCGCCATCCGCCCGGCATGCCTCCAGGACCGGGCGCTGGGTCCGCTCCCAGTCGCTCCACAGCGCGCGGGTGTCCTGGTACGCCGCGAGCAGACTGGCCAGCTCTGATGCCGCCGTGGTCATGCCTGCGTCCAGCGCCTCACGGACCGTGCACAGCAGGAACTCGTACTCCGAAGCCAGCTGCTGGAGAACGTCCGGCTCCGTGTCCGGACCGCTGTCTTCGGGCGACGCCGACCAGCGGGGGAAGCGGGCGACCTGGCGATGACTGCCCGGCGTCAACCGGCGCTCGGCGCGATCCGCGAGGTGCAGGCAGTGCCCGATGACCCTGCCGAGCTCCGCTCGATGGTCCTCCGTCCCCGTACCTCCGCCGGCGAGTAACTCGGCGGCGTAGTCCCGTACGAGGTCGTGGTAGCGGTACACGGACTCGCCGGCGGCGTTGTGCCCCAGCCACTCCAGCATCTGTGCCTCGGCGAGTTCGTCCATGCTTCGCTCTGCCTGCGCCCGCGTGCAGTCCATGGCCGCCTGCAACGGCAGGACGGTGAAGGTCGGCGCGTTACACAGGGCGAGGAGGAGGAATGCCCGCTGATTGACGGCGGGCTGCGCGGTGTAGCCGACCGTGATGCTGGTCCGTACGTCGAGGCTGCCTGCCCGCAATTCCTCGAGTCGGCGGTGCTGAGTGGCCAACCGCAGGGCGAAGTTCTCCAGTGACCAGCCCGGGCGTCCGGCCAGGCGGGCGCCCGCGATCCGTACAGCCAGCGGCAGCAGGCCGCAGGCGTGCACGATGTGCGAGGCCGCCGCCGGCTCAGCGGCCACCCGAGCGAAACCGGCGAGGCTCCCCAGCAGTTCGACGGCATGGTCGTGTTCGAGCACGCTCAGCTCGAAGGACGTGCCGCCCTCGATGCCGGACAGACGGGGCCTGCTGGTCACTATGACCAGCGATGTCGACGCCCCGGGAAGCAGAGGCCGCACCTGCGCCTCGTCCCGCGCGTTATCCAGCACGATCAGCAACCGCAGGCCCGCTGTGCGCGACCGGAACAGCCGTGTGCGGTCGTCGACATGCTCGGGGATCGCACCGGGGTCGACTCCGAGGTCGCGCAGCAGCAGGGCCAGGATGTCCGCCGGTGCCCGTGGAGTCGAACCCGATGCGCCGCGCAGGTCTACGTACATCTGCCCGTCGGGGAAGTCACGAGCAAGTTCATGCGCGAGCCGCACGGCCAGTGCGGTCTTCCCGACGCCTCCGCGGCCCCACAGCATCACCACCCGTAATCGGCCGGGCGGTCCTGCGCCGCGTCGCCGGGAACGTCGACGCCACCCCTGGGGCAGTCCGGGACCCCGGACCAACCTCCGGATGTGCTTGACCAGCTCCCACCTTCCGATGAAGTGGTCCGTTTCCGCCGGGAGCTGGCGGATCACGGTAGGGGTCACATGGCCGAACGTCCCGCCGACGGCGCTGTCGCTCTGGAACACGGTGGTCGCCAGCAGACTGAGCGCGGAGCCCAGCGTTCCCACTGCGGCACTCACCCCGATCACCCACGGCTGCGGCGAGTGCACGGCGTTGAGCGTCGCGGCGCACGCTGCCGCCCCTACCCATGCGCTGACAAGCCCGACAGCACGTGCCCGGCTTGAAGTCCTACGTACGGTCATCGACACTTTCCCCTCCGAACCGGGTGGAGGCACGGTCTCGGTGCGGCGCCAAGCCTGTGAGGTCGGGTGGTCGGCCCGCATGTGTGTCGGCCCTGCCAAAAGCGAGCCCACAGCAGCCCGGGGTGTCCCCGACGCCAGGCGAGCCTCCGGTCACAGCGCGCCCTTCCCCGTGATGGGCTTCTCCCTCATCTCCTCACCACGAAAACGGTCCAGCCCTTCACGTCCCGCCACGGTCCGGTACCGCCGGCGAAGGCCCGCGCCGTCTCCTCTTTCAGTGCCTCCACCACCCGGCTGTGCCGGGCCGTTTTCCGTTCCAGCCCGTAGAACACGAGCAACGAGGCGGCGAGTGCAGCCAGCGGCTCGGGCTCATGGAATACCAACTCCCCCTGATAGCCGGTCTCCTCGACCTCGCCGAAGGCGCGCTTCAGCAACGGGCGCAGGTTCTCGGAGTCAACGCGCGGGAAGGGCGGTACCGGAATGCCTTCGCTGTCGACGCAGCGGCGGAGGAGTCGGGCCAGCCGGGGCGTCGTGCCCATCATGTTGACCACTGCGACGAAGACGCCGCCCGGCCGCACCACCCGACGCGACTCCGCCAGCGCCTGTCCCAGGTCGGCCACGTGATAGAGCATGTGTCGCGCCAGCAGACAGTCTGCCGACCCGTCGCGCAGCGGCAGCTCGCACGCGTCCCCCCGCACTACCGCGATGCCGTCCTCGCGCGTCCCGCTCACCGCGGCCGCGGACCGGTCCACTCCTACCAACTGCCCGGCGTGCCCCTCCCGGGCCCACCGCCTCAGCAGGTCCCCGGTGCCGCAGCCGACGTCCACGACCGTCCCCCGCGCTCCAGCCCACCGGCGGGCCAGTGCCAGCGTCACTTCTTCCACTTCATCGGCTGGTGAGCTGTACGCCCTGTGAATAGCGCGACGGGTCTGCAACGCCCCCAGATCCGCGTACTCATGCTCGATGATGTTCAAGCAATCCCCCAGATGCCCCGTACATCCCCGCACCCCGTGCACACTCGGCCGACGCGCGACAGTGCACCGCGATAATGCCCATCACCACGCCCCCGCACGCCTCCGCTCACCAGATAGGCGCCGTGTGTCATGCTCTGGCCACACTGGCTGTTGGCAGGGCAGGCACCCGCCTTGGGGGGCGTCTCGCTGTGCAGTGGCACACCGGCGCTCACGCCCACCAAGGCGGAAGGCCACGTCGGCCCTGGCGGCGATGGCGCTGCGTTCGGCGTTGAGCCGGTCGATCTGGGGCTTGTACTCGGCCGACCGGGGCGGCGGAGAGCAACGCGCCACGCACGCGGTCGTCGGTGCCCTACAGGCGTCCGTTGACGTGTGGAACCGGCCGGCGGATTTACCCTGCCTCAGAGATGCCGGCGGAACGGTCAGGCAGCCCCAGACGAACGTCGAAGGCCCCCGCAGCAAGCTGCGGGGGCCTTCGACGTATTGCCCGGTGAGAGCAATGGCGGAGGATACGAGATTCGAACTCGTGAGGGGTTGCCCCCAACACGCTTTCAAAATGTTCGTGTGGGGGTCCGGCGGGGGTCGGGGGCGTCCTGACTTGGTGCGGTGCTGGTGATGGCAGCACCCGCGAATGGCGTCGGACGGGGGTGAACGAGACCAGAACTGAGACTATCTGAGCGAAGGCCCGTCGGCACGGTCACTCCTCCTGGAGACGGATTGCCAGCACAGTTCCGTCGGCACGAATGGACACCGCGCTCCACCGTTCCACCGTGATGCGGCCCGGCCACTGGTCTCGGCGTTCGTGTACTTCGCGTCGGTACTCGTTGACGCGCCCATGATGGAGATGCGTGTACAGGCTCTTCTCGAGCCCGGAGAACGCCTCCACGCGGGTGCCGTTGAGGCGGAAGATGTGGTCGGTGCCGACGAAGTCGATGCCATGGATGCGGTGTTCCGCATCTCGCAGTCTGTCGGTGTTGGCGTGGACGTCGTGCTGGAAGTGGCGCCGCCCTTGCTCCTTGGTCAGGTACTGAGCGGTGGGTTTGCCACCTCCGGTGAAGGCGGTCAGCGTGGCCGCTTCCGTCCTAGCCAGCACGATGCTGAACCAGGCGAAGGATTCGGGCAGTACTTGGAACCCGGGGACGATCGTGCGCTCTTGCTCGGCCTGCCGTACGACGTCGGCCACGCGGTTCTCCTGGTCCAGGGTGAGGTCCAGGTCGGCTTCTGATGTTTCTCCGGACGGGCGGAGGGTGGTCGTGCCTGGCGCCTCCAGGATGTGCAGGGCGAGACTCTCCTTCTTGGGGATCTCTGTCCCGATGAGCAGGTACGGGACGGTGCCGTAAGGCCCGATGTGCACGGACTCCACGTGAGCGCTGGCCGTGCTGAGCTGCTTGTGAACCTGCTGAACGCTGCTGTGGGTGCCCTTGGAGGAGACGAGGAGGACCTTGGACGGCTGCCCCGGTTGCCAGGCTTCGACGAAGAAGTGGGGTCGTCGCTGTAGCGGCTCCGGGCGCGCGCCCGCTCCGGAGGCGCTGCGGAGGGTCCAGCCGGCCTTCAGCGCAACATCCGCGGGAATCACGGAGACCGAGTGGTCGGGGTACCGGGACCTGACCAGCCTCTCGGCCAGTAGGGAAGCGAAGCCGGTGCCGATCTCCCCGGACTGCGTGGCCTTATAGAAGCGCAGGAGATCGCGCCCCTCGGACGACAGCTGCAGGTAGTTGCCTTGGTTGCCCTCCAGAGCCTGGATATAGCGCAAACTCCCCCAGTGCTCGGCCAGTCCTCGTCCTGCACCTTGGCGGGCCGAGGCAGCCCCGAGCCCGATGGCGTGAATGACCTGCCAGGCGTTGAGGGTCAGTGAACGCGGCGCGTTCCGGGCGGCTCTGAAGTCGGTCCGTCGGCGAAGCGGCCCCTGCCCGCTGTCTGTCCGCTTCTCGTCCTCATTTCGCGCAGCCTCGGAGACGTGGGTGCCCAGTTCGGCCGACGAGCGGATCTGAACGTGTGAGGTGTTGCTCAGCTCGTGGAGGACCTCGCTGACGGCTTTGGATTCGTCCTTGTGCACCGGCTGCCCTTCCATCGATGTCGTGTGGCGTGAGCCGAAGGACGGTAGAGCCCGGCGGGGGAGCGCAAGCAAGTGCGCACGAGGGGGCGCAGACCGCTATTCAGCCATCCCTTGACAGCTGCTGATGCGGTACCACGGCCGGACCGCCGCCATGTGATGCCGTTCCACCCTTCGTCGGTGTTGACCGGAAACTGCGGTGACGGAGTGACAACGGCTCTGACCGGAAGCCGCGCCGCGGCTTTCGGCAACCCAAGATCATGCCTCCACTCCGCGCCGACAAGCTGAGCCGAGGAAAGCGCCAGCGATCAAAGAATTCACCCTGCACCGTAAAGACGGCTGCGACTCCTTAGTGCCAGCATTCCCACGGTAGTGATGACTCAGCGAAGACCAAAAAATGTAGCTTCTACCCTACAGACTCAGTGGCCTGCCAGATGAGACCGTGCAGACAAGAAACTGCGGTGCGTACGGAACCGTCCGAGAATGCTCGCCGTGGAACAGATTTTGGCAGCGTGGAAGGCGTCCATTTGGGTACTGACTTCGATCGGAAAGGGCGGAAGAGTCATACCTGTTGGTTATCTCGGTCTAGGTGCTCCGCTAGCTACTATGTGTGGGGAGGGGGTCCTGATGTGTTGGGCTGCTGTCTTACTAGGGATTCCCGCGATCCTCGGATTCCTGGGAGCCGTCCTGGTTCAAGTCCGCAACGTTCTTGAGGGATTGGCTGGGCTGGTGGGGGCGTGGCAGGAGGTGCGTCGTGTACTCAGCTGGAGGCCCGATCAACCCTCCAGGTCCCGCGGCCGTGCTATCCGTTCACCTCGCCAAGCGCGTCTTCCGCAGACGGTAGGACGATTGGAAGAGCGGCAGAAACGAAGGGCGAATGGGCGCGGATCCCAAGCACGATGATGTGCCTCTTTGGTCGCCCACTCGGGAGGTCATCCACCGTTGCGTCACGCTGCTTTCGCGACCTTTCGTGCTGGGTATCCGTCAGCCATCTATTGATCAAGGCGTCGCATTCCGGGTTCCACTCTCTAATTGCCGGGCAGAGGTCGGTGTTCGGCGAAGCGCCAAGGAACCTTCGCGGCGGTGACGAAGGCGGCGGGGCCCTCCTGAAGGTGGCTGAGGACGCCCAGCAGGAGGGTGTGGGAGACGGCCAGGAGGGAGCCGTGGCGCACAGCGGTGTGGTGGACGAAGGCGGCGCAGTGGCGGGCACGGGTGTGGAGGTCGGTGAGGCTTTCGCCGTCTTCGCAACGTAGGGAGGGGTTGGCGAGGCGCCGAGCTCGCCAGGCGCGGTAGGCCGGCGGGTAGGTCTCGGCCGTGCGGCCGAGAACGATGCTCGGGGCGCGCCATTCGGCGAGGAGGCCGGAGGTGGCCACGATCGGCAGGCCCGTGAGGTGGGAGACGAGGGTGGCGGTCTGACGGGCGCGGGGGATCGGGCTGGTGACGATCGCGGTGACGCCCTCAGGGAGGGGCAAGGAGCGGCGTACCTGCTCGCGACCCTCCTGCGTGAGGGCGGCTTCGTGCGGGGCGTGGTAGCCGGGGCGGTGGCCTTCATAGGCGCCGTGGCGCATGAGCCAGATGTCAGCCAAGAATCCAGCCTCCGTCGACGCGCAGGGTCTGGCCGGTGATGAATCCGGCGTCCTCGGTGGCGAGGAAGGCGACGGCCGTGGCGATGTCCTCCGGGCCGCCCCGGCGCTGGACGCACTGGCGGGCGAGCTGCCGGGCGGTCATGGCTTCCGGATCGTCGACGACGGTGTCCTCAGCGGGGACGCGGATGGAACCGGGGGCGACACAGTTCACGGTGATGCCGACGGGGCCGAGTTCGCGTGCGAGGGCACGGGTGAGTCCTTCGAGGCCGGCCTTGGCACTGATGTAGCCGGCGAGGTCGTGACGGCCCGCCGCGGCGAGGACCGAGCCGATGGTGATGATCCGGCCCCAGCCGGCGGCAGCCATGGCAGGGGACAGCTCGTGGGCGAGGAGGTAGTGGCTGGTCAGGTTGGAGGCCAGAGCCTCGTCCCAGTGAGCCGGCGTTGTCTCCGTCCACGGGCGGCGCGGGTAGGCGCCGGCGTTGCTGACCAGGATGTCGATCGGGCCGAGCTGGTCGTGGGCCTGGTGGCAGAGGGCGCGCACGGCCTCGGCGTCGCGGAGGTCAGCTGCCAGGGAGATTGCGGCGCCGCCGCTGCCGGTGATGTGGGCGGCGAGCTCGGCTGCGGCCAGGCCATCGTCGAGGTGCGCGAGGGCGACGGTGGCACCGTCGGCGGCGAGACGGCGGGCGATGGCCGAGCCGAGGCCGCCGGTGGCTCCGGTGACCAGGGCGGTGCGGCCGTTCAGGGGGCCGGGCATGGCGACTCCAGCGGGCAGAAGTAGGTGGTGGGGTCGAAGGCGGGGCTCATGGCCTCCGCAAGACGGGCGAGGAGGACGAGCCGGTCCTCGGAGGCCAGATCGGCCAGGTTGTAGACGCCGAGGATGCGCATGGCGAGGTAGGGGCGGAGCAGGTTCGCCAGGTCCTCGCCGGGCCAGAGACGGTCCGCGACTGGTCGTACGAGCTTGTTCCAGTACGCGGTCACGGCGGCTCGCCGAGGTGCAGAGAGGCGCGGCGTGTAGTCGATGTGGATGGTGCTGGTGGCGTGATCGATCGCCGCTCGTCGGACCTCGGGGGTGTTGGCCGGGACGTGGGTGAAGGTGGCGGGGTGGTCGGCGAAGGCGGTCGGGTTGTAGGTGGGTACGAGCCAGCCGCCGAGAGCGGAGGCGTACCAGAGGAAGTTGGCGAACTCGCCGGGGATGCTGTTCATTCCCGCGGTGTCGTAGTCGAACCAGGCGAGCGGGTGGGCGAGGTTGACATCGGTGGGGTCGCCTTGGGTGAGGGCCGCCCAGACCGGCTCTGCCGTGGCGAAGTGCGCGCGCAGCCAGCGGAGGGTGGCGGCCCAATCCAGGTGTTGTCGGCGGCCGTTGATCTTCAGGGCGTAAGTGTTGAGGCGGGATACCGGGATGTCGACGAGGCCGTCGGCGATCAGGAAGTCCTTGCCGGCGTGGTACGTGTCGAGTCGGCCGCCGGGTGCCGCGCGGTCCCAGTAAAGCTTGCGGACGACGTGCGCCGGATCGGCTGGCCATGCCGTTGCGAGGATGACCTCCTGGTACGCGGCCGTGAGCTTCTCCATGTAGGTGTGGAGGTGGGTGGTCGCCCCGTCTGTGTTGAGAAGGTCGAGGAGAAGTCCCTGGTCGGTGCCGCCGGGCAGGCGTTCGTACGCGAGGAGGTGTCCGCCCGGTACGCGTAGGTGGGTGTGGAGGGCGGGGACACGGTAGTGCCGGGCCAGGCGAGCGTGGCCGTGGATCTCCTCTCCGGCCTCGGCCGGGTTGCGGGTGTACTTCAGGAGCAGCGAGTGGCCGAAGAGGTCGACCGGGCAGAGCAGGTTGCGGGTAAAGCGCCGCACCGGTCCGACCCGAAGGAGGGGCTGGGAGATCATCGCCCCACCTCGTTGAGTAGTTCGAGGCCGACCTGGGCCAGCGCGGCGGGCGGGAAGGCGTCCATGTGCACGTCCGAGTTCGGGGCGATGGCGTCGCGGACGGGGCAGAGGTCGCCCTGATGCATGCGGTCGGACAGGTTGGTGGCGACGGCATGGTGGTGCGACAGGCCGGTGCGCCACTTGCTGTGGCTGTGGCGCGCGTACAGGCCGATGACCGGCGGTCCGCCGCGATCCTGGCCGCCGCGCGCCATCGCGGCGAGGTGGGTGAGGCCGGTGTCGTTGCCGACGATCAGGTGGCAGTGCGGGAAGAGGCTGGCGAGGTGATCGGCCGGCGTCCCGCCGATGCGGAGGGCCTGCACGTGGCGACGGGGAGCCTCCGCCCTGATGCGGAGGCCGTCGCCCGGGTTGCCGCCGATGAGCAGCAGCCGGGCCTGGGCCTGTTGTGCCTCGGCGATGTGCTCGGCGAGGGCGATGTAGCGCTGGGCGGTGTAGTCCTTGCGCTCCGGCCAACTGGTGGCGGTGATGGCGGCGATGGTCAGACCGCCCAGCCAGCCCACCGAGCGCAGCTCCTCCACGAGCTTGTTCGGCCCGGTCGCGAGGGTGGGAGCGAAAGGAGCCGTGCCGGGCAGGCGGATGCCGAGGCGGCGCTCCAGAGCCAGGTAGTGGCGGGCGGGCAGGTCAGGGTGGGCGCGGCCGTCGCTCGACCAGCACGGCGGGGCGGCCGGGTCGAGCACCAGGCTCACCGCCGCCTCCGAGCCGTGCGTCTCAATGCCCGTGCGGTCGCCGATCACGGCCCGCCAGCCGCTGGGAGCGGTGGCCCGGGGCTGCGTGATCAGCCCAGTGCGGGCGATCAGCCCCGCGTACGGACCCACCGCCCGGACGGCTACGCGTACTGACCGCAGCCGCAGCCAGTCGAGGACCGCGCGGACCCCCGACAGTGCGAGGAGCGAGTCACCGAGCTTCCCCTCGAAGGCCACGACGATCTCGCCGCACCGGCTCAGGCGGTGGACAAGCTCGGCGGAGGCGGCCAGCGGGAGCGGTGCGCCGACGGGAACGCTGTCCCGGTCGTACCCGAGCGGGATGGTGTGGACGGCCCCGGCGGGGATGACCAGGGAACCGTGGTGGAACCGGACCCCCGCCGGGGCCACAGCTGTCACTCCGCGCCCTCGATCGTGGTGAGCGAGACGAGCGGCAGGCCGAGGCCGGTGAGCAGGTCGCGGGCTCCGCGGGTCGTGTCCTCCACCAGGCAGGCCGCCACCAGCGGGGCGGCGCCGGCCTCGCGGAGGCGGCGGGTGAGGTCGGCCAGGGTCCGGCCGGTGGTGATCTCGTCGTCCACGATGACGATGCGCTGGCCGGGAGTGATGCCGTACGCGAAGACGTCGGTGCGCATCGCGTGGGGCTCGCTGAAGCGGACCGCGCCGTCGAGGGGCAGGTGCAGCTTCCAGGCGATCTTGTACGGGAGCTGAGCGGCGCCGGCGAGGGAAACGGTCGGCAGGATGCCGCCGGCGTCCAGGCCGAGGAGGAAGTCCACGGAGCCGAGCCCTTCCGGCACCTGCTCCTGGAGCAGACGCCACAGGTCGGCTCCGGTCGTGGCGAGGGTCTCGGGGTGCACCGGGTCCTCCAGGCCGTCCAGGGAATGGATGACGCGCTCGCGGCGGCTCGTGGCTCCGACGCTGAGCCGTTCGACGATTCGGGCGGTGAAGGACGGCGCGGCGATGGTTTCGGGCATGGCGAAGCTCCTGTCGGACGGAGAACGAGGGAGGAGAGGAAAAGGCTGTTCACGCGGCGAGCTGGGCGGCGTACCAGGTGAGGAGCTGGTCGACGGCCAGAGTGACGGGCTTGAGGACGAGCTCGGCCTCGCCGTCGCGCCAGGCCCTGGAGATCTCGGCCAGGGAGGGCGTCGCGAGGGCCGTCAGGCCCGGCATGCGGGAGGCTGCGGCGAGGATCCGATCGGGGCCGGACTCCCACTGGTTGTGCTCGCGCAGGAGCAGGCGGCAGGCGAGCACGAGGTGCTTGTAGAGCTGCCGCAGTGCGGTCGGCCCCGCGTCGGCGCGCAGACGGCGCATGGTCAGGATGACCTGGGGGAGTTCCCGGACAGCGGCGAACGCCAGCTCGCCTCGGCTGATCGTCGGCAGTTCGAGGCTGGGTGCGGCGTGCAGGACGGGGCTGCCCTGCTGGAGCTGGTGGAGGACGAACGCCAGGCGCGGGGTGAGGCGCCGGGCGGTCAGTTCGCCGGGCGTGACGAGGGTGGGGCCGAGGGCGGCCGCACCGCCGAGGGCCCTCCGGTACTGCTCCAGGGCCTCGTGGACCCGGCCGATGGCCTCGTGCTCGGCGATCACGAGGAGGTCCAGGTCGGACCAGCCGGCGATCCAGCTGCCCTCGCCGGGGCTGCCGGTCAGGGCGGCGAGCCGTACGCCGGGGCCGTAAGCCCGTACCGCGTCGGTGAAGTCGGCCGTCGCCGAGGTTACGGCGGCAGGTAGCCCCAGCCCGTACGGAGTGGCCGCGCGTAGCGCCGTGGATGCGGGCGGGGCCGCGATGCGCCGGAGCCGGGCGCGGAGGGCGGCGATGCTGCCGGTGTTGTCGATGACGTGGTCGGCCAGCGCGGCTACCTGGTGGGCGCCACGGCTCATCTTGATCTGGTCCTTCGCGGCGACGGCCTGTGCCGGAGTGCCGGACCGCTCGACGCGTACGGCGAAGGAGGCGTCCAGGTAGACGATCTGGAGTGCGTCGCCCATGAGTCGCTTGAGCTCGGTGATCGAGGCGTCGTCGTGGACGGACTCGACGGTGAACAGCTCCGTGCCGACGTGCGCGTCCGCGAAACGGTTCAGCTCACCGAGCAGCAGCTCGGCCTGCCGGCGGGACGACAGGGCGTACGGGTCCGCGAGACCGTCCCGATGGGCCGCCTGCCGCAAAAGGAAGCCGATCTTGAAGCGTTGCGCACCACAGGTGCGCTGGACGAACTCGGCGCTGGTGCTCTTGCCGCACTCGCTCAGTCCACCGAAGGCGAGGACCCGGCGCAGACGCCGACTCGGCTTGATCTCTGCGGGGGCGGCGTCGTCCCGGCCGTACAGCTTGAAGCGAGCCGGTACGGGGAGCCGGCGGCGGCCTGCGACGACGTCGGAGACCAGCGCGTCGAGGGCGGCGCACAGTTCCTCCCGCTGGCCGTGAAGGGCGGGGACACGTCGGCGGGCCAACTCGTCCCGGGCAGCAGCCCGTTCGCTGTGCCAGATCCTCAGTGTCAGCACCGAGAGGCGGTCGATGACGGAGGCGAGCGTCTCGGTGTGCAGCGGTACGTCGGCGCGGCCTGCGTCGGCCAGCGAGCCGAGGACCTCGTCAGCCCGCTCGGCGAGCAGGTTCCGTTCGGCATTGAGCTGGTCGATCTCGCGCTTGCAGTCGGCGACCTGGGCGGCGGAGAGTAAGGCGCTGCGCACCCGGTCCTCGGTGTCCCACAGGCGCCCGTTGACGGTGTGGAGCCGGGTGATGGTGTCGTCCAGGCGGTTCCGGTCCTTGGCCTGTAGCGCTGCCACGGTGCGGGACAGACTGGGGGGCAGGACCAGGGGCGGGGAGTTCTGCGTCATCGGGGATTCCCGTTGATGAGTCGGCTGAGGCCGAGGTGATCGAGCACATCGCTGTGCACGGCGTCCAAGGAACGGTCCTCGCAGTCGATGACCGCGGCGAACGCACCGTGGTCGGCCTGGTGGAGCAGGACCGCGTGCAGCGTCTTCTGGTACTCCGGGTAGATCCCGGTCCAGGGGCGGCCCTCGCGGGCGCTGGTGATGGCGTAACTGCGTTCGGCGTCGAATGACGGGAGCAGGAGGATGGAGGTCTCGGGTGTGGCGGCCCGCGAACCGGCGATTCCTGTCACGGTCTTGAACGCTTCGCCGACGGTCAGCCCGTCCTTGACCACGCAGGTTGCAGCGGCCACAGCGAGAAGCATGGGCAGGCCCCGGTCCAGCAGACCCGTACGCCCGGTCTCGCGTGCGGCGGCCCGCTTGGCATGACCGGCGAGCAGCATCTCGGTCAGCTCGACGGTCGTGGACGTCTCGAACCACCACCGGGCGAAGTCGCCGGTGGCCACCCGTGCCCAGGGCTCGGGATCGTGCTCGTGGACCGCGCCCAGCGGCTGGAAGGCGTTCCACCATTCGGCCAGCCGCACCAAGTGGGTCGTCTTGCCGACGTTGTCAGGGCCGTTGAGGCTGACGAAGTCCGGGGCTCGCGTCATCGCTCACGCCTCGCGGATCGGGGTGTCGAGTACGGAGGTGATCGCGTACGTGTTGGCGGCGATGAACTCGGCGAGCTCCGGGGGCATCAGATTCAGTTCGCGGACTGCCCCGCTGGTGAACGGGACGCGGACCACCTCGTACTCGCCCCGTTCCGGTTTGGCGAACTCCGTTCCCGTACGCGCGGCCAAGTCCATCGACTCCAGGCGCGCGGCGAAGATGTGCTGGACGCCGACGCCGCCTTCCAACTGGTCGGTGATCAGGTGGACCAGTTCGGCGCGCGCCAGCTTGCCGCCGAGCTCCTCGAACACCTCGCGGTGCAGAGCCGATTCGATGGTCGCGTCGTCCGTCTCGACCCCTCCGCCGACCGTCACCCAGTACGGCTCCCTGCCCGGCTTGGTGCGCTTGATCAGGACCAGTTCGTCGCCGTCGAGGAGGATGGCGCGGGCGTTGCGCTTGACGATGTCGGTCATGCCGGTGCTCCTTCTGGTGGTGGTGCAGGAGAGAACGCGGAGGGGCTGCCTGGTGGTGGCTGGCTCCGGCGCGGTGGATTCAGCATGGAGCAAGACGGTTGCGGAGTGTGATGTACGGATGCTGCAGCAATGCCGCAGCACTGCTGAACAAGGCTGGCTACGCTGGTCGTTCGGTCGTTTCACCGGGGTGACGGACAGGGGGTGCCACGGTGGTCACGGTGCAGAGGTGGTCCGGTCGGGAGGCCCGGCTGCTACGCGACGCCCTGCGTATGAGCCTGCGGGACTTCGCCGCGTACCTGGGGGTCAGCGACCGCACGGTGTCGAACTGGGAGGCAGGCGGTGCCGGTTACCAGCCTCGCGCCGAGTCTCAGGGAATTCTCGACACCGCGCTCGGTCGCGCACCCGACGACGCGAGAACCCGGTTCGCGGAAGCGCTGGGAATGAGTGACACGGCTGCACCCGTCACAGGGCGGATAGAAGTCGACTCCCACAAGTTTCTGCCGGTCTTCATCGGTGTCGAGCGCGCCGGCCGGCTTCGGGAGTATCTGGCACCGAGTGAGGGTGCTCAGTGGCTGGAGTCCTCCTCGACCCGACTGGACCACCCTGAGGCGCAGAGCTGTGTCCTGCACGTCTTCGCATGCGGGGTGGCCGTCTTCCACCTTGTCCAGCCGCACGAACCTGCCGCGCTGACCGACCTGGCCGTCTGGCGCTACCGCTCCTACGCGTCCGACCTTCCTTGGGCCCGGGACAAGATCCGCGAACTCCTCGAAGGGGACCACGCCGGGGCCCCCAACCCCGAATACGTCCTTTCCCTCTACTGCCTCACCTCCGGCCCTTGGGCCGGTGACGCCTACGACACCGCGCTGCGCCTGCTCTCCACTCCCTCGGTTCTGGTCGACCGCGGAGCGCCGGGTGGTCCCGCGCCCCTGGCCTGCACGGTCGAGGAGTCGCTTCTTGCCACCGGCTTCGACCACCCGGACATCGTTTCCTTCGGTGTACGGGGAGTGTCCACCGCCTACGCCGGCTGGTCCGGCGTCGCCTACGCCTCCCACTCCAGCGAGCGCAGCCTCACCACCGACGAGCTGGTCGCCTGCGAACTGACCGTCCAGGCCCTGTGGTGTTTCACCCGCCACATCCAACAGATGGTCGAGGACGGCCAGGACCCCTCCATGCCGGAGCGGTACGGCTGGCGATTCCTGCGCGCCGCCGCCTCCCGGCTCACCACCGCCCGTGCTCAGGAGACCGCGCAACACGTCCTGATGCGGGAGGCCATCATGAAGACCAGCGGATTGGCCGAACGGCTGCGCACCACGCAGGAAGCTCTGCGCGAGAGCGCCGGCTGAGAACGGGCAGGAGGGAGAGCCGATGGACATCAACAGCGCCGCGCTGGTCGTGATCGACATGCAGAACGGCTTCGTGAACCACCACAGTCGCCATGTCGTGCCCGCAGTCGCCGACCTCGTCGCCAGATGGTCCGCCGCTGGGCGCCCTGTCGTCTTCACCCGGTACTTCAACTATCCCGACAGCCCCTACGAGCGCTTCTTCCAATGGCGTCGGCTCCAGGAACCACCCGAGACCGACATCGTTCCCGAGCTCGCCGAGGCGGCGGGCCGCGCGCACGCAGGCGTCGACAAGACCGGATACACGCTGTTCACCCCCGAGGCCGCAGAACTGATGCGACGGGCCGGCTGGACCGACCTCGTCTTCTGCGGAATCGCCACCGAAAGCTGCGTTCTGAAGTCCGCCGCAGACGCCTTCGAGCACGGATACGCACCCTGGATCGTCACGGACGCCTGTGCCAGCGACGCCGGCCCGGACGTCCACGACGCCGGTCTGCTCGTCGCCCGGCGCCTGATCGGAACAGGCCAACTCGTGGACGTCGAGCATGTGATGGGCCAACTCGATACGCGTGTGGCCGACCCGGTGCTGGAATAGCCTCATGGCCGACACACCGCTCGACACCGACCTGATCATCATCGGCGGAGGGCCGGCCGGCTGCGCCGCCGCCCGCATGGCCGCCGGCGTCGGCATGCGCTCGATCCTGGTCGAGCCGGACCGGCTGTGCCGCAATCTCTACCGCATCCCGGCCCTGAACAACGTCCTCGGCGGCCACACCAACGGCACCGACCTGGCCGACGCCATCGTGGCGGAACTGAAGGGCACCGAGCTGTGCCGCCTCGAACTCGGCAGGCGTGTTACCGAACTCCGCGCCGATGACGACCGGGTGACCGTCACGGTCGACACCGGTGCGCGTCTCACGGCTCCGTACGCCGTCGTCGCCACCGGCGTCGGCCCCCTCCAGCCTCATGACGTCACCTGGATCACCGCCCCCAGCGGCCGAGTCCTGCCCCCGCTCTGGGAGGCAGAAGCCGACGACGCCCAGGGGCGCACCCTCCTCGTCCTGGGCGGTGACCGCCCGATCGGCACGTTCCTGCGCGCCCACCCGACCACAGACACCCGCCTGCTCGTGGCGTACCCGGCAGCCGACGCGTACAAGATCGAGGAAATCCGGGACGACCCCCGCGTCGCCCTTGTCCCCGTCGAGCACCTGACGTTGAAGGCCGCAGAGGGCACCCCCGTGTCGGCGGAAGCAGTGGGCCAGGACGGCACGCGGCGGACGGTCACAGCGGATTCGGCCTACCTCAGCATCGGCAACGCCCCGACCGTCCCGCCCGGCGATCTGACCCGGGGCCCGGACGGATACTGCCCGCCGACCGACCAGCACCCCCGCGTCATCGTGGCCGGCGACCTCCGCTCCGCCCGCTTCCAGCGGATCATGACCGCCCTGGGGTCAGGCAGCGAGGCCGCGCTGCACGCCTACTACGCGGCCAGGGAGGTGCCCACCAAGGGCTGAGACCCACGCGGTGAGATATCCGACTGCCCACGCCCTCGGGAGAAGATCTCCTGACTCCCACCGATACCTGTTTCGGCCGGTGCCGTCGACGACGTCCGGCCGCGACTGGGCAGGCCGCATGCGAGATGAACGGAGTCGAACGTGACCAGGGTGATCGACTTGCGGCGCTACGGACAGGGAAGCCTCCCTGAGGGCTTCAAGCAGACGGCTTCACGTACGGCGCTCCGCTTCAGCCGGGCCGCGAGTGGTGGCGTTCCACGGCGTTCACACCGAACAACGGCTGCACTGCGACTTACGCCGTCCCCGAGGTCATGGTGCGCCCGCAGTGGCGGAGGCAGGGGATCTCGGAGCGGCTCCACGAAGCCCTGTTGAAGGAACGCGGCGAAGACCTTGCGGTGCTCCTGGTCGACGTGACGCACCCGAAGGTTCAGGGTCTGTACGCGACGTGGGGCTACGAGAAGGCGGGCGAGCAGCAGCCCTTCGCTGACTCCTCGGTGTACGCGGTCATGGTGACGAGGCCGCACGCCTGAGTGGTCCCGCCCGCGTCACCCGCGTGCGACGCCACGTGCCGGCAGCTTGTGATCATCGTCGGTGCGAGAACGCGGCCCGCACGTCGAAGGGCCCCACCGCAAGCGGTGGGGCCCTTCGACGTATTGCCCGGTGAGAGCAATGGCGGAGGATACGAGATTCGAACTCGTGAGGGGTTGCCCCCAACACGCTTTCCAAATGTTCGCGTGGGGGTCCGGGCGGGTTCACAGGCGTTTTGACCTGCGATCCAGCGGTATCGAGTTGCTCGGGCGGACCTGCGTGAACGCCCATGAACGCAACCCGAACTGCAACCCTCGGAAAGGCGTGGACGCCGCGTAGTGACGAGGCCCGCCGCTCAGGCGACGGACCGCGATCCGTTCGGCGGAGTGCTTCTCACCTGAGGTCTTCCGGAACCCAGCCAGGCGGAACCTTAGGGAGCCCGATGAGGGCGTCGATGCCGAGCTGTTCCTGGAGTAGAGCCTTGAGCCCACGGCCGTCGATGAGCTGCATGCGGCCGGTGCGATGGGCGAAGTCCAGGCTGGTCTTTCCGAACCACGCGGTGGTGACAAGGATGCCCTTCGCGGCGGCTTTGTCATGCATGACGCCGGCCAGCGCGCGGACGGCTTCCGCCGGGACAGTGTTCTTGGTGCGCTTGGCCTGGATGATGCACAGGCCGCCTGTCATCGGATCCTCGTTCGTCGCGACGGCGTCGATCCCGTCGTCCCGCGATGCCTGCGTGACCCACGCCTTCATGCCGTACGCCTCGAAGAGGCGGCGGATGAGGTGTTCGAACTCGATGGGATCCAGCGTCATCAAGTCCGGCCTGCTGTCTAAGCCGGCCACGACATCCACTTCGGGAGCGAACTTGTACTTGCTGAGGTCGAATGTGACCACAGGGCGGACCGGTTCGAGGTCGTAAGGGTGCTGGGAGACAATGGCGTTGAGGTGGCGCAGGCACTGGACCGGGTCGAGCGCGGGTTCGTCCAGCACCAGGTCCTCGAAGTCGTCACGACTGCTGCGCACACTGACCAGGCACGGACGGATAGCTTTCCCGGTGGCCCGGTTCTTACTCCGGACGTGAGCGTTCAAGGCAACGACGTCGACAAGCGACGGCGGGCTGGCGGCCAGCACCTCATTGATGGCGCGCAGCGCCAGCCGAGCGACGAGCCGTGAGTACTGCTGCTTGACCTCTACTTCTTTTCTGGGCTGGGGGATGACTGCGGCTGGGGCGGTGGACTTGAAGCGGAACTGCGCGACCGCAGGCACGACCTCCTGACCCGGAAGATCCATCTCCACGACCAGTTCTCGTGTCTCGGGCGCGAATACGGCACGCCACTCACCCCGCAGGCCCTCTGGATCGGGCAGCTCCGTCAGAACCCTTTCGATCGCTTCGACCAAGCCGTCCGGTCCGCTGCTGTTGAAGGCGTCCTCCACGGCCGTCCGGTGACCGTACAGACCCGTCGCTCTCTGTAGGAGGATCGCTTCCAAGGATTCGATCCGCTCCTGTACCTGCGTCGTGCGGTCGACTGCCTCGGCCTTCAACGCTTCGGTACGCGCCAGTTTCGCCTGCCGCTCGGAGGCCGCCCTGACCTTGGCGTCCTCACGTTTGCGACGTTCCTCGGCCTGCCTTTTGGCGGTCTGGCGCTTCTCCAGGTCGCGTTCGATCTGCGCGGCCTTACGCGCTCGCTCCGAGTCCTGCCGTTCCTTCTCCTTGCGCGCCCGCTCCCACTCCCGGGCCTGCTCCCGCTCCTGTTGCGCTCTGGCCCGCTCTTCGCGGCTTCGGGCCTGCTCGGCGGCCCGGGCACGTCGAGCCTGTTCCTGTTCCAATCGCTTCTGCTCGGCAGCCTTGGCCTTCTTCGAGTCCTGGTACGCCTTCACTAGCTGTCCGGCCAATGATTTCTTACGTGCCACGATCCCCTCCCGATGCGATGCTCGCGCTCGTCCTCAGATCTGCCCAGCCCAGCCAACGGGCAACCGGCATGTATGAACGCGTGGCGTCAGGTCGGTACTTGTGGGCCTGCGGCCGTAGCTTTTCCCCACTGGTGATCACGACGAACGGGGAACGGCCACCGCTAGGAGACTGCCCTCACCGAGATGCAGCCAGCCTCGACCAGGGGCGGACCTATCGCTGACAGAAGAGAGTCTTACCGAAGCGCTGCCGATCAACCTGCCGGACGTGGGGACCTGAGGCGCGAGGAGGAGACCCCTATGCGCCTTTGTCAGTTCGCTCAGCCACTTCAGACCTTGGTCGAGTGCCTGCTCTTCGCCAGCTGCGACCAAAGCCGTTCCTTCGTCGAATCCGTGGAGGAGTAGATGTCTCAGCACTGAAGAGGCCCCAGAATCTGCTAGCACCTCGGCGTCATCCATAACTATCACCACCGGGTCTTCACGAGTGGCCGTGTCTAATGCCCCCTCCACCTCCCGACGCTCGAAGTCCTTCCGGTCGATACAGCCCATCACGGAGCCCTGCCCCGCTAGTGCCCGGAGCGGCGAGGGCCGTGGCGCGATCAGCAGGATTCTGACGCCGCCTGCCATCAAAGAACGTGCGACTGTCGTCAGAGCGGTGGACCGCCCAGATCCGGCCGGCCCAGCGATGGTGAAAGCGGGTACGGTCCCGGTCGCGAGATCGGGGCCGTGGGCGGCTAAGGGATCGCCTCCTACGCCTGCTAGTACCCACAACCGCGACGCTGTCGAAGGTCGCATTTCCCACGCTTCGTCGAACCCAATAGTGGACGGTAGGGCTTCGAGGCGTGCCCGCCAGCCCAAATTCTCGCGGGCTGCGTTCCAGAGCCCGAGCATCATCGTGCGGTCCTCCAATTGCAAGCGCGCTGCATTGGAAAAGGCGATGAGAGCCTCGCGGTCAGGTAGTTCGTCAAGCGTGTACCAGCGGATCCATCTATGGGCGGAGATCCGCGTTTCGCGCTCCATGTCGGTGAAAGACCAGCGGTTCTTTAGGCGGTGCGTACGAAGAAGGCGGTGCAGCGAAACGAGTTCCGAACGTGCAGAGGAGTTTGGCACTGAAAACTCGTGGCTCCGCACCCCGTAGAACTTTGCATTCGCCGGTCGGTGCTCCTCTAATGCGTCCGCCATTTTCGCGAATCCCTCACTTCGGCGGACAACCCCGAGAAATACTCGGAGTGCGTCTTTGTCGTCCCAAAGTGACTGTGCGGCATTAATGATTAGGGCTTTGAGGGGCTCCAAGGATAGATCACCTGGCGCGTCATCTTCCGCACCCTCATCCTGTGCCGTGGCATCGTCTGGAACGCCCGTGTGAGCTTGAGTGACCGCTTCGCTGGCTGCGAGCTTCCGCAGGTCGTCGAACCGATCGGCTGTTGCGTCCTCGTCACGGCGGGCTATCTCGGATAGGGCGCGGACGATAAGGTCGAGACGGGCGAGCTGCGGCAAGTCGGGCTTCTGAAAGGCATCCAAAATCGCTTGGTGATTAACGATATAGAAGTTCTGCGTGTCCTTGCCGATTCGATCTCGGATACCCCGTGCGGATGGAAGTCCCGCGTTCAGTCTGAGCTCATGGAGGCTGTCGTTGAGGTCCTTCAGATGGGGCTGGCGGGAGAGATCGGGTCTCGTCCAGACCTGAGCACTCACGATGCCTCCCTGGGACCGGAGTTCGCTGTATGACAATGCGGCGCGCAACACGCTAGCTGTGGTCAGACTCTGCCACAGAACGCTTGGCAGCGGACCTAGCTGACTGATCTTGTCAGGGACTGTCCGGGGCTGTCAGAGGGCAGTGAGGGCCGCGCACGCTGATTGGTGAAACAGCGTTGGCCGATCACCCTGGTATGGAAGGTCTCCCCGTGGAACAGCTCAGCGTTCGTGCGCTCGTCTTACTCCTGTCGGGCACCCTCGTCGTCGTTCTTATCGTGCGCGCACCCACCCTAGGCTTCGCCTTGGTCGGAGCGGCGGCCGTGGTTGCAGTGCTGGATCAGCTTCTTGACAGGGGGTGATCCGGCCGTCGGTAGACGATGCCGTATGACAGCCCAGCCGTGGGGTGCGGAATCCACGGCGCCGAGGACCTTGTGCGTTAAGTCGCCCTACTCCCGTTGCCATGCAGGATCGCTGTCCTGGCTGCCCAGGCCAGGATGCTCTGCCCGCGCATGGACAGCCCGAGCCGGTTCCAGTGGAAGATCACGTGGTAGCTGAGCACCTGTCGCAGCCCGCGGTTGAGCGTTCCGTACTGGACGCCGCGGGCGAGTGCTTGGCCGACGCTGTGAAACGCGGCGACCCACTCGGCGACGGGTTCCAGCGG
Organism: Streptomyces sp. cmx-18-6; assembly: GCF_046548915.1. NCBI lineage: Bacteria > Bacillati > Actinomycetota > Actinomycetes > Kitasatosporales > Streptomycetaceae > Streptomyces > Streptomyces sp. cmx-18-6. The sequence goes on along the minus strand of NZ_JAEBEP010000006.1, from coordinate 91,776 downwards.
GCCTCCGGGGCGCAGCAGGACGTCGCTGTCGGCGAGAAGCAGGGTACGAATCTCCTGGGCTCGGGCGTCGAGCCGCTTCTGCGGAACGTCACTGACGGCCGAGCGCTGCTCCGTCGTGATGACGCGGTCCCAGACATCGCCCTGCTCATACCACTCCAACCGTGCGGCGCGCATCATGATGGTGCACAGGAGGACGGACAACTCCCTGGGTCCGATGGCTAGATCGTCGCGCTGGAGCAGATGCTGGATCTCTTGGCTGTCGGTGACGAACAGGGCGTGCGCGGCCGCCATGCTGGTCATTCCGCCGAACGCTGGCGTCTCCGGTTCGTAGATGCCGGGCCACCAGCGCTGAAGGTGTCCTTCGGACACGAGGCGGTCGAAGCCGTCCGCGACGGCCAGCTTGGCACCGTTTACGGGCTGGATCCGGAGACGCAGCCTCCAGCAGGGATGCTTTCTGGTGTACCACCAGCCGTCGATCGTGTCGGCGGCTTCCGCCTCGCGCAAGATGGGCAGGACATGCGCGGCGAAGGTGCTGTCGGCATCCGACCAGTCTGTGAAGTGAAGGTACGTCTGCCACCAGTCGGTGGTGGCTGCGTGGCGGGCCAGGGCTTCTCGGCCGGCCTGGTCGTAGACCGCGACCGCCTCCGAGAGGACCACAGGGTCTATCCGGTACTGCTGCGCCGCGTCGGCGAGCGGCAGGCCGGCCAGGACGGCGAGCACTGCGTGCTGCGTCGGACTCGGCTCACTTGCCTGAGTCAGTTGATCAAGAGACATGCGTCCCATCCAGTGCTCGGTGCCTGTTGCGAGGCGGACGTGGTGAGGGCGAGCGCGGTGCCAGCGGCGCCATTGATCAGGCCGGGAGCCGCGAGGGAGCCGGGCCGGCCGAATGCGGCGAGGGCGGTACCAAGGCGTTCCGGGAGGGCGTGAAGGCGTGGGTCGAGCGCGTCTGCGGCTGCGCGGTGAGCGGTCTGGTAGATGCCCGCCCATCCATGGCAGAGACCGCTGTCGGTGACCAGGGCGAGTTGCGCGGGATCGGACAATGCCCGGTACAGGGCGTCCTCGTAGAACTTCTGGAGCGTGGGTGAGCGTAGGGCGATCCCCGCGAGCTGGCCTGCCCGCGCGATGCCCGTCGTGCCGTAGCACCAGCTCGGACGGGCGAGGGTGCTTTTGTGGGGCCGTCGGCGGTCGAGATCGCGCCGCGAGATGTACTCGGGCCACCACGGGCCGGAATCGCCGTGCTGACACCAGGCGTCGAGGTGGGCGCAGATGGTCAACATGGCGTCCTGGTGGCCATCTACGGTGACGCCTCGGCGCGTGGCCTGGGCTAGGAGGAGGAGCGGGCCTGTGATGCCGTGGGCCGCGCCGAAGTTGCCGTGCCCGCCCGGGAAGTGGGGCGACTCGCCGCGCGCCGGGTCATGGCGGACCCACCAGCCGGGCAGCCCGCGCCCGTCAGCGGCGAGCGGCCGGGTCAGGGCGACGAGGTATTGCAAGATCCTTTCCAGGGCTGGGCCCTCGGGCTCGGTGCGCAGGAGGTAGGCGCCGATCCCGGTGAGGCCGTGGAAGAGGTCGTACTCCGCGAAGGTCGGCAGGTCTCCCCTGCCGATGCGGGCGAGCGCGGCGTCCACACGGCGGTGGGCGAGGCCGGTGATGTGCTGGTGCAGGGTCGTGCGCGCCGAGGCATACAGATGCCGGTACGCCGGGGGAACGGCGGTGAGGACGAAGCCGACGGCCGGGGCGCCGAGGAACAGGCCCGTCTGGTCGGCCGCGCTGATGGGTCCGGAGGCCGCACTCGTGATCCACCGGTGCGCGGAACGCCAGGAGCCGCCGTACCTGCTGGCGATCTCGATGTGCAGCAGGCTGATTCCGGCAGCGCCGTCGGCGAGCGATTGCACCGCCCAGGGCTCCTCCGGGGGCGGGGGAGGAGGCTCAGCCAGATCAGCTGTGTACTGCCCCAAGATTGTCGTGGCGGTGGATGCCAGCGTGGTCATCGGGCCGCCATCCGGTGCTGGAGGGCCGCTGTACGCACGAGCCGGATCGTGGTCTCCTCGCTGCGCGGATCGACGCCAAGAGCTCGAACGTGGTGCTGGTGCAGCAGCGACCGGGCGACATCGAGCGGATGACGTTCACTGACCAATGCGGTCCGGTAGAAGTCCACTGCGGCGGCGCGGACTCGCCACGCTTCGGCGACCTGCCTGCCCCCGGGGAGGGACGCGAACGCAGAGGCACCGTTCGGCCCGGAGAGTTCGAGCACCTGGCCGCGCAGGGTCCGGTCCAACCGTCCTGTGCCCTGCGGGAGGTTGCCCACCAGCCACTCTTCGGCCGCCGCAGCGTTCGGTGCCAGGGGAGTGACGAGGTGCAGGGCGCTGGCGGCGGCGAGGGCCTGTGGTGCGAAGGCATCGGTGTGTTCGGCGAGTTGGATCTGCGCAAGGGCGGCGGCGGAGTCCGCGGCGAACACCTGGTGCGCGGCGTCCATGGCCGGCCCGTGGCCGAAGCGTCCGGTCTGCGGCTGGTACGGGGCCAGGACGAATCCGGACGCGAGCCCCATCGCGTGCAGGCTGTCGGCCCAGGCGCGGACGTGCTGTGCGCCGACTCCGTACGAGTCCGGCGACAGGAGCAGGGTGAGGTCGAGGTGCTGGTCGGCGTCCGGCCGGGCCATCTCCCGGTGGCGGGTGAACCACCAAGTCGGCGGCTCCTCCCCGAATGCGGCGAGCAGGTGGGGGACGTGGTGGCTCAGAATCTCGTCGTAGCGGCGCGGATGGGCGTGGAGCTGTGCGTGAAGAACGTTGCCGCCGCCCGGCAGGTGCCGCTGGGCGCCCGGCGACGTAGTGGAGCGTGGCCGGGGCACGTACGGGGTGTCCGGCTCGGAACGGTCCAGCGAGAGCCAAATCTCGTGTGCCCGTCCGATCCAGCCGTGGGCGTCTGCGTCCGGTACCTCGCGCAGTTCCACGCGCCGGGCGTTGTCGAGGTGGGCGCGCAGGACCCGGAGGTGGACCGGGTGGGACAGGTCGAGCGGGAGGCGCTGGTCGTACTCGATGACGGCGACCTGCATCGGGACCCGCAGCCGGTCCCGCCAGGCAGTGAAGGCGTCCTCCCACTCCTGCCTCGGGGCTTTCCGGGCGGGCAGGTCTTCCGCCACCAGTAGCCATCGCGCCTGCGTGAGGATGGTACGGCGGTAGCGGACCCGAGGGAGGTACGGGAGCCGAGAACCGGCGCCGAAGTCGAACGGCTTGTATGCGGCGTACCGTCCGTTGGCCACCTCGGCCAGGAAACGGGCCAGCGGCGGGGTCTGGGTTCCGCCTTCCAACGCGTGCAGGACCCGCACGTCGATGAGCCGACCGGTGGAGAGCTGCACGAGATGGAAACTGCGCGGGTCGGCGGTGACGGCGATGTCAGCGAGCTGGATCGTCGTCTCGTCGCGCTCCTGGTGCCCGGACAGCTCGATGATGTGCGGCAGGAGTCGCGATGTGCGGGTGACGTTCTCGTTGCGGTGCCGACGCGGCGGGAACACGAGCTGCGCCGTGAGGCGGTCCGGTGCCCCGCTATAGCTGGTGGCGAGGGCATCTTGGTGCTCGGGCGGCAGGACGTGCGCGAACCGGCCCGCCATGCTGCTGCCGGGGCGGGGCACCGCCGTGAGCAGGAGGTCGAACGTGCCGCTGGACAGCGCCCGGGTGCTGGGGGCGTGGATCTCGAAGGCGGCCTCCACTCGGGGCACGAACAGCCGCTCGTCCGTTCCGGCGGCCTTCTCCAGGGCATGGACCATGTCGTCCGTCAGCCGCAGTTCGTCGCGGCCGTCGAGGAGGACTTGCTGCATCAGCGAGAGCAGCAGCTCGTCGCGGTCTGTGCGCACCTTCAGGGAGGCTCCGCGTTCGGAGCCGATGTATCCGGCGGGCAGCCCGAGGCCGCTGTCGGCAACCAGGTCCATCACCGGCACCAGGGCGCCGACGCCGTACCGGGCCCGGAACCGGCGGTGGTAGTCGCGCCAGTGCTGGTAGCCGTAGGGCTGTGGGGTGGTCCGGTAGAGGGCCGACACGGCTGCCTGCGCTTCCGCAATCACGGCCTGCGGGAGCTGGGTCTCGCAGTCGAGGGCGGTGTCAATGAGCAGCGGTGTCGGCGTGACGGGGGTGAGGGCGCGCATCCGCGTGGCGAGGGTACTCACGCTGATGTCGGAGAGTGTCGGCTGGTGGGCGGATACCTCGTCGCGTAGTGCGTACAGCTCGTGGACCAGGTCACGCACGTCAGGGATGTTGTCTGCGCCGTGCTGTTCCAGTTCGTGGCACAGGTGCTGGAGGGGGTCCACGGTGGTCATGGGTGCCCACAGGCTGGTGATGAGGAACTGCTGCTCGACCAGGCTGGTGAGAAGCGCGTCGATCTGCTCCGGTGTGGCCTGGGGGAAGCTGTCGCGCAGGTGGCGGTACAAGGTGCCGTAAGGGATGGGCGAGCGGGCGGCGTCCATGACGGCGGCCACCGGCCGGGCATTGCGGACGGATATCTCGACCGGGGCCAGCAGGACGGCGTGCCCGTCGGAGGGCGGGCCCGGCGCCACGAGCCGATCGCCCCGCGTGCGGGCTGCGTTGTTGGCGACGAGCGGGAGCCGCGCCAGTAACGCGGGGATGCGCTGGAGCCGGAGGACCATGTCGGTGACCCATTCGGAGTCCGGCCGGATCAGCACGCGGTGCTTGTCGCGCCACCGCGCGCTTGCCCTGGGCCCGACCGTCACCGGAGCGGTGCCGGCGAACAGGCCCAGCGGGGTCGGCCGGTGTTGCCACCGCAAGAGGTAGGAGACCGTCGACACCGCAGTGCGGCGGACGTGACGGGGCTCGGACTGCCGGCCTTGGACGACTGCTTCGACGGCGTCGGACAGGACGGGGGTGGCCAGCTCCAGCGCGTTGCGGAAGCCATCGCATTCCCAGACGCGGTTCAGCCACTCGCGAGTGACGGCCACGTTGTCCAGGTCGAGGGTACGGGGGATGTCTGCCGGCCCGGGGCTGGTGGTGGCGCGCAGCATGGCAGCGCCCTGCCATCGGTAGTCGGCGACTGCTCGGGAAACCATGGGGCCCTCCGTCTGGCGGGGCGGGTGAGGAGCCGGTGGGCCGAGCGGAACACTTCGCTCGGCCCACCGGCAGGGAACGGCCTGGATCAGGCCGGGTCCTCCGTGAAGGAGCCGCAGGCGGAGGCGCCGGTCGCGCAGGTGGTGCCGCAGCCGTCGCCCGTGGAGCACATGAGCTTGCCGTACGCGTGCTCGGCGATGACGACCTTCACGTCCAGGGGTGCGAAGTCGTCGTCCAGGCCCGCCAGCGGGGCGGGAGGGGCCAGAGTGGCGCTCGTCATGTTCGTGCCTTTCTTCTTGGTGTCCGGATGGTGTGGAACAACCTGGCTTCCGGCGTTACGCCGAGGGCCAGGAGAGCGAGACCCGGCTGTGCACCTTGTCGATGACCCGGTCGGCCGGGATCTGGTCATCAGGGGTGTTGGCCGGATAGACCCGGATGACCGGGCTGGGGCCCCCGCGCCGGCTGGCCTCCCAGTCACGGAGCACGTCGGCGACCTGGTCGGCGAACTGCTCCGCGTTCGGGCCGAGGGCGTGCACGCCGTATTCGATGTGCTTGTTGTCATCGGTGCGGCGGGTGACGAGGTAGGCGAAGGTGTCGTCCTCGACGGCGGCGAGGGCGAACCGCTTGTTCACGGGGGTGACCAGGCCCCTGTCCAGGTCCTCGTCGACGGCCATCGTGCAGAAGCCGGGCAGGCTGATGGCCATGGCCATCTGGAGGGTGTCGATGAGTTCCGAGAGGCCGATGACGACGCCTGTCCACAGCTCGTGGCGCGGGAACGTGACCGCGTTGTCCAGTCGGTGTGGGTCGGCCGGTAGCCCGTCATCGAACTTCAGCCCGATCTCCGGTGTGCCGTTGACGAGAAGAAGTTCTTCCCGGTGGGCTGTCGAGCCCTGCATCGGGACGAAGCCGCAGATGAGCGCCGACACGCTCTCCAGGTACGGGCCGTGTTCGCCCGTGATCTGGGTAAAGGCGACCGACCGGGTCAGGCCACGCATCCGCAGCGGCACCACAAGTCGACCGCCCTGCTTGAGCTGCGCGGTCCACGCCGGAGCGATGTCCCAGGCTCCGGCAGTCACCATGACGACGTCGACCTCGCCGAGCTCCGGAATGGGCTCGGCGGCGTCGGCGGTAAGGACGCGTACCCGGTCGTAGCCGTGCTCGTCCAGGAGCCGGTGCGCCCGCTCGGTGACTACGGGGTCGATGTCCACGGTGACGACCTCGCCGTGCTCGCCCACGAGTTCGGCGAGGTAGGCGGCGTTCAGCCCGCCCGAACCGATCTCCAACACGCGCATGCCGGGCTTCACCTGGGCCTGCTCCAGCATCATCGCCTGGATCTGCGGGGCGGAGACGGAGCTGAGCTGCACACCGTGCTCGTCCGTCTTGGTGATCACTGCCGCGTACGTGTCGTACGCCTTGTCCAGCGGGGTGTCGGGAATGAACGCGTGCCGAGGTACCTTGCGCATGACGGCTTCGATCTCCGAGGAGGAGATGTCGCCGCCTGCGCGCAACTCGTCCACCACCTTGTTCCGGAGACGGGTCGCTTCGTCGGGCTCGACGGTCGTGTTCGTCATGGACTTCCTTCAGTCGTGCGTATGGGGGATGCAGGCCAGCGGTCGCGTGCCGGATGGGTCGGGTAATCCAGGGGAGAGCGCGCTCGGTTCTCGTCGGCTGACCGACAGGGCCGCGCTGGACGGAGAGCTGGGAGGACCACGCCCGCGGAGGGCTGCCCGGCGGGCCGGTTCGTGTCGACCAGCCCGCTGGGTGGCTCGCGGGTGGCAAGGGGCGTGCGTCAATCGATCTCCTTGATGTAGCGAGCCTCGATCAACACTTCGATCAGGTCAGCGGTCACGAAGGCGAGACGGCGGGCGAGTCCGACGGCCTGCCGATAACCAGCCGGAGTGGGCTCCTCCAACAGAGGAACTCCTCGCTCGACAAGGCGGGTCATCTCAGCACTGGGCGGGAAGCTGTCGTCAGCCACCGTGATGTCGCTGAGCTGCTTCAGGCGTCTGCGGAGGCGGCCGAGCAGGGCGACAGCCGTTGCAACAGGTGGCGGCTGACTGCCGATCGCCGCGTCGAGGTCGTCGAAGACCTCCTCGATGTCGAGGGGTTCCCACGCCCGGAACCGCTCCAGCACGAGCCGTAAACCGTCCGCGTCGAGCGGTGGCGTCCACTCCTGGGCTGGAGGTTTCGGAGCCACTGCCGTGCTCACTGCTCCCTCCCCGCCGGCGTCTCGACCACAGCCCAGGTGACCTTGCCCCACGGGTGCGTGTCGTAGCCCCACCGGGCGCTCATCGCCGCGACCAGACTCAGACCCCGGCCGCTCTCAGCGTTCAGGTCGGCCGTTTTCAGATGGGGAGCGTCGTGCGAGCGGTCGGAGACCCCGATGCGGACGGCACCGTTGCTCGGTCGCTCGATGTGGATTCGCGACACCAGGGTCTCGGTGTGCTCGACGGCGTTGGCCAGCAGTTCAGTGACGATGATCTTTCCCCAGCCGGTCACGTCGTCGTCCATGCCCCAGACCGCCAGCACCTGGGAGATGAAAGCGCGGGCGAGGCTCACGGACTCACGTACGCAGGGCACCTCTGCGGCGTAACCCGGGGAGCCGATCGCATTCGGTTGAGCGACGGTCATGGTCACGAGGTCTTTCCCTCCGGCTGGGGTTCCCGGTGCGGACAAGCAAGGCAGCACCGGGCTTTCCTCCGTGCCGCCGCACCGAACCCGGCTTGGCGACCGATGACCAGTCAACGAGCGACGAGCGCAGCGCAACAGGAAGAGTCCCGGATCCGTACACGCCACCAACCGGAAGACTTTGCGTTTCCATTACCCGAGCTCTAGGTGTCAGCGTGACGGTGGAGCTACGTTCGGTGCATGGGAGGAAATCTCGTTCTTCAGGACCGACTTGATCAACTCGGTCTGACGCAGGAGGAGTTGGCGGCACGCCTGAACGCCGCGCTGCAGGAGATCACCGGTCGGCCTGGCGACATCTCCTCCCGGACGGTGCGCAACCTGCTCAACGGATCAAGCCGACGTCCAATCGGACGCACTTGCGCCGCACTTGAGCGTGTGTTCGGCTGCCCCGTGGCGGACTTAGGGTTCAGCGCACCCAGCTCCATGCAACATCCCCCGGAGGGCCCCGTGCGGCGTCGCGACTTCATCGCTTCCACTACCGGGACGGCAGCCGCAGTCGTTCCCGTGGTCAAGCAACGTCGGTCGGTCGGCATGACGGACGTGGCCCGAGCATCGGCCGGCATGAACCTGCTCGTGGAGGCCGACGACCGCCAAGGCGGGCACGCCTCCCTGGCGACCGCGGCCCTCGAAGCTCGCGCAAAGGTGCTGGAGCTTCAGCAGCGGAACGCCAGCGAACGTGTACGCCGTGCCCTGTACGCGCTCGCGGCCGAGTTCACCACCGTCGCCGCCTGGTCGTGCATCGATCTGCGTGACCTGGACAAGGCCCGGACGTACCTGCACGAGTCGTCCACGTTCGCCGGCCTCTCCCAGGACCCGCCCACGGCCATGCGCGTGTGGGTCAACATGGCCATGCTCGCCTACCAGCGGAAGAACTGGCCGGAACAGCTCGCGGCAGCTCAGGCGGCCAACGCCTCCCCAGCCGCCCGCCGAGACCCGTTCTTCGGCTCCATGGGCCGCGTCCGCCTCGCGCTCGCCCACTCGTCGCTGGGAGACCTGCGGGCCGCTCGCCGGTCCTTGGGCGCAGCGCAGGAGAACTACCGGAAGGCGGCCGAGGACGAGCGTCCTCGGTGGACCGCGTTCTACGGGCCGGCGGAACTCAACCACCTCGCGGCGATCATCCTCAACCACAACGGGGAGTCCGCCGAAGCCGAGGCGATGGCTCACCGGTCCCTGGCCAAGGTCCCGGCGGAGTTCCAGCGCAACCGCGCGCTGGCCACCTGCCAGCTCGCCCTGGCGCAACTCCGCCAGGGCGAGCCCGAGCAGGCTACGGCGACCGCGGGCACCGTCTTCACGATCATGGAGGGCGCTCCACTGCCGGGGCGCATGCGCACCCTGATCGGAGACTTCCACCGAGACCTGTTCCGGCTGGCGCCGTCGACGACGTACGCCCGCGACTGGGCAGACCGCATGCGAGATGAATGGAGCCGAACGTGACCAGGGTGATCGACCTGCGGCACTACGGACAGGGAAGCCTCCCCGAGGGCTTCAAGCAGATGCTGATCGACGTGCACGCCGACGCCTACGCCGACGCGATGGACAACGAGTTCAACCAGCGGTTCCCGTGGTTCGTCGATCACTGGTCAGGGATGGACGGCTTCACCTGCGTCGTCGCCTTCGACGGCGACGAGCCGACCGGCTTCGCGTACGGCGCCCCGCTCCAGCCGGGCCGTGAGTGGTGGCGTTCCACGGCGTTCGCGCCGAACAACGGCTACACCGCGACCTACGCCGTCTCCGAAGTCATGGTGCGCCCGCAGTGGCGGGGGCAGGGGATCTCGGAGCGGCTCCACGAGGCCCTGCTGAAGGAACGCGGTGAAGCCCTTGCGGTGCTCCTGGTCGACGTGACGCACCCGAAGGTTCAGGGTTTGTACGAGACGTGGGGCTACGAGAAGGCGGGTGAGCAGCAGCCCTTCGCTGACTCCCCGGTGTACGCGGTCATGGTGAAGAGGTTGCACCCGTGAGCAGTTCCGCTCCAGAGCCGCCCACGTACGACGTCATTTTTTAACAGTTCGTGATCGCTGCGGGCAGGGGCGAGCATTGTCGGTGAGTCCGGATTGGCCTATGGAGAGGTGACCGTGTAGTGGCCGTATACGTAAGACGGAACCGGACGGATGCATCGCCAAAGCGAGCTGCGGAGCCGGACAGTGAGTTCTTCGAGAGAATTGCCGGGCCTTTTTGGGATCAGGTAAGGGATGTGATCAATGAGTGGTGGTCGCATCTTCCGGCTCAGTCTCGTCCCGGCATGCGTAGTAGGCTGCTGGACCGTAACTCTGGCACGAACGTCTTCTCGGCATTGTGGGAGCTCTACCTGCACGAAATGCTGATCGGCTCCGGCTGCAAGGTGGCGATCGAGCATAGTGTCGGAACTACGGGTAAGAACCCCGACTTCCATGTTAGTCGAGAGGGTGAACGATTCGTCGTCGAGGCGATCTGGTCGGCCCAGCGCCTGGCTGACATGGGTGAACAGATCCCGCCCCCGTTGATCGACGCCATCGATAATGTGCCCAGTCCCAACTTCTTCCTGTCGTACTCCGTTCACGCGATGGGTGCGGCAGCGCCTTCGCAGAAGCGGTTGAAGAACGGCTTGGTGCAGTGGCTCAGCAGCCTGGACCCCGACCAAGTCATCGCAGACTACGAGCGTAAAGTGCCACTGCCAAGGCATACCTGGCAGGAAGCCGGCTGGAGCCTGTCATTCGAGGCGATACCCCGAAGTCCTGGAAAGCGAGACGACCCGGCAGCCAGGGCAATTGGGGTTTACCCTTCGATTAGCTGGCTCGATGTCGGGTCGGATCGGGTGCTCGACGCGGTCAAGAAGAAGGGGAGCAGGTATGGTGACTTGGGGATGCCATTCATCGTGGCGGTGGGCCACGCGGCTTTCTTTCCTGAGAATCGAGATGTCGAGACAGCGCTATACGGGGCCTCGGTCGAGTATGTCCACACCGGCACTCCGGTCATCGGTCGTCTATCCAACGGCTATTGGAACTCCACCTATGATCACGCCCACGGAAAAGTCAGCGGCGTTCTCACCGTCGACAACCCAGCACCGTGGACCTGGGCAAAGAACACCCCCGTTCTTTGGCACAGCTCGGATCCCGCCTCGCTTCCGGCCCCCGTCCTGCCCTCCTGGGCTACTGCACAGCTCGCCGACGCCCAGGTCGAAAGGCACATGCCAACCTGTCCCATCCAGGATGTCCTCGGCCTCCCCCAGCTTTGGCCAGTCGGTGATGCCTTTCCCTGACGGCTGCCGGGGCAGCACAGCAACCGGTCTCGCCAGCTCATCCGGCCGCCGGATCCCGAGTCCGACCGGCTGACGGGTAAAGGCGCTCGTGAAGATCCGCCTCACGAGCGCCTTTCGTGGTTCCGGACGGGGAAGTGCACGTCAGTGACCTGGACGCAGGCGTTTCACGTCCGTCGGCTGGAGTTGAACGGCCGGAACGGACGGTGCGCCCGTCTCCGTCGTCAGACGGTTGTTGCGAGCACTACGGGTTGTCGCGCTCCGAGCTCGCTGGCTGACTTGCCCGGCCGTGGCGGTCCGCAGGCGCCAGACCAGGACTTCGGCCGGTCGGTCCGCGGTGTCGAGCTCCCGTTGCTCTGACAGGTCGGCCAAGGCCCGGCGCGGCGGGTTGCCGGCGGACTCGGCTTGGGCGAGGGCAGTGGACAGCGCGGGCCAAGCCGGGTCGGCGAGGATGCGATGCGCGTGGTCGGGGATTGTGGCTCGGACGGCTGCGGCGAGCCGATCCTGTGCCTGGGGACTCAGGGCACGTGCGGCGAGCTTGGCGAGGGCCGGTCGGGCGGCGTGCTGTTGGGCGGCTCGAAGGTGGACGAGGGACTGCTGGGCCGCTGCCGCCTGCTGCGCGTGACCACGCTGGGCGTGCCACTCGGCAAGGGCGATGAGCAGGAATACGGCAGAGGTGAGCGCGGCGGCGACGAAGTCGCCGTCCCTGCCGGTGGACGAGGTCAGCAACGTCCTTCCGGCCTGACGCAGAGCGTCGGCGGCTCGATGGTCGGCTCGGATGGCGGAGCGGTTGGCGCGGTTGAAGGCGATGGCTGCCGCTTGAATTTCTGCCCGGAGCTGGCGCGGCGCAGAGACTGCGGTGTTGTGCAACAGCTCGGCGAATGCCGCAGCCTGAGCCTGCACTTTGGCGTCGGCCTTATCGACTGCCGTTCCCTCGGTGGCCCCGGTGACCAGCGAGTAGGCGGCGCGCAGCTCCCCATCGGCTTGCCGCCAGGAGGCGCCTGCGTCCGTACGGCTTGTGTGCAACGCCGTGGCCTGCCCTGCAGCCTTGCCACCGGCCAAGCCGAAGCGCTCACGGAGCCGGTTTAGGGACAGGTCCGGAGCGAGTGCCGAGCCGCTGTAGAAGATGGGCTCGCCCTTGGCATCGGTGTCGTCAGCGGTGGCGAGGCTGTAGCCGGTGACCTCTCCGGTGACGGGACCGAGACGGGGGCGGACCTTGATCCCGAGAGACGTCAGTACGGCGAAGAACTCGTCCTCGTCGCGGGTTGCCGCCGCGGCGGCGTAGGCGTGCTCGCGAAGCCAGACCCGGGCTGTGTTCTTGCGTCCCTGTCGTTCGGCCTTGGCGACTTCCGGCCCGGACGGCGTCTTCGGCGCGGTCGCGTCTCCTGGCTTCAACCGACGCAGACCGAGTTCGGTCTCGATCCTGCGGCATTCGGCCTGGGCCCGTCGGCCGTCGCCCTTGTTGCGGGGGCGACGGCCGTCTTCGCGGACGCTGGTCGCCATGATGTGAATGTGGTCCTCGGCGTGCCGCACGGCGATCCACCTGCACGCGGCGTCGTCGCCGTGTTCGGCGATGCCCGTGGAGTGGACGATGCGGCGGGCGACCTCCGCCCACTCTTCGTCGGTCAGGTAAGGGTCGCCAGGTGCGGTACGGACGGGGCAGTGCCACACATGCTGCGGCACCTTCTTTCCCAGCCGCTGTTCACGCAGCTTTACGGGTTGGTCGAGGTAGTCGGCCAACTCGCTGAGGGCTCCGTGGTGCTGGTCGAGGGGAACACGGCCGGGGTCGTTGATGCCGGGCATCGCAAACGCGGCGACGATGTGCGGGTCGGTGTGCTCGTTACGGCGGCCGGGGCCGAAGAGGTAGGACAGGAGGCCACGGCTGCGGTCACCCGTGGAGACATCAGGCACCACGGCGACCACCCCCGGCGAGGGCTTGGTCCAGCAGCAGGCGAGCGCGTTGGGCGACCTGGTGCAACTCGCTGAGGGTGTCTTCGGCTTGATCGGGCAGCTCGCCCTGGTGGACGGTGCGGACGAGCTGATTGAGGTTGTTCCCCACGCGTCCGAATTCCCTGACCAGCTTGCCGAACAGAACCATCAGGTCCTGGGTGGCCTGCGGAGACGGGAGCGGAGCGACGCCTTCAGGACGGCGGTCGGACAGGTATGCATGGGCGAAGGTGAGGGCGCAGTCCATGAGGTACGCCGAACGGGAACGCTTCGCCCTACGGGCGGCGAGGTCGATGAACGCACGCTCCGCCGGTTCGGCCGAGCAGGTCAGTTGCAGAGTGCGCTTGGTCCCGGAGCGGGGCCGGTAGAGCACCTCACTCAGGTGCCGGCGACGCTCGGCGCCGGGCGCGATGTCGGCATGAATAGGGGCAGGGACATCGTTGGCGGCGACACCGTGCTGCATGAACACGCCGGCGTTCACGGTCGGCGCTTGACGTACGACAGGGGCGGCGGTCGGCTCGCTCGGCTCGGCGGGCGGCTGCTTGTCCTGGTGGAGGCCGCGCTCGGCCCCCTCGTCTGCCTTCGTCCTGGCCCCCCGGGCCAGGACCGGATCCGCCCCCGCTGGGGCGGATCCGAGCGCGAAGTCCGCATCGCCCCCAGGCGATGTGGACTTCGCCCCAGCTCGCTCCGCTGTCCGGTGGAGGGCGTCTCCGCCAAAGCCTTGGTCGGACGTGGGCGGGTGCGGCGAGTGGCGACTACGGGGCGGCGAGGATTGGGAGGACGTGGCCTTGCGGGAGAAGGGATTGCGGCGCACGGGAGTCTGTAGGCTCCTCTCTGAGTGTGGTCTGGGGTGGCTGGGGCGAGTGTCCGGGGACTCGACGGCTTGGCCCGGCCGGGCACCTCGTGTAGTGGACCGGGAAGCAGGCGCTGTCCGGAATCAGTTCGGTCCCGGACAGCACCCTGCGATGCCGGTCAGCTGTCCGGGTGCGGACGGGCGTCGGCACTGTCCCGTACCAGCGCCATCGCTTCGGCGAGCCGATCGGTGCCGGCGCCGAGTCCGGCTTCGGTGATTGCCTTACGGGCGATGTCGCGGGTCAGTCCGGAACTCCCTGGATGAGCGGCCCTGATGACGCGTGCCAGCTCGGTGATGGAAGCCATCGCGGGACGTCCGCCAAGGCTCGTCGCCGGAGGGCGACCGGAATCCCCCTGGGAGCGCTGGCCTGTGGCTTCTCGTCGCCGTACGAGTTCGGCGTCGGCTTCGTCGCGATCGGCATCCTCGTCGTATCCAGTTTCGGACGAGCTTTCGTCGGCCGCGGCCAAGGGGGCGGTCTCCGTGGCCATGCGAGTGGACTGCTGCTGCCTGGGCCGAGCTGCCATGAGAAGGTCCGCGCGGGCGGTGTACGGAACCCCGGCCGGTCGGTCTGGTACCGGTTGCGTACCGTCCTGATACTCAAGGACGTTTGCGTCCACCGACGTTCGGACGGTGGAGCTACCGCCGTAGCGGGTGATCAGGATGTGCAGGTGTGTCGCTCCGGCAAGGGCGAGCGGTGCGATGGCAGACAGCACCGTGACGGTGCCGTCGCCCAAGCGGAGGGTGACTGCGCCGGGCCCGTTCAGGGCGAGGGCGTGCAGACCGTTCGCCCAGATGCTGGCGGCGGTCGCCGTGCTGAACAGTGTCCACGCATACAGCCGTGCGGGCATCGGCGCTTCGCGCAGGACCAGCAGGGCGCGGACGCCGTAAGCGATGAAGCCGTCGATCACTACAGGGAAGAGGTAGGCCAGTTGGTCGCGGATGTGCACGGCCGTGGCCATCTGTCGCAGCGCGTCGTAGGAGAGAGCGCATCCGGCGATGCCGAGCAGGATGATGGCGAGCCGGTCCCACCACGTGGCGCGGTGACGGCTGGCCGGTGCGGTGGGTATGGCGGAGTCGGGCATGGGCGTGGGGCTCCCCTCGGGGCATGGTGTGAAAGGTGGTGCGTGGTGATCCGTCTTGGCCGTCTTGCCGTTGAAGCAGCAGGTCAGAGGCAGTACGGCGGCCGGTGGCATGACGTCTCAGCGCCGTGCGAGGCGTGTCCCTCCGAGTGGTCACGGTCGGCAGGCGGACACGTTGGTGGGCGGGCGCGCCGGTAGTGCCGTGTTGTCACTTCGAGTCCCAAGACGGATGGTCATCCGTCTTGGGACGCTGTGCCGTCTTGGCGAAACCGCCTCTGACCTGCGTTTACGTGGCTGGGACGGCAAGGACGCCACGAGACGGATATGGGCGGGTCCGCCCGCAGAATTCGCGATGGCAGGCTGGCGCTTCACGGCGGTCGGCCCGGTGCGGGTGCCGTCGACGAGCTGTCGACGGCACCCGTGAAGGTCACTTGGTCGGTGTGTCTCTGCTGCCGTCCGAGCCGATCTCGGGGTGGACGGTGGGGCAGTAGCGCTTCCAGGCGTCGGTGAACTTCGTCCGCGTATAGCCCTTGAGTTGGTTGCCGTCGGGCATGCGGACGTTGCCGGAGCGGATGCCGTACTCCCGCAGCAGCCCTGCCAGGGCGCGCGGGCTCAGGCCACCGCGTCCGGCTTCGGCCCACGGAGCTTCGGGTTCGGAGTTGAGGCGGTAGAGCAGGGCGTCGGTGGACACGCTCTCGGGGTCACCTGCGGCGGCGAAGGCGCGGCGGATGTCGGCGAGGATCCGGGCGTTGGAGGGGTTGTCCTCCTCGGCCTGGGCCTCGGCGGTGACCATCTGTTCGCACGCGGTGCGGGCGCGCTCGGGCCAGGTGCCGCCCGCGAGGTCCGCGACGATCACCAAGGGCTCCCACGTGTCGGCCGCCCGGTCCTCGACCGGCATTTTCGGCTCCAGGTGGAGGGCCTGCTCGGCCACTGAGGCGGTCCAGCGCGCCAGGTGAGCCCGCAGGGAGCGCAGGGCGGGGCTGACGCGGCGTGTGCGGTACGGGCTCACCTGCTCGCCCTCCGCGCGGCGCCTCATCCGGATCACGACGGACCGGTCCATGATCGTGTCGGGCAGGTCGCCGATGCCGGCGAGCGCTGCCATGGCGAAGGTCGCGAAGGAGTGGGGCGTGTGCTCCTTGCCGACGACCCGCAGTACCGGTCGGCCGCGCTGGTGCCCGGCATTGAGCAGGCCGCGCATCTCCTCGTTCTTCTCGGCGACCTTGGGGCTGCCGAAGATGGTGTCGGCTTCGTCCACGAGGAGGGTCGGCGGCTCGTCCGAGATCGAGCGGAAGATGGCCGCTGCCGTGGAATTCACGGTGATCACGGGCTTGTGGACCGTCTCGGTGAGCAGATCGAGCAGGCGGGACTTGCCGCACCGCTTCGCCGGGCCGACCACAGCGAGACGCGGGGCGTGCTGCCACACCTGTTGGAGGTGGGTGGCCGCGATCCACAGCACGGTTGCGTCCAGTGCCTGCTCGCTCGGGAGGACCACGAATCGGGCCAAGGCGGTGCGCAGCTCGTCCAGTGGCGCGGCGGCGGCGTCCGGCTGGCCACGGTGCGGTGATGGGGTGCCGCTCGGACGGGGTGCCGCAGGGGCGGCGGGGGCGGTACTCTCGTTCACGGAGATCCTCACTCGGCGGCTCCGGGGGGCAACCCGGTCCGCCGCGGTCGACTGTCCTGGGATGGGCGGTGGCGAGGTTTCCTGCAGCCCCCGGTGTTCGTAGCGCCGGGGGTTTTCGCGTTCCTCGGGGCACCTACGCGGTTAACCTCCTGGCGGTTCTTTTTCGGATGCCCTTATAGCATAAGTGTGCACGAGCGTCCGTCTTAAGTCAAGCGTTCAGGGCATTGAAAAGTTAATCTCTTGCGGCATGATTGCTGTTCAGGTGCATGGTGACGTGTGTCACATTTATGTGTATGCCCTTGCGGGTTGGGCTATCCATGCTGGTAGGGTTTAAGGGTGGAGGCGTGGCGACCTCCGTTTGTCGAGAAGAGGAGGGAGGTGAAAGAAGTGGACGACGCCAAGCCGCAACGCTGGGCTCCGCCAGAGGGCGAAGCCCTGGTGGCGCACAACCTGAAGGTCCTGCGGATGACGGCCCGCCTGTCCCAGGAGGACATGGCAGAGCGCATGCGTCGCCTGGGCTTCAAGATGCACCAGACCCAGATCGCCAAGATCGAGAATGGTGCCCGGAGCATCAGCTTCAACGAGGCCCTCGGCTTCGCCAAGGCCCTCGGTGTCCCTGCTGGCAACTTCCTACTCGAAGCCGTCGCGAGCCGCGACGATCCTCACTGGGAGTTGCAGGAGGCGGCCTTCGACATTCAGAAGGCCGAACAGGAGCACCAAGTCGCCCAAGACCTCGCCGACGCCGCGAAGGCCAGACTTGAGGCGGCCGAGGCCCGATACGACGAGATCGCCGAGCGCCTCGGCATCGAGCCCGACCCGGGGAGCCTCTCCTTCTACCCGGCTCCGAACTCACCCGAGGATCCGCTCCGCAGCGGTTCCTCCGACGAGTAACCGTTCGGCGGAGATCTTTCCCGGCGTCTGAACACGGCTTTCGAAGCCCATCCACCGCAGGCCCTCGGTGCTACGAACACCGAGGGCCACCAACGCGGACACCGATCTAAGCCCACCGCTCATCCCGGACAGTCCAGCGGTCACGTTGCCCCGTGACCGCCGAAAGGCGATCCCTCATGCCCACCGCTCCGCCCCCGCTCACCCTTATCGCCGACGCGCTCGGGGTCCCCGAGCAGCGGCTCCGCACACTCGTGCTGGAACACACGGCACCCATCTCTGACGCGCCCCTCGTCGCGCTTACCGTTGAGGAGGCCGCCCGCCGCCTCGGCGTCGGCCGTACCACCATGTACGCACTCATCGCCTCCGGCGAGATCGGCTCCGTCCTCATAGGCCGCCTGCGCCGAGTGCCGGTCGAGGCCCTGGCCACTTATCTGGCTGATCGCTCCCAGGCAGCCGCCCCGGCCGCCGCCCACGCGGCCTGAAGGGGGCGGACATGGCAAAAACGCGCCAGCCCAACGGTGCCTCCTCGATCTTCCTCGGCAAGGACGGCAAGTGGCACGGCTACGTGACCGTCGGCGTCAAGGACGACGGCAAGCCCGACCGGCGCCACGTCAAGCGCAAGACCCGCGCCGACGCCACCAAGGCGGTCCGCGAACTGGAACGCAAACGCGACGCCGGCACCGTCGGCAAGGCCGGGCAGACCTGGACCGTCACGACCTGGCTGACCCATTGGGTCGAGAACATCGCCGCACCACACGTGGGCGAGAACACCATCGACGGCTACCGCGTCGCCGTCTACCACCACCTCATCCCCGGTCTCGGCGCGCACCGCCTGCCCAAGCTGGAGCCCGAGCACCTGGAGCGCTTCTACGCCAAGATGCAGAAGGCTGGCAGCGCCGCCGGCACCGCGCACCAGGTCCACCGGACCGTGCGCACGGCTCTGAACGAGGCGGTGCGCCGAGGCCACCTCACCGTCAACCCCGCCTCCGTCGCCAAGGCGCCGCGACTGGAAGAGGAAGAGGTCGAGCCCTACACGGTCGAGGAAGTGCACAAGCTTCTGGACCTGGCCAACAAGACTCGGCACCCGGCGCGCTGGGTCGTATCTCTTGCTCTGGGGCTGCGTCAGGGTGAGGTCCTCGGTCTCAAGTGGACGGACATTGACTTCGAACTGCGGGTCATGACGGTCCACCGCAACCGGCTACGGCCCCGGTACGAGCACGGCTGCGGCAACCGCTGCGGGCGCAAGCCCGGTTACTGCCCTCAGAAGATCAACATCCGCCGTGAGACGAAGGACACCAAGTCTCGCGCCGGACGTCGGCCCATCGGCATTCCCGAGCCCTTGGTGCAGCTTCTGCTTCAGCACCGACGCGCGCAGGAGCGAGACCGCCGACTGGCGGGCGACCTCTGGGCGGAGGAGGGGTACGTCTTCGTCTCCCCAACCGGCGAGCCCCTCAACCCGAACACCGACCATCACGAGTGGAAGGACCTCCTCAAGGCGGCCGGTCTGCGCGCGGGCCGCCTCCACGACGCCCGCCACACGGCTGCGACCGTCCTGCTGATCCTTGGCGTTCCCGACACAGTCGTTGACGCGATCATGGGCTGGGAGCCCGGCAAGTCCGCCCGGATGCGCCGCCGCTACCAGCACCTCACCAACCGGGTGCTCACGGACACCGCCGACAAGATCGGTGGCCTACTCTGGCCGCTGCCCGAGGAGCCGTCCGCCGGCTGACTAGTGCAGGTCTCAGTCCGGCAGGGGTCGGCCCGAACGCATCTGGATTCGGGCCGACCCCTTCGGGTTGGCTGTGGACGCCCACCGAAGTCTTACTCTTCGGCGAACTGCTCTTCGCTTCGCTCGGCGACGTTCCCCGACGCCGGACCCCAAGCCAGCCTGAGAACGGACGGGCTCCACGACACTCGCACGAGGGCCCGGCCTGCAGGGCGGGAGCCCGTGCTCACCTCAGCTTGTTCAGGTCGCGCTGGCTCATACCAAACCGGACGTTCGGCTGGTCGTACCTGAAGGGATACCCGACGATGAACGCGGAGGCGATGAGTACGCCGTTGGGCAGGTATGCGCCTGTTGCCTGCTCGATCAAGTGCTTCACACCGTAGCTGCCGACGGTGGGCGTCTTGATCGGCATGATGTTGTCGCGCAGCCAAAGGGCCGTCTCCACGACGAGGTCCTCATTGCGCCGCAGGTGCTCGCGCTCGACGGCGAGTTTGGCGCGCCGCTGCTCGGTGGCCAGGCGAGGGGAGTCGAAGACGCCGATGCCGAAGTTGCCGAGCCTCTTGTGCTCCTCCATCACTTCGGCCAGGGTCGGCAAGTTGAGCTGGCGGCGGCGAGCGTTCGAGTACGTCGTGTCGGTGGCGGCCTGGACAGCGCGAATCCACAACTTCTGACGGCGGTTCTGGGTCATCGGGTGCTCCTCGCAGGGCTGCCCACGTTCCCCGCACGGATGTCTGATGACCTTGCGGAAGTGCTGGGCGCGATTCGGAGAACCTTGTCTTCGCCGTCACGGCGGACGTGGGCCACCGTGACTCGGAGCGGGCAGGCGCTATCTGCCAGGAGCAGCATACCCATCTGCTCACTCATGAGGTCTGCCGCGAGTACGGGAACCGTGTCAGTGCGCTCGCGCCGACCGGACCATGACCCTTCTCAGCGCCAACAGCTGTACCGATCTTTCCCGAGATCTGGCTTTATCGGGGTCCCGCGCAGATGGCCAGCGAGACCCCCAGCTCGGCATCTGGCTCAGCTGCTGAAAAGTACGTGAGGGTTGTCAGTCCCTGCTGCTAGCTTCAGTTGGTTCTGCTCAACTCTGGTGAAGGGAGACCTACATGGGGCTTGCTGACGACATCCGCTCGGCCGTCACGACGGTGGCTGGCGCAGACTGGAACATCCGCAAGGGCAACGTGGTGCCCACCACCGAATCGATCACGCTCAAGAATGGCGCGGTCGAGCTGGATGCTGTGTACCTCTACGCGGATATGGCGGACTCCACCGGCCTGGCTAGGGACTTCCCCAAGACGACCGCCGCCAAGGTCATCCGCTGCTATCTGGACGCAACCTGTCGGGTCATCAAGGCGAAGGGCGGCGAGATCAGGAGCTTTGACGGCGACCGCGTTATGGCCATCTTCATAGGCAGCAACAAGAACACCGCGGCCGCCGAGTGTGGCTTGATGATCAATCACGCAGTCAGTCAGATTGTGCGCCCCGTGGTGGAGGCCAAGCTCCCCTCCCTGGTTACCAAGGGATGGGAGCTGAAGCACTGCGTGGGGGTGGCGAGCGGTACCGCCCTGGTCGTGCGCGGCGGGGTGCGGGGCGACGACGACAGCGACCTCGTCTCGGTCGGTCGCGCTCCTAACGTCGCGGCGAAGCTCAGTGACGTCCGGGAGGGGCCGTACCGCACCTACGTTACTGCCGAGGTCTTCGACAGCCTCAACGAGAAGGTGAAGTACAGCAGAGGTGACGAGCCGAAGCTGATGTGGAACGGCCCGGTCAAGCACCAGGTTGGTGGGGAGATGCTCTCGGTGTATCGGTCGACATGGTGGCGGCAGCCGTGAGTTCGCAGGAGGCGCGGGAGACAGCCTGGAAGGTCCACGACGCCGTGATGGACTGGACGGGGAAGGTTGACGCCAAAGCGGCGTTCGCACTGACCCTGGAGTCGGCCATCCTGGCCGGTGTGGCCGCGGTGGCAGCGTCGGACCACCGGTTCGCCCGCCAAGGTGGCGCAGTCGGCGTGCTGCTGTGGCTGGGTGTTGCCCTGCTGGTTGCCGGCACCGCGCTAGCAGTACTCGTGGTGACACCCCGGGTGCGGTCGAAGCACGTGGCGGCCGAAGCATCGACCAACTTCGTCTTCTTCGGTCACCTGCAGCACTGGACGCCGCAGGACCTGGAGCAATCGCTGGAATCGCAGGACCCTCTGCCCATGCTGAGTCGCCAACTTGTGGTCACCAGCAAGATCGCGTGGCGCAAGCACGTTTACGTGAAGTGGTCGTTCCGGCTGGCTGCCGTTGGCGGGCTACTGGTGTTGTCGGCGTTCATGGTCTCTTGACCTCCCGCCTCGCCCAGGCCGACGGGCGAGGCGGGTTCACCGCTCTGCTGTTCGCCCTCCCAAGTCAATGTCCGTTACTCCTATGAGGAACAGCGCGATCTGCTCCTCGCGTGCTGCCAACCGCTCGGCGGCGCTCAAGGCATCCCTGCGGTCCCGGCCCAGCGCAAGGCCCGCCGCGAGTACGGGAACCGGGTCAGCGCACTCATACCCTGACCATGATCGTTCTCGGCGTCAACCGTTGTACCGCTGTTCTCCGAGGCTGGTGGAGGGCCGACCAGCCTGGTCCGTGATGACGGCGACTGACGTGGGCAGAACCTCGACCCGGAGCATGGGCCATGCCAGGGGATCGCCACGACCATCAACGTAGATCAGGTGACGTACGTAGGCGCCCACGAGGAAATCCTGTTCGGCAAGCTCGCGGACGTAACCCTCAAGCGTCTTCTCCGCGTCTCGGTTGTCGCGCACACTGTGAAGCTCCGGGGCGATGTCGAGGTAGTCCCGGAGCAGGTCCAGGAACTCCACGATCAACGACTCTTCGTCGTCAGGAAGATCGTCCGGCAGGGCGTACTCGAACGCCAGACTCGCCTTGATCATGTTCCATAGAGGGTTGCCCCGCGTGATCAGCGCCAACGCCCTGGGCTGAGGGAAAGCCGGGTCGGGAACGAGCCTCACGCCGCCTGAGGTGTTGTCGTCCAGTGAGCGCCGGACCCAAGCGGCATGCCGCTCCTTGATCTCCCGGAGTCGCTCAACCGTGAAATGGGTGGGTTGGTCATCTATCTGCTTGTGGTGCCTACTGCACAGCAGCAGCAGATTGGTATGGCTGTCCCTGGAGGCGTCGTCCAGGTCCTCCGCCCTCGGGCCGCCTTTGGAACGAGCCACGATGTGTGCCTCCTCGCCGAAGACCGACGGATCATCACAGTCCGTCCCTGGGGTGATCACCTCCCCACGGCAGATTGCACACCTCCCGCCGGCTTCAGCCCACACGATCTTGCGCGTCTTCTCGGAGACCCCCATGGGTGGCACCTTGTCAGAAGAGCTCAGGTGGTCGCAGAAGAACCAGACCGGGCTCTTGCGGGTGCAGGGAGCCGTCGCGGCCCGGTCGAAGCAACTGCAACCCAAACTGCAACCCTCAACGCCGAAGGGCCCCACCGCGAACGGTGGGGCCCTTCGACGTATTGCCCGGTGAGAGCAATGGCGGAGGATACGAGATTCGAACTCGTGAGGGGTTGCCCCCAACACGCTTTCCAAGCGTGCGCCCTAGGCCACTAGGCGAATCCTCCGCCGCAAACAATACAAGACGTTTGAGGGTGCTCGCGAACACGTTCCCTGTAGATCGTCCTCGGAGGCTCCGCAGGTCGTCCGGTGGGGCGGGCGGGTGGACCGGAGGGGGTGGGCATCCGCTAAGGTGGGCGTCAGCCCCTCACGTGGCGCTATCTGACTGAACTCCCCCAGGGCCGGAAGGCAGCAAGGGTAGGTTGGCTCTGGCGGGTGCGTGGGGGGCCCTTTGCGTTCCCGGGGGCAGTCTCGGGGATCCGTGGGGCGCCGGAGCCCGAGCCCTGGTCGGAGCCTCTGGGTGGGCGGTGTGGGGTCGGTTGTCAGTCCGCCCCGATAACCTCGTAGATGTGTCGTCCCTTGCGCTGTACCGCCGCTACCGCCCCGAGTCGTTCGCCGAGGTCATCGGTCAGGAGCATGTCACTGACCCGCTCCAGCAGGCCCTGCGGAACAACCGGGTCAATCACGCGTACCTGTTCAGCGGGCCGCGCGGCTGTGGGAAGACGACCAGTGCGCGCATCCTCGCCCGCTGTCTGAACTGCGAGCAGGGGCCCACGCCCACCCCGTGCGGGGAGTGCCAGTCCTGCCAGGACCTCGCGCGCAACGGGCCGGGGTCCATCGATGTCATCGAGATCGACGCCGCCTCGCACGGTGGTGTGGACGACGCCCGTGATCTGCGCGAGAAGGCGTTCTTCGGGCCCGCCTCCAGTCGCTACAAGATCTACATCATCGACGAGGCCCACATGGTCACCCCGGCGGGGTTCAACGCCCTGCTGAAGGTGGTCGAGGAGCCGCCGGAGCACCTCAAGTTCATCTTCGCGACCACCGAGCCCGAGAAGGTCATCGGGACGATCCGGTCGCGTACGCACCACTATCCGTTCCGGCTCGTTCCCCCCGGGACCCTGCGCAGCTATCTCGCCGACGTGTGCGGCCGGGAGAACAGCCCCGTCGAGGACGGCGTCCTGCCGCTCGTCGTGCGGGCCGGCGCCGGGTCCGTGCGTGACTCCATGTCCGTCATGGACCAGCTGCTGGCCGGCGCGGGCGACGACGGTGTGACGTATGCCATGGCGACCTCGCTCCTCGGGTACACGGACGGGTCGCTGCTCGACTCGATCATCGACGCCTTCGCCGCCGGTGACGGGGCCGCCGCCTTCGAGGTCGTGGACCGGGTGATCGAGGGCGGCAATGATCCCCGTCGTTTCGTGGCCGATCTGCTGGAGCGGCTGCGTGATCTGGTGATTCTCGCCGCCGTGCCCGACGCGGGGGAGAAGGGGCTCATCGACGCCCCCGCCGACGTCGTCGAGCGCATGCAGGCCCAGGCGTCCGTCTTCGGCGCCGCCGAGCTCAGCCGCGCCGCCGACCTGGTCAACGACGGGCTCACCGAGATGCGCGGCGCCACCTCGCCCCGCCTCCAGGTGGAGCTGATCTGCGCCCGGGTCCTGCTCCCCGCCGCCTTCGACGACGAGCGGTCGATGCAGGCCCGGCTCGACCGGCTGGAGCGCGGTGCGTCCGCCGCCGCTGCCGCCTCGTTCGCGGCTCCGGCGGCCGGGGTTCCCATGGGGTACGTTCCCGGGCCCGAGGCCCACGCCCACGCCCCGCAGGTCCCGGCCCCGCAGGCCCACGTCCCCCCGGCCGCCCCCGCAGCCCCCGCCGGTCCGGACGCGGCCCGTGCCGCCGTACGGGGTGAGGAGCCGCCCGCCGCTCCCGCCCCCTACACCCCGGCCGAGCCCGCCGCTCCCGCCCCCAACACCCCGGCCGAGCCCCCCGCCGAGACACCCGCGCCCGGACAGCGGCCCGGGTCCTGGCCCACCGCGTCCGGCGGGGGCGAGCAGGCGCGGCGTCCCGGTGGCTGGCCCACCGCGTCCGCCCCCGGCAGCGGCCCCGCCGCCCCGCCGCCCGCGGCAGTCACCCCACCCGCCCCCGCAGCGACGGCCCCCGCCGCCCCCGCGTCGGGCCAGGGCATGGTCCAAGGCGCCGGGCAGGTACGGAACATGTGGCCCGACATCCTGGAGGCGGTGAAGAACCGGCGTCGCTTCACCTGGATCCTGCTCAGCCAGAACGCCCAGGTGACCGGCTTCGACGGGACCACCCTCCAGATCGGCTTCATCAACGCCGGCGCCCGCGACAACTTCGCGAGCAGCGGCAGCGAGGAAGTCCTCAAGCAGGCGCTCGCCGAGCGCTTCAACGCCCAGTGGCGGGTCGAAGCGGTCGTCGACGCCTCCGGCGGCGGTGCGGCACCCCCGCCCCCCGGCGGCGGACGCCCCCCGGCACCGCAGTACCAACCCGCCCCGACGCCCCCTCCCGGTACGCCGACCCCGGCGGCGTACGAGGGCGTCCCGGCGCACGCCCCCCAGCAGCACACGCGGCAGCAGCCCCAGCCGGCCCCCTCCTCCGCCCCGCCGCCGCAGCCGGCCGCCCCCGAGCCGCCCCGCGGGGGGTACGCGTCGGAGCCGCCGCGCTCCGTCGCCCCCGAGGACGACACGGCGGAGGCCGACGACCCGGATCTCGTCGACTCCGCCCTCTCCGGCCACGAGCTGATCGTCCGCGAACTGGGCGCCACCGTGGTGGACGAGTTCCCCAACGAGCAGTGAGGCGGCGGCGACGGACTGATCTCCTCGCACCGGTGAAGCCGCAACGAGCAGAGGTAGCGGACGTAGCAGAGGTAGCGGACGGAGCAGAGGGAGCACCAGCGGGAGAGAGGTGACCTGCCCCGGCGGGGCGACCCGGTCCGCCCCCGCCCGGTGGAGCCGTCCACGGACCGGCGGCCGTCCGTGGAGCCGTCCACGGACCGGCGGCCGTCCGGGTCCCTCGGCCCCGGCGGCTAGGCTGCACCCCGTGAAGGTCCTCGTCATCGGCGGCGGCGCCCGCGAACACGCCCTGTGCCGCTCTCTGTCCCTCGACCCCGATGTCACCGCTCTGTACTGCGCCCCCGGCAACGCCGGCATCGCAGAGGTGGCCGAACTGCACCCGGTCGACGCGCTCGACGGTGACGCCGTCGCGCGCCTCGCGACCGAGCTCGGCGCCGGGCTGGTGGTCGTCGGCCCGGAGGCGCCGCTCGTCGCCGGGGTCGCCGACGCCGTGCGCGCGGCCGGCATCCCGTGCTTCGGCCCCTCCGGCGAGGCGGCCCGGCTGGAAGGCTCCAAGGCGTTCGCCAAGGACGTCATGGCCGGGGCCGGCGTCCCCACCGCCCGCAGCTACGTCTGCACCACCCCCGCGGAGATCGACGAGGCCCTCGACGCCTTCGGCGCTCCGTACGTCGTCAAGGACGACGGACTCGCGGCGGGCAAGGGCGTCGTCGTCACCGACGACCTCGCCGCCGCCCGCGACCACGCGCTCTCCTGCGACCGCGTGGTCATCGAGGAGTTCCTCGACGGCCCCGAGGTCAGCCTCTTCGCCATCACGGACGGCACCACCGTGCTGCCGCTCCAGCCCGCCCAGGACTTCAAGCGCGCCCTGGACGGCGACGAGGGCCCGAACACCGGCGGCATGGGCGCCTACTCGCCGCTCCCGTGGGCCGACCCCAAGCTGGTCGACGAGGTCCTCGAAACGGTTCTCCAGCCGACCGTGGACGAGCTGCGCCGCCGGGGCACGCCCTTCTCCGGACTCCTGTACGCGGGTCTCGCGATCACCTCGCGCGGGGTGCGGGTCATCGAGTTCAACGCCCGCTTCGGCGACCCGGAGACCCAGGTCGTGCTGGCCCGGCTCCGCACGCCGCTGGCCGGCGTCCTGCTCGCCTCCGCCAACGGCGCCCTGGACGTGTTCCCGCCGCTGAAGTGGCGCGACGACGCGGCGGTCACCGTCGTGATCGCCTCGCACAACTACCCGGACACCCCGCGCACCGGCGACCCGATCGACGGGCTCGCGGACGTCGCGGCGCAGGATGCCCCCGACGCGTACGTCCTGCACGCCGGGACCCGCGCCGAGGGCGACGCGGTCGTCAGCGCGGGCGGCCGGGTCCTCTCGGTGACCGCGACCGGCAAGGACCTCGCGGTGGCCCGTGAGCGCGCCTACACCGCACTCGGGCGCATCCGCCTCGACGGCTCCCAGCACCGGACCGACATCGCCCTGAAGGCCGCCGAAGGCTGATCCGGCCACCCACTCGGCATCACAAGCAGCCCCTCCCGTCTGCCCCGCGTACGCCACCGGCGTACGCGGGGCAGACGGGAGGGGCTGTCGTATGACGTGCCCAGGGACCAGGCCCCTGCCCTACGGATGCGGACACGTCAGCAGCTTTGCCCAAAGCCATTCCATCGGGTGACGACTGGGCCAGACGGATGACGCCCGCCGAGGCCCCAACTAGGGTGCGGCGCAGGCGTTCCGGCACTTGGCCCACCGGCATTGCGGTGTCAGTGACGGGTGCCACAGTGGGGGAGTGAGCAACCGTCGCGGGGCAGAGGGGGTGACATCCGGCCGTGTCCGATATCGATGTGGGTGAGGAGCTGGGTGCGCGGGCCGCACAGGCCCGAGCGCTCGCCCTGCTGCGGATCCGCAGCAGGGCGCTGGCCGTGGTGATCACGCCTGCGGCCGTCGCGATCGTGCTGTTCGGCGCGGTCGCTCAGGGACATCTCGGCGGGCAGGTCTGGGACGGCGTGCGCTGGGCGGTGGCCGGTGTCGCCGTCGCGGTGCTGCTGGTGGCCGCCGTGGTGGCGGCCTCCGTGGCGCGGGCGCGGCCGGCGGTGAGCCCGACCGTTCCCGTGGCGGAGGAAGGGGCCCCCGATCTCTACCGGCTGGTGCGGGACCTGGCCGACCGGCTCGACGTCCCGGCGCCCTCGGCCATAGCGCTGACCCCGGACTGCGACAGCTGGCTGGAGGACCGTACGCACCGCGCCCACCGGAAGGCCCGGCGGGGGAGCAAGGACCGTGAGGCCGAAGGGGACGAGGGCACGGGCCGGGACAGCGCCGGGCGTGAGCTGAAGGACGCCGCCCCCGTCCTGGTGATCGGTTCGCCGTTCCTCTGGTGGATGCGGGTCGCCGAGCTCCGCGCCGTGCTCGCCCCCGTCGTGGCGGGCACCGGCTCGTCCGCGCACCCCGACATAGCCGCCGCCCGGCGCTTCGTGCGCGCGCTGGACGCCGCCGTCGCCGATGGTGCTGCGCCCGGCCGGGGAGCGGTGCGCGGCGCGCCGGCCGCCTTCGCCGGCTGGATCGCCCGGCTGCTGCTGCGCGCCTGCCGGGAGCACGCCGCCGAGATGGAGCGGTGCGTGGCGGCCACGGCCTCCATGCGCGCCCAGAGCGTCGACTACCCGCTCCGCATCGCCGCCCAGGAGCAGGTCGGCCTCGCCTACGCGGGCTGGGACCGGCTGCTGACCCGGGTCGCGCTGCCCGCCTGGCGGATGGGCCGCTGGCCCTCCCGGCTGGACGCCGGGGTGGTCTCCGCCCTCACCGAGCTCTCGCGCCGGGACCGGCTGGCCGACGGTTACGCCTCCCGGCTCGGCGAGCGCCCCGCGTGCGACCTGCTCGAAGAGCCCGGCCTCGCCGACGAGGCCACCTCGCTCCTGGCCGCCCGGCTCTTCCACGGCGGCCCGGCGGAGAGCGGTCCCGGCTGGGCCCCGGTGGACTGGCAGCGGTATCCGGAAGAGGTCGTGGACCGCAAGTGGCGTACGGAGGCGGCCCGGCTGCACCGGGTGCTCGACGCCATGGGGGTGCCCCCGGCGTCCGCGGCCGATCCGGCGGTCCCCACCCTGGCCCGGGTCATGGAGCACCTGGCCGGACCCGGAGGCGCCGGCGACGAGCTCGCCGCGGGCATCGGCGCGGCGGTCGCCCGTGAGGACGCGCAGGCCCCGGCTCCCGGTCCCGCGCCGCACACGGCGGCCGGGGCGGGCCCGGACGCCCTGGACCTCTGGGGCCCCGACCCGCTGCCCCTGTTCCCCCTCCAGCCGCCGCGTACGGGGACGGAGCTGCTGGCCGACCACGTCGCGGCGATGGTCTGCTGCGCGGCCGTGGACACGGCGGGCGCGGCCCCCGGCCTCGACTGGCTGGACGGCCCCGCGCTGCTCGTCGACGGCGAGCGGCGGGCGGATCTCGCCACCCCGGTCCTCAGCCTGGTCGAGGACGGCGACCCGGACCCGCTGCGTTCCTGGCTGGCCGAGGTGGGCGTCCGCTCCGACAAGCCGGTACGCCTGGTGTGAGCGCGACCCGGGCCTGTACGGGCCGGGGCCAGGGCCGGGACGGGGACCTGTGACCGCGCCCCCGGACCCGTACGGCCGGAACCCTGAAACCGGAAAGGAAGGTTCCGTTCCCGTCAATTCACGACGAAGGGTGACGGAGTGCGTGCGTTATGTGATGTGCTGGGGATCGGCGCTGTCATCGAGCGCGCCGGAGTTGTCCGGGGGACCTGAGGGAGGGGCGCGGCATGGGGGCGGAGCAGATTCGCCGATGGGAGTCGGGCGCCCTCGCGCATGCGGTGAGCGACCCGTTCGGGCAGGGCCCGCTGCCCTGGCTGCGCGGCAGTGAGAACTACTTCGACGACACCGGCCAGGTCGTGCCCTGGTACGCGGACCCGGAGCTCGGCCGGAGCGCCGGCGGCGGCACCCGCACTGCCGACGACGTGAGCCGGCAGATCAAGGGCTTCGCCTCGCCGGGGGCGGCGGCCCCGGGCGAGGCCATCGACTTCCACATCACCGTCGACCCGCCCCAGCAGTTCTCCGTCGACGTCTACCGGATCGGTCATTACGGCGGCGACGGCGCGGCCAAGATCACCACGAGCCCGCGCCTCTCCGGCATCGTCCAGCCCGCCCCCCTCGCCGCCGACCGCACCGTCTCCTGCCACCACTGGTGGATGTCCTGGCGGCTCCAGATCCCGAGCTACTGGTCGGTCGGCGCGTATGTGGCCGTCCTGACCACCGCCGGCGGCTACCGCTCGCACATCCCGTTCACCGTGCGCCACGACCACCCCGCCGACCTGCTGCTCCTGCTGCCCGACATCACCTGGCAGGCGTACAACCTCTATCCGGAGGACGGCCGCACCGGCGCCAGCCTCTACCACGCGTGGGACGAGCGGGGGCGGCTGCTCGGCGAGGAGGACGCCGCCGTCACGATCTCCTTCGACCGCCCGTACGCCGGAGCCGGCCTGCCCCTGCACGTCGGGCACGCGTACGACTTCATCCGCTGGGCCGAGCGGTACGGCTACGACCTCGCCTACGCCGACGCCCGCGACCTGCACGCGGGCCGCGTCGACCCCAGCCGCTACCGGGGCCTGGTCTTCCCCGGCCACGATGAGTACTGGTCGCTGCCCATGCGCCGGGCCGCCGAGCGCGCCCGCGACTCCGGCACCTCGCTCGTCTTCCTCTCCGCCAACACCATGTACTGGCAGGTGGGCCTGGCCCCCTCGGCCTCCGGCATCCCGGACCGCCTGCTGACCTGCCGCAAGCGCCGGGGCCCGGGGAAGTCGGCCCTGTGGCGCGAGGTCGACCGGCCGGAACAGCAGCTCCTGGGCATCCAGTACGCGGGCCGCGTCCCCGAACCCCACCCCCTGGTCGTGCGCAACGCCGAGCACTGGCTCTGGGACGCCACCGGCGCGGTCGAGGGCGACGAGATCGGGGGCCTGGTCGCCGGGGAGGCCGACCGCTACTTCCCCCGCACGAGCCTGCCCGAGCACGACAACCGGATCCTGCTCGCCCACTCCCCGTACCAGGACTTCGAGGGCGCCACCCGCCACCAGGAGACCTCGCTCTACCAGGCCCCCTCCGGCGCGCTCGTCTTCGCCTCCGGCACCTTCGCCTGGTCCCCGGCCCTGGACCGCCCCGGCCACGCCGACCCCCGGATCCAGCAGGCCACGGCCAACCTCCTCGACCGGATCTGCAAGCGCGACTGACGGCCCGGGGTGCCCCGCGCGCACACGGCCGCGCCGATACGGGACAATCGGAACCGCTCCTGGATCAATCTACGCGGAGGCGTCGTGTCCGGTTTTGTAGAAAAGCCCGAGCCCGTGCAGGTCCCGGGCCTCACCCACCTGCACACTGGCAAGGTGCGTGAGCTGTACCGGAACGAGGCGGGCGACCTCGTCATGGTCGCCAGCGACCGTATCTCCGCGTACGACTGGGTCCTGCCCTCGGAGATCCCCGACAAGGGCCGCGTCCTCACCAAGCTCTCGCTCTGGTGGTTCGACCAGCTCGCCGACCTCGTGCCGAACCACGTCATCTCCACCGAACTGCCGCCCGGCGCCCCGGCGGACTGGGCCGGTCGCACCCTCGTCTGCACGTCCCTGCGGATGGTCCAGGTCGAGTGCGTGGCCCGCGGCTTCCTGACCGGCTCGGGGCTCGTCGAGTACAACGCCTCCCGCACGGTCTGCGGCATCGGCCTCCCCGAGGGCCTGGTCGACGGCTCCGAGCTGCCCGGCCCGATCTTCACCCCGGCCACCAAGGCGGCCGTGGGCGACCACGACGAGAACGTGAGCTACGAGGAGGTCGCCCGGGAGGTCGGCGTGGAGACGGCCGCGCAGCTGCGGCAGACGACGCTCGACGTCTACCGCCGGGCCCGGGACATCGCCCACCAGCGCGGGATCATCCTGGCCGACACGAAGTTGGAGTTCGGCTTCGAGAGGCCCGACGAGGGCGACGGCGGCGAGCGGCTGATCATCGCCGACGAGGTGCTGACCCCGGACTCCTCGCGCTTCTGGCCGGCCGCCACCTGGAAGCCGGGCCGCGCGCAGCCTTCGTACGACAAGCAGTTCGTCCGCGACTGGCTGACCTCGCCGGCCTCCGGCTGGGACCGCGCGAGCGAGCAGCCGCCGCCGGCGCTGCCGCAGGAGATCGTGGAGGCGACCCGCGCCAAGTACATCGAGGCGTACGAGGTGCTGACCGGCAGCGGCTGGTAGGCACGGGCGGATAGCAGCGGATACGCAGAAGGCCCCGGTCCATGAGGACCGGGGCCTTCTGTTCTGTGGAGCGGACGACCAGGTTCGAACTGGCGACCTCAACCTTGGCAAGGTTGCGCTCTACCAACTGAGCTACGTCCGCAGTGCGCCGAAGCGCGGTGCCTACTATACCCAACCCCGCTCGCGCGCGAGACGCACCGCCGTATGCCGGTTCTCCGCTCCGATCTTGGACGCGGCCGACGAGAGGTAGTTGCGGACGGTGCCCTGCGAGAGCGAGGCCCGCTCCGCGATCTCCGCCACCGGCGCCCCGTCCGCCGCCAGTTCCAGCACCTCGGCCTCCCTGGCGGTCAGCGGGGAGTCCCCGGCGGCGATGGCGTCGGCCGCCAATTCGGGGTCCACGTAACGGTTTCCGGCGTGGACGGTACGGATGATCTCGGCGAGCTGCCGGGCGCTGACGGTCTTGGGCACGAACCCCCGTACGCCGGCGGCCAGCGCCCGCTTCAGATGCCCGGGGCGGCCGTGGCTGGTCACGATCATGGTGCGGCAGCCGGGCAGTTCGCCGCGGATCGATGTGGCGACCTTCACACCGTCCGCGCCCGGCATCTGGAGGTCGAGGACGGCGACGTCGGGCCGGTGCGCCAGGGCCATCGCGAGCGCCTCGGGACCGCTCGCCGCCTCCGCGACCACCACGAGGTCGTCCTCCAGGGCGAGCAGCGCGGCCAACGCGCCCCGGATCAGGTGCTCGTCGTCGGCGAGCAGCACCCGCAGGGGCCGGCCGGGACCTTCGGTGGTCATCGTTCCTCCGGAGAGATGGAGCGGGAGTGGCCGGCGGGGGAAGGGCTGTTACGGGGCGTCGTCAACGGAACCGTCGCCGTCACCCGGAACAGATCGTCCCCGGCCGCCCCGGCCTCCAGCGTCCCGCCCAGCGCGGCGAGCCGTTCGCGCAGCCCGGCCAGACCGGAACCGCCGCCCGGGCCCGGGCCGATGGTCTCCGGCGCACCGGCGGCCCCGTCGTTCTCGACCTCCAGCACCACCGCGTCCGCCGTGCTGGTGAGCCGGATGACGCAGTGCTGGGGGTCGCCGTGGCGCAGGATGTTCGTCGCCGCCTCGCGGACCACCCAACCCAGGGCGGCCTGCACCGCGAGGGGCGCCCCGATCCCCGCCGGGCCATCGGCGCCCACCACGGTGCAGGTGATTCCGGCGGCCTCCAACACGCCCTTGGAGCCCATGAGTTCGGTGGGGAGGTCGGCCTCGCGGTAGCCCCGTACGACATCGCGGACCTCCTGCTGCGAGGCGCGGGCGATCCTCTGCACCTCCACCATCTGGTCCACCGCCGCCGCGTTCCCCCGCTGGGCCAGCTCCACGGCCAGCTCGCTCTTCAGCGCGATCACCGCCAGGTTCCGGCCCAGCACGTCGTGCATGTCCCGGCCGAACCGGAGCCGCTCCTCCGCCACCGCCAGCCGGGCCTGCGTGTCCCGCGCCTCCTCGGCCTGCCACATCACGTTCAGGCTCCAGGCGCTCGGCCGGGCGGACACGAGCACCAGCAGGGTGACGACGACCAGCGACAGGGCGGCCCCGAACAGCCGGCCGCCGGGCCCTCCGACCGCCGCCAGCAGCGCCACGACCCCCACCGAGTAGGCCGCGCACTGGAGCAGGTACCTCCGGACGGGGACGAGGAGCACGTAGGGCGTGGTGAACGCCAGGGGAAGGTCCAGCACCAGCAGGGCGAGCCCCGGCTCCTCGATGCCGCCCACCGCCGAGAGGGCGACGAGCAGACCGGTCTGCACCGCCAGCAGCACGGCGGGCAGCCGCAGCCGCCGCGTCGGGAAGAGCTCCACCCTCCGGTAGTGGGCGAAGGCGGGCCCCACATTGCGGTTGCTCACCACGCACTGGACGACGTTCACGGCGAAGAACGCCGCGGCCAGGGACACCGACGCCGAGCCGTGTTCCAGCGTCCCGCCGAGCGGCATCAGGCCCCAGCTCAGGAGGAAGACCCAGGGGAGCGTGCAGAGCGTGACCCGCGTGTAGAGGTCGATGCGCTGAAGCTTGGTCCGCTCCTGCCAGCCGCGCCGCCAGCCCCGTACTCGCGCGATCACCTCGTCCAGCTCCTTCATGTCATCCACGTGGCGGAGGGGGAAGCGTCCCGGCCCCCGGCCGGGGCCCCGTGCTCAGCCGCGCGGGTCCCAGCGGAACCACCGCTGCACAGCAAACACCGCGAAGGCGGTCCATGCCAGCGCCGCCACAGTGGCCGTGAGCAGGTCGCCGCCCTCCACACCGCCCAGCCAGCCGTGCCGGATCAGCGTCATCACACCGGTCAGCGGCAGCAGCTCCAGCACCGACGCCAGCCGGTCCGGGAACACCTCCAGCGGAACGAAGATTCCGGAGCCGAAGAGCGAGACGAAGAACAGCGGCAAGGTGGTGAGCTGCGAGCTCTGGACCGTCCGCGTCACCGCCGAGGTCGCGGCCGCGAGGCCGGACATCATCACGAGGCCCACGGCCAGACCCGCCAGGAACAGCTCCGGGCGCTTCGGCGCGCTCAGGTCGAAGGCGATCGCGCCGGCCACGACCAGCAGCACCACCTGGAGGAGCGCCAGCGCGACGGCGGGCAGCGCGTTGGCGGTCAGGATCTCGCGGTCGGTGACCTCGCCGGTGCGCAGCCGCTTGAGGACGAGCTCCTCGCGCCGGGTGACGTAACCGGTGACGAGGGTCATGTAGACGACCTGGACCAGCACGATGCCGATACCGCCGGTGAGGGCGGCCCCCGCGATGGAGAGGCCGGTGCCGGCCAGGTCGATCTGCTGGAGCGAGGCCCGGATCGAGAAGATCATCGCGACCGGCAGCACCAGGGCCACGAAGATCGCGGTCCGGTTGCGGACCAGGAGGATCAGCTCGGCGCGGGCGAGGGCGGTGAGCCGCCGTGCGGAGGCGGACGCCTTGGAGGGGGATGAGGAGGGGGCGCGGCCGGGGGCCGTGCGGTCGTCCGCGAGGACGGTGGGCGTGGTCATGCCGTCACCTTCTTCTTCGTCTCGTTCATGGACGGGGCCCCCGCCCGCCGCGGGTCGTCGGCCCGGGAGCGGAGCTGCGTGTTCGCGATCTGGAGGAACGCCTCCTCCAGGGAGGCGGAACGCGCGTCGAGCCCGAGCAGCCGCACGCCCGACTCGCCCGCCCAGCCCAGCAGTTCGTGCAAGGACTCCTGGAGCGTGGCGGTACGGATCTCCACCCGCTGCCCCTCCGCACCCGCCCGCAGCGAGAGCGGAAGGCGTCCTGCCGGTACGTTGTCGGGCAGCGTGAACCGGATCCTGGCGGGCTGCGACGCGGTGACCTCGGCGGTCGTCCCGGACGTGACGATCTGCCCCTGGTGCATGATCGCCAGCCGGTCCGCGAGCGCCTCGGCCTCCTCCAGGTAGTGCGTGGTCAGCAGTACGGTCGTGCCGTCCTGCCGGAGCGCCCGGATCAGGTCCCAGGTGTCGCGCCGCCCTTCGGCGTCCAGCCCCGTCGTCGGCTCGTCCAGGAACAGCACCTCGGGCCGCGAGGTCAGGGCCAG
Source organism: Streptomyces sp. cmx-18-6 (assembly GCF_046548915.1). Classification (NCBI taxonomy): domain Bacteria; kingdom Bacillati; phylum Actinomycetota; class Actinomycetes; order Kitasatosporales; family Streptomycetaceae; genus Streptomyces; species Streptomyces sp. cmx-18-6. Next base: position 56,740 of record NZ_JAEBEP010000006.1, on the reverse strand, counting down.
CGCCAGGTCCAGCCGCCGCTTCTCCCCGCCGGACAACTGCTTGACCCGCACCCCGGTGCGGCTCGTGAGGCCGACCATCTCCAGGGCCTCGGCGGCGGGGCGTGCGCCGGTGGTGCACGCCGACCACATGCGCGCGGTCTCCATCACCGTGAGGTCGGACGGGAAGCCGCCCTCCTGGAGCATCACCCCGGTCCGGGGCCGGACGGCGGCGCGTTCGCGGTACGGGTCGTGGCCGAGGACCTCGACGGTCCCGGAGGTGGGGAGCGCCAGTCCTTCGAGCAGCTCCACGGTGGAGGTCTTGCCCGCGCCGTTCGTCCCGAGGAGGGCGAACAGCTCGCCCCGGGCCACGGAGAAGGAGACTCCGGAGACGGCTTCGAAGCCGTCCTTGTAGCTGCGGCGAACCCCGTCCGCCGCGATCACCGTCTCCGCGTCGGTCGTGCCGCCGGTCCCGTTCGGCCGGTCGCTGAGAATGTCGTCGCTGGTCATGCTTCAAGGTTTCCGCCGGACCGGGCCCGTGAGCAGTGCGCGCTGTCATCACTGCTCATGACAAACGTCATCAGAGGGAAACCGGAGGAACGACAAAGGCCCTGACCGATGAGGTCAGGGCCTTTGTCTCTGTGGAGCGGACGACCAGGTTCGAACTGGCGACCTCAACCTTGGCAAGGTTGCGCTCTACCAACTGAGCTACGTCCGCAGTGCAGCCACTCGGCTTTCACCGGTGGAGCGAGCACTACTCTACCTGATCCAACGGAGTGGTCTGGAGAGTCGTGCAGAGCGGGTGACAGGAATTGCACACTGCGCCTTCCCCCTGGAAGGGGGATGTTCTACTACTGAACTACACCCGCACGCGGCTCGGGATCCGGCCTTTCGGCCTCGCCCCTCGGCGTGCTCCAGACTCTAGCCGACCTGCGGGGGTGTCGCGCAAGTCGGCTCCCGGCGGGTCCCGGGGAGGGGGCCCTCCGGCGGCCCTCCCGGGCCCGGTCGCGTTCGTACGCAGACCGCCTGACGGAGCGTCCGGGCCGCTGCGGGCCGGCCCCCGGCGGCCATCGGCCGAAGCGGCGGCCCGCCCCTCACTCGGCCGCGTCGAACGCCTCGTACACCTTCTTCGGGATCCGGCCGCGGGCCGGCACCTCCATCCGGTGCGAGCGGGCCCAGGCGCGGACGGCCGCCGGGTCGGGGGCGAGGGAGGTGTGGTGGTACGCGGCGGGGGTCCTGCCGTGCTTGCCAGCATTTGTCTGCTTTCGGCCGGCCGCCATGTAAGGGGCCAGGGTCTTCCGCAGTTTCTTCGCGTTGGCGGGATTGAGATCGATCTCGTACGTCTTCCCGTCCAGGGCGAAGGTGACCGTTTCCGCCGCTGTTCCCCCGTCGATGTCGTCGGAGAGCGTAACCACTACGCGCTGGGCCACGGATATCGGTCCTTTCCTACGGCGTCGGCGCGTCAGGCGTGCGCCGATGGGCCGGCCTTCCGGCTGTTAGGCGGATACGGGTCGACCGATGCCGACTGTTCCGGTGTTCCCGGGGCAATGGCGCTTTCCCCGGTAATCATTTGTACAGCGACGGGCACCGCATTGTGAAGCCCAGCCAATTACATCCGCGTGTCCGTGCGCAATCCGGGGCGTGATTTTTTTCCAGGACTTTTCCCGCATGTCATCGCGGCCGATATCCCGGTGTGATCCGGGCCGGGCGCGGGGCGTCTTGCCGCCGCGTCCGTTCCGTCCGATATCTACCCGCGTAGAATTTTTGGCCAGGTACGCTGAGTGGACCCGCGGGGGTCTGGGGAACCCCCCGGAGAGACAGCCGCACCACACCACCACACCGGGAGTGCCAGTGGCACGCGTCGTAGTCGACGTCATGCTCAAGCCGGAGATCCTCGACCCGCAGGGACAGGCGGTGCAGCGTGCGCTGCCCCGTCTCGGCTTTGAGGGAATCGCGGACGTTCGTCAGGGAAAGCGTTTCGAGCTGGAGGTCGAGGGGCCGGTCGATGACGCGGCCCTCGCCCGTATTCACGAGATGGCCGAGACCTTCCTCGCCAACACCGTCATCGAGGACTTCGTCGTGAAGGTGGAGGAGGAGAAGTGACCACCCGTATCGGCGTCGTCACTTTTCCCGGCACCCTCGACGATCAGGACGCGCTGCGGGCCGTCCGGATCGCGGGCGCGGAGCCCGTATCCCTCTGGCACCGCGACAAGGACCTGCACCAGGTCGACGCGGTCGTCCTGGCCGGCGGCTTCTCCTACGGCGACTACCTGCGGGCCGGCGCGATCTCGCGCTTCTCGCCGGTGATGGAGCCGCTCATCGAGCAGGCGAAGGCCGGTATGCCGGTCCTCGGCATCTGCAACGGCTTCCAGATCCTGACCGAGGCGCACCTGCTGCCCGGCGCGATGCTGCGCAACAACCACCTGCACTTCATCTGCCGCGACCAGCGCCTGCGGGTGGAGAACGCGGAGACCGCCTGGACCTCGGACTACAGCGCCGGCCAGGAGATCAGGGTCCCGCTCAAGAACATGGACGGCCGCTACACCGCCGACGAGCACACGCTCGACGAGCTGGAGGCCGAGGGCCGCGTCGCCTTCCGCTACCTGGACGGCAACCCCAACGGCTCGCTCCGCGACATCGCGGGCATCACCAACGCGGCGGGCAACATCGTCGGCCTGATGCCGCACCCGGAGCACGCCGTGGAGCCGCTCATCGGCACCGGCCGCACCGACGGCCTCGGTTTCTTCACCTCGATCATCAAGAAGCTGGTCAACGCATGAGCCTGGATACGGTCAAGCACGCGGCCGAGACCCCGGAGGCCGAGCAGCCCTGGAAGGAGCTCGGCCTCAAGGAGGACGAGTACGCCCGGATCCGCGAGATCCTGGGCCGCCGTCCCACCGGCGCCGAGCTCGCCATGTACTCGGTGATGTGGTCGGAGCACTGTTCGTACAAGAGCAGCAAGGTCCACCTGAAGCAGTTCGGCGAGAAGGTCCCCGCCAACGACGCGATGCTCGTCGGCATCGGGGAGAACGCGGGCGTCGTCGACGTCGGCCAGGGGTACGCGGTCACCTTCAAGGTCGAGTCGCACAACCACCCCTCGTACATCGAGCCCTACCAGGGCGCGGCCACCGGCATCGGCGGCATCGTCCGCGACATCCTCGCCATGGGCGCCCGCCCGGTCGCGGTCGTCGACCCGCTGCGCTTCGGCGCGGCCGACCACCCCGACACCAAGCGCGTCCTGCCGGGCGTCGTCGCGGGCATCGGCGGCTACGGCAACTGCCTGGGCCTGCCCAACATCGGCGGCGAGGTCGTCTTCGACGCCTGCTACCAGGGCAACCCGCTGGTCAACGCCGGCTGCATCGGCGTGATGAAGCACGAGGACATCCACCTCGCGCAGGCGTCGGGCCCCGGCAACAAGGTCATCCTGTACGGCGCCCGCACCGGCGGCGACGGCATCGGCGGCGTCTCCGTGCTGGCCTCGGAGACCTTCGAGTCCACCGGGCCCGCCAAGCGCCCCGCCGTCCAGGTCGGCGACCCGTTCCAGGAGAAGCTCCTCATCGAGTGCACCCTGGAGATCTTCAAGGAGAAGCTCGTCGCGGGCATCCAGGACCTCGGCGGCGCCGGGCTCTCCTGCGCCACCAGCGAGCTGGCATCGGCCGGTTCCGGCGGTATGCGCGTCGAGCTGGACACCGTGCCGCTGCGCGACTCCTCCCTCTCGCCCGAGGAGATCCTCATGAGCGAGTCGCAGGAGCGCATGTGCGCGATCGTCGAGCCGCGGCACGTGGACCGCTTCCTGGAGATCTGCGAGAAGTGGGACGTCATCGCCACCGTCATCGGTGAGGTGACCGAGGGCTCCCAGCTGGAGATCTTCTGGCACGGCGAGCAGATCGTGGACGTGCCGCCGCGCTCGGTCGCCCACGACGGCCCGGTCTACCACCGCCCGTTCGCCCGCCCGTCCTGGCAGGACGCGCTCCAGGCGGACGACGCCGGCAAGCTGCCCCGGCCTTCGAGCGCCGCCGAGCTGCGCGAGCAGGTCCTCCAGCTGGTCGCCTCCCCGAACCAGGCGTCCAAGGCGTGGATCACCGACCAGTACGACCGGTTCGTGCAGGGCAACACCGTGCTGGCGATGCCCGAGGACGCGGGCATGGTCCGCATCGACGCCGAGTCCAACCTCGGCGTGGCCATGGCGACGGACGGCAACGGCCGGTACGCCAAGCTCGACCCGTACACGGGCGCGCAGCTCGCGCTGGCGGAGTCGTACCGCAACGTCGCCGCGTCCGGGGCCAAGCCGCTCGCCATCTCGGACTGCCTGAACTTCGGCTCCCCGGAGGACCCGGACGTCATGTGGCAGTTCGCGGAGGCCACGCGCGGTCTCGCGGACGGCTGCCTGGAGCTGGGCACCCCGGTCACCGGCGGCAACGTCTCGCTGTACAACCAGACCGGCGAGACGGCGATCCACCCGACGCCGGTCGTGGCCGTGCTCGGTGTGATCGACGACGTGAACCGGCGCACGCCCCTCGCCTTCGCGGAAGAGGGCCAGCTCCTCTACCTGCTGGGCGACACCCGCGAGGAGTTCGGCGGCTCGGCCTGGTCCGAGGTCGTCCACCAGCACCTCGGCGGCCTGCCGCCCAAGGTGGACCTGGGCCGCGAGAAGCTGCTCGCGGAGATCCTCATCTCGGCCTCGCGCGACGGCATGATCGACGCCGCGCACGACCTGAGCGACGGCGGTCTGATCCAGGCCGTCACGGAGTCCTGCCTGCGCGGCGGGAAGGGCGCCCGGCTGGTCGTGCCGGACGGCCTGGACACGTTCACGTTCCTCTTCTCCGAGTCGGCGGGGCGCGCGGTCGTCTCGATCCCGCGCAGCGAGGAGCTCCGCTTCAACGACATGTGCGGCGCGCGGGGTCTGCCCGTCGCCCGCATCGGTGTCGTGGACGGCGAGGAGATCGAGATCCAGGGCGAGTTCAGCATCCCGCTGAGCGAGCTCCGTACGGCGCACGAGGCGACGATCCCCGCGCTGCTCGCCTGAGCCCGCGTGTCGTTCGAGCCCCCGCCCGGGTCATCCGGGCGGGGGCTTCGGCTTTCCCCCGAACCCTCTTGATGGAAATTACGTAATTACGTAAGGTTGGCAGCATGGAGCAGGACCTGGAGCAGCGGGTCGCCGAGCTGGAGAGGCGGCTCACGGCGCTGGAGCGGCAGGACCGGGAGTCGCCCCGCCTGGGCGACGGCGACTTCTGGGCGTTGAGCGGGCTGAAACAGCAGCTCGCCGAGGCCGGGGAGGCCGGGGCCGACGGGGGAGTGCTCTTCACCGGAGCGGTCCGGCTGCCCACCGGCGAGCAGTACGAGTGGCAGTACGGCGCGTTCACCGGCACCCTCCTCGAAGAGGAGGGCGAGGACGGACCGGACGACCGGACGGCGGTGGCGGACTCGCTCGCCGCGCTCGGCCATCCGGTACGGCTGCGCCTGCTCCGCGAGATCCTCGGCGGCCGCCGCACGGTCGCCGAACTGGCCGCGCTCGACGCGGTCGGCACCACCGGCCAGATCTACCACCACCTGCGCCAGCTGACCGGCGCGGGCTGGCTGCACACGACCGGCCGGGGCCGCTACGAGGTGCCCGGCGCCCGGGTGGTGCCGCTGCTGGTGGTGCTGACGGCGGCGACGCCGTAGGGACCGCAGACCGAACGCAGACAACAGGGGGAAGTGATCATGTCCGTCCGCAACGCCATAGGGACGACCCATCGATTGGCCTGGGTGGGACTGTTCGCGCTGGTCATCGTCAATCTCTTCGTGGACCTGCCCGGTCCGAAGTGGTCGACGTCGTTGCTGCCCGGAGGGGTGGCGGCGGTCCTCATGCTGACGACGATCGCGCTCCAGGTGAGGGCCGCCAGGCCCCGGGGCGAGCCGCGGGCCCCGGTCGAGGTCGAGCCGCCGGTGACCGGCCGCTGGACCGCCCTGAACAGTCCGGCGGACAAGACGCCGAGCCACGGGACGCACGTGTACGGGCAGACGTACGCGATCGACATCCTGGCCGACCCGGAGACAGGGAAGGGGGAGACACCGGCCCGCCCGTCGTTCCGGATGGTGTGGCCGGTCTTCCGCCGCAACCGCGCCTTCCCGGCCTTCGGAGCCCCGCTGCTCGCGGTGGCCGATGCCACGGTCGTCCGGGCGAGCGACGGCCAGCGCGACCACCTGAGCCGCAACTCGCTGCCCGCCCTCGTCCTCCTGATGCTCATCGAGAGCAACGTGCGGTCGGTCGTCGGCGTGCACAGGATCCTCGGCAACCACGTGATCCTCGACCTGGGCGACGGCACGTACGCGGCGTACGCCCACGTCCAACGCGGCTCGCTCCGGGTGAAGGCCGGCGACACCGTCCGGGCCGGGCAGCGGATCGCGAGCGTGGGGAACTCCGGGAACACCACCGAACCCCACCTCCACTTCCACCTCATGGACGGCCCGGACCCCGATGACGCCCGGGGCGTCCCGTTCACCTGGAGGGGCGTCGGAGTCCCCGCGAACGGCGAGACGTTCACGGTGGAGGGGCGCGGGCGGGAGCGGGAGCAGATGCCGGAGCGGGAGCAGGTGGAGGAGCGGGTCGCGCGGAAGTGACCGGGGGCGATGTCAGTGGGGCCGGTTAGTCTCGCCCCCATGCCCCCGGCCAAGAAGCGCCCGCGCGCCTACGACTACCTGAAGACCCGCACCGCGGTCCTCGCGCAGTTCGCCCATGTCCGCGACGCCGTCCGCACGTTGACGCCCGAGCAGCTCGCCCGGCCGACCCGGCTGGGCGACTGGACGGTGCGCGAGCTCGCCGCCCATGTGTCGATGGCCCTGGGCAGCGTCAGCCGGTCCCTGGCCCTGCCGGAGCCGCCCGGGCCGCGGCCGGCGCTCACGCTGCTCCAGTGGCCGCCCGCCACCTCGGCGTACGCGGCCCGGATCGCGGAGGACGTCGAGGACCTGGCGGCCGGCCGCTCCGACCTCATAGCGCTGTACGAGGAGGTGGAGGCGGGTTTCCTCGCGGACGTCCCGGCCGCCGGCACGGGGGACCGGCTGCTGCCCACCCGGCTCGGCGCCATGCGGCTGGCCGACTACACGGTGACCCGGACGGTCGAGCTGATCGTCCACACGGACGACCTGAACGCGGCGCTCGGCCTGGAGATCCCGTACGACCGGCAGGCCCTGGCCGCCTGCACCCGGCTGCTCGCGGACGCCCTGGCCGACCGCGCGCCCGGCGGCTCGGTGGAGGTGCGCGTCCCGCCGTTCGCGGTGGTCCAGTGCATCGGCGGCCCCAAGCACACCCGGGGCACCCCGCCCAACGTGGTGGAGACCGGCCCGCTGACCTGGGTCCGGCTCGCCACCGGGCGCACGGAATGGGCGCGGGCCCTGGCGGATGCCGAGGTCAGCGCCAGCGGCGAGCGCGCCGACCTGGCGGAGCTGCTGCCCCTCATGGGCTGAGGGAGACAGGGCGGACGGAACCGGATCGGGGCCCCGCACCGTCACATCGCCATGCACACACAACGTATGGCAGTCAGCGTCAGCGTCCTGGCCCTCCTCACCCTCGCCGCCTGCGGTACGGAGTCGGGTTCCGGCTCCGGGTCCGGTGACGGCAGCGACACCGTGCGCAGCGATGTGCCCGTCACCGGGGTGGTGTGGAGCGTGGAGTCCATGACCGTCGACGGGAAGAAGACGGCGACCCCGGACGGCTCCCGGCTGGAGATCGACCCGAAGGGCGGGGTCAAGGCCGACTTCGGCTGCAACCGCATCGGCGGCGAGGCCCGCGTGGAGGGCGACCGGATCACCGTGAGCCGGACCCACTCCACCCAGATGGCGTGCGAGGAGGACGTCGAGAAGTTCGAGACGGCCGCCGTGGAGGCGCTCAGCGGCGAACTCACCGCGAAGCTCTCCGGCAAGAACCTGACCCTCACCACCGAGGACGGCGGCGCCATCGAGCTCAGCGAGGAGGAGGCGGCCGATCTGGTCGGCACCCGATGGGTGGTGAACACCCTGCTCAGCGGCGAGACGGCGACGTCCGTGCCCGCCGATCTGCCGAAGGGGCGCGTGCCCCACCTGACCTTCGGCGAGGACGGCACGGTGCAGGGCGAATCCGGCTGCAACTCCTTCCACGGCAAGGCGAAGGCCAAGGGCTCCACGATCACCTTCGGGCCCCTGGCCGGCACCCGGAAGATGTGCCCGGAGGCGGAGATGAAGGTGGAGCGGGCCGTGCTCGCGGCCCTGGACGGCCCGACGACGTACACGATCAAGGGCAGCACGCTCACCGTCACGTCCGACGAGGGCAAGGGCATCGGCGCGACGGCCGCACCCGCGACGACCGGGGAACAGGGGTGAACCCCTTTCCCGGAGTGAGCCCCCGGGTGTGAGGCTCACCACGAAACGGGCGTTCGGCAGACGGTCGGGCCGGGCTCGGGGCAGGTTCACCGAGCGCCACGGCCCGGCGATCGCCGACCGGTCGCCGCCGACATCCCCTACTCGCCGGTAACCGGCCCCTCCGCCCGGGAGTGAGCGCCGCACCCGCTCCTGAGGGCCCGCGAACCCCCGCCAGGTGATCACTCACCGTAACCGCTCGAAGTCCCGCGAATCACCCGCCCGGCACCGCCGGCCGACCGGTCGCCCGTGATCCGCACCGGCTTTGCCGACCGATCCCCAATTCGGACCAGTGGTCGATCTCGCCTACACTCGGTGCCGTGCCCCGTGGTGATGGACGACTCAACCACGACCTGCTCCCCGGAGAGAAAGGCCCCCAGGACGCTTGTGGCGTCTTCGGTGTCTGGGCTCCGGGTGAAGAGGTCGCCAAGCTCACCTATTTCGGACTGTATGCCCTGCAGCACCGCGGACAGGAATCCGCGGGCATCGCAGTGAGCAACGGGTCCCAGATCCTGGTCTTCAAGGACATGGGACTGGTCTCGCAGGTCTTCGACGAAACGTCTCTGGGTTCCCTCCAGGGCCATATCGCGGTCGGTCATGCCCGCTACTCCACCACCGGCGCCTCGGTGTGGGAGAACGCGCAGCCGACGTTCCGTGCCACCGCGCACGGCTCGATCGCCCTCGGCCACAACGGGAACCTGGTCAACACCGCCCAGCTCGCGGAGATGGTCGCCGACCTCCCCCGCAAGGACGGCCGCACCACCCAGGTCGCCGCGACCAACGACACCGACCTGGTGACCGCGCTGCTCGCCGGGCAGCGCGACGAGGACGACAAGCCGCTGACCATCGAGGAAGCCGCCGCCAAGGTGCTCCCCGACGTCAAGGGCGCGTTCTCGCTCGTCTTCATGGACGAGCACACCCTCTACGCCGCCCGTGACCCGCAGGGCATCCGCCCGCTGGTGCTGGGCCGCCTGGAGCGCGGCTGGGTGGTCGCCTCCGAGTCCGCCGCCCTCGACATCTGCGGCGCGAGCTACGTGCGCGAGATCGAGCCGGGCGAGCTCGTCGCCATCGACGAGAACGGTCTGCGCACCTCTCGATTCGCAGAAGCGAAGCCCAAGGGCTGTGTCTTCGAGTACGTCTACCTGGCCCGTCCCGACACCGACATCGCCGGCCGGAACGTCTACCTCTCCCGCGTGGAGATGGGCCGCAAACTGGCCGCCGAAGCCCCCGTCGAAGCGGATCTGGTCATAGCGACCCCGGAATCCGGCACTCCCGCCGCGATCGGTTACGCGGAGGCCAGCGGCATCCCGTTCGGCGCGGGACTGGTGAAGAACGCCTACGTCGGCCGGACCTTCATCCAGCCCTCGCAGACCATCCGCCAGCTCGGCATCCGGCTCAAGCTCAACCCGCTGAAGGAAGTCATCAAGGGCAAGCGCCTGGTGGTCGTCGACGACTCGATCGTCCGCGGCAACACCCAGCGCGCGCTGGTCCGGATGCTCCGCGAGGCCGGGGCCGCCGAGATCCACATCCGGATCTCCTCGCCGCCGGTGAAGTGGCCCTGCTTCTTCGGGATCGACTTCGCCACCCGCGCCGAGCTGATCGCCAACGGCATGACCGTCGACGAGATCTGCACCTCGATGGGGGCCGACTCGCTCTCGTACATCTCGATCGACTCCATGATCGAGGCGACGACGATCGACAAGCCGAACCTGTGCCGCGCCTGCTTCGACGGTGAGTACCCGATGGAGCTCCCGGACCCGGAGCTGCTCGGCAAGCAGCTGCTGGAGACCGAGCTGGCGGCAGGACCCGCGGCGACCGCGGCGGCCGACGCGCTGCGCCGTCCGTGACCCGGACGCCCGCCCGCTCCTCCCTCCCCCAGCCCCGTATCTCCACACGAAAGATCCCAGGCCATGTCTGAGACAACAGGTGCCTCCTACGCGGCGGCCGGCGTCGACATCGAAGCCGGTGACCGTGCCGTCGAGCTGATGAAGGAGTGGGTGAAGAAGACGCAGCGCCCCGAGGTCGCGGGCCTCGGCGGCCTCGGCGGTTTCGCCGGCCTCTTCGACGCCTCGGCGCTGAAGCGCTACGAGCGTCCGCTCCTGGCCTCCGCCACCGACGGCGTCGGGACCAAGGTGGACCTGGCGCGGCAGATGGGCGTGTACGACACCATCGGCCACGACCTCGTCGGCATGGTCGTGGACGACCTCGTCGTCTGCGGCGCGGAGCCGCTGTTCATGACCGACTACATCTGCGTCGGCAAGGTGCACCCCGAGCGTGTCGCGGCGATCGTGAAGGGCATCGCCGAGGGCTGTGTCCTCGCGGGCTGCGCCCTGGTCGGCGGCGAGACGGCCGAGCACCCGGGCCTGCTCGGCCCGGACGACTTCGACGTCGCCGGCGCCGGTACGGGCGTGGTCGAGGCCGACCGGCTGCTCGGCCCGGACCGTATCCGCGAGGGTGACGCGGTCATCGCGATGGCGTCCTCCGGTCTTCACTCGAACGGGTACTCGCTCGTCCGCCACGTGGTCTTCGACCGGGCCGGCTGGACGCTGGACCGCGAGATCGAGGAGTTCGGCCGGACGCTGGGCGAGGAGCTCCTGGAGCCCACCCGGATCTACTCGCTGGACTGCCTGGCGCTCACCCGCACCACCGAGGTGCACGGCTTCAGCCACGTCACCGGCGGCGGTCTGGCGAACAACCTGGCCCGGGTCATCCCGGACGGGCTGCACGCCACCGTGGACCGCTCCACCTGGACGCCCGGCGCGGTCTTCGACCTGGTCGGCAAGGCCGGGAACGTGGAGCGGCTGGAGCTGGAGAAGACGCTGAACATGGGCGTCGGCATGATCGCGATCGTCCCGGCCGACTCGGTGGACGCGGCGCTGACGACCCTGTCCGACCGCGGGGTCGACTCCTGGGTCGCCGGTGAGATCACCGACCGGGGCGACCACGCCACGGGAGCCGAGCTGACCGGCAGCTACGCACGCTGAGCCGTACGCCGGTGTGCGCCGGGCGGGCCGATGGCCGATGGAGGTCGTCGGCCCGGCACGCGCCGGAAGGCACCGGGCCGGGCATCGGGGCGCCGGGCCGGGACGCACAGAACCCGGCCCGGGGCAGGCCCGGACCGGGTTGATGTGTCAGCGCGAGGTCAAGCGCCGCGGCGCTGCGACGAGGGACCGGACTGATCGTCCTGATCCTCGTCATCGTCCTCGTTGTAGCGATCCGCGTACTGTGCGTACGGGTCATCTTCCTCGTCGTCGTCCTCGAACGGCTCGGCGTTCGGTGGCTGACTCGAAGGCGATGCGCCCAGCTCATTGGCCAGACGCGACAGGTCCGTCCCGCCGCTGCTGTACTTCAGCTGGCGGGCGACCTTGGTCTGCTTGGCCTTTGCCCGGCCGCGCCCCATGGCTCGACCCCCTCGGTGACGGGGCTCGACGGCCCCAGAGTCTTGACACGCGTTCATGTTTCAGGACGGACTCTCGACAGAGAGACCGCGCCCGTAGGGCTTTAACGGTACCTGCTTCCGTGGCCATACGGTACGCCGCCCGCGTCTTGCGCCCCGGTGCAGGGCCAGCGAGGAGCCCCGTCCCCGCTGGTCAACTGCGATTTTAACCTCTTCCGGGCGGGCGACCCGCCGACCGGCGTGAGTCTTGTCTCCTGCCGGCCGCCGGACCGCCCGCGCACGACGGGACCGCCGTCAGCGACCGCGTGCCTCGGCCATCCGCTGCTCGGCGATCCGGTCGGCCGCCGCGGCGGGCGGAATCCCGTCCGCCTTCGCACGTGCGAATATTTCCAGCGTGGTGTCGAAGATCTTCGTGGCCTTCGCCCTGCACCGGTCGAAGTCGAACCCGTGCAGCTCGTCGGCGACCTGGATCACGCCACCGGCGTTGACCACGTAGTCGGGCGCGTAGAGAACCGACCGGTCGGCCAGGTCCTTCTCGACGCCCGGGTGGGCCAGCTGGTTGTTGGCCGCACCGCACACCACCTTCGCGGTGAGCACGGGCACGGTCGCGTCGTTCAGCGCGCCGCCGAGCGCGCAGGGCGCGTAGATGTCCAGGCCCTCCGTGCGGATGAGCGCCTCGGTGTCCGCCGCCACGGTGACCTCGGGGTGCAGATCGGTGACGCGGCGCACCGACTCCTCGCGGACGTCGGTGATCACGACCTGCGCCCCGTCCGAGAGCAGGTGCTCGACGAGGTGGTGGCCCACCTTGCCGACGCCCGCGACACCCACCTTGCGGCCGCGCAGCGTCGGGTCGCCCCACAGGTGCTGGGCCGAGGCCCGCATGCCCTGGAAGACGCCGAACGCGGTGAGCACGGAGGAGTCGCCGGCCCCGCCGTTCTCCGGGGAGCGGCCGGTGGTCCAGCGGCACTCCCGGGCGACGACGTCCATGTCCGCGACGTAGGTGCCGACGTCGCAGGCGGTGACGTAGCGCCCGCCGAGCGAGGCGACGAACCGGCCGTAGGCCAGGAGGAGTTCGTCGCTCTTGATCTTCTCCGGGTCGCCGATGATGACGGCCTTGCCGCCACCGTGGTCGAGCCCGGCCAGGGCGTTCTTGTACGACATCCCGCGCGACAGGTTCAGCGCGTCGGCGACGGCCTCGGCCTCGGAGGCGTACGGATAGAAGCGGGTACCGCCGAGGGCCGGGCCCAGGGCGGTGGAGTGGAGGGCGATGACGGCCTTGAGGCCGGTGGCACGGTCCTGGCAGATCACGACTTGCTCGTGGCCCCCCTGATCCGAGTGGAACAGGGTGTGCAGGACGCCGTTAGTCACATCGGTCACTGTGGTGACTCCCAAGTACGAAGCGGCGGGAGGCCCTCCAGGGGTGGGGAGGGCCCCGAAACCTGTCGTCGGACAGGCCCCGGACCGACCGGCACGGCCGGTCCGATGGGCAAGAGCGTAAGTCCTCCGACGACGTGGATCTCCCCCCGTGCCGAGGATCACCCCTTAGAGCGCGTCCGGCGGATCTCGACCGGGGTCACGACGGCCGGCCCGGCGCCTCTCGGAGGGTCTTCCGCCGGTCACGCCGGGCCCCCGGGGACGGGCGGGCGTGGCACGATGCGCGCATGTCGGTGGTGTCTTCCGTGGTCGTCCCTTACACGTCCTACCTCCGGGTGTACGAGCCGCTCGCCGCCTTCGCGGAGCCCGAGCGCAGTCACTGGGCCCGTTATGCCGAGCGCCCCGTCCTGCCCACGGCCCAGGACGAACTGCGCCGCTCGCTGGCCGACTTGACGCCGACCCCGCCGGTCGGGGTGCCCGTGCACGAGAGCGGCGACGCGTTCGTGGCGGAGCTCCACGGGGTGGTGTGCGTCTGTCCGTGGCGTACCCGGCTGCGGGGATGGCTGGCACTGGAGGAGCTGGAGGGGATGTTTCCGGCCAACGTGCTGGACCTCCTGCTGCCCGCGGTGGTGCGCGGTCAGGCGCTGGCGGACCACGGGCGCTGGCAGCTGCGGAACCCGGACGTCCGGCCGTGGATCCGCACCACGGTGTGGCAGGTTCCGGTGCGCTGGTTCGTCCTCTTCCGGGACGAGGACCGGGAGTACACGGCGGCGGACGGCGAGGGCGCGGAGCCGCTGCTGCGCTACCGGACGCCGATGGTGGAGGCCCGGCGCAGGCTGGCCCGGGCGCTGCGGACGCTGCGCCGGAGCGCGGCCGGGGGGCCGCTCGCCGACGGTCTCGTGGACGTGGGGCAGTGGCTGGAGGAGTTCCATCCGCACTCGCTGGTCGAGCTGGACTACGGGGGCCTGGTGCACGCGCTCCCGGCGGAGCAGCTCGCGGAGGACCGGTCGGCCGCGGACGTGGCGGCGGGCCTCGCCGCCCTGGGGAACGGCGACAGCGAGGCCGCGGGCGAGGCGTACGCGCGGCTGGCGGAGCGGTGGCGGGCGGTCCGGAACCGCCAGTTCGCCAATTGACGTGAAAAGACCCACAGCGGCATCAACGTGACGGAACCGGGGCATCCTTCATCCAGGACGAGCCGACAGGCCGGACCGGAGGGAAGGAGGAAGGCGAAGAGGGCCGGCGGGAGGAGCCGGAGCCCCGGACGAGGGCCGGACGGGCCCCGTGCGAGGGCCAGTCGGGTTCGGAGAGGGTCGGCGAGGGAAGCTGACGGGCCGTGAACCTGCGTCCCGTGGGGCGCGTGGGACGGGTGAGGCGGAGGAGTACGTCGCCGGGCCCAGGACCTACGTCCCGAACCGGGCCTTTGCCTCAAGCGTGATGGACAGCACTAACGGGGCCCTTGCGCCCATCCCTACTCCTCATGCCAAAATAGGACAAGGAGTCCGGGGAGGGCTCCTTCTGTCCAAGTAAGGGCAGAATGCTCGACATTGCACGCTATGGGGGGTCTGACGACTCCTGATCGCTCTGTGACTGATCGTCACGGTGGTGTGACTGTCCGCTATGGCATGGTCCATCGGCTTCCGTCGCTGATGAACACCTGGGAGGGCAATTCCATCGGTTTGGCCGACGCGGCTGGACGGATGGTGTAGTTGTAGTGCCGAGGACAAGCCGTTCGTCCTATAACCGACTCGGCCCGCGTCCGCCATTTCGGGCAACGCGGGTCAAGGTGCAGAATTTAGAGGAAAGAACCGAGAAGGTTCGGTTCTCCCGAGGAGGCCGCTCATGACCGCTCGCACCCCTGATGCCGAGCCGCTGCTGACCCCGGCTGAGGTTGCCACGATGTTCCGCGTGGACCCGAAGACGGTCACCCGTTGGGCCAAGGCTGGCAAGCTCACGTCCATCCGCACGCTCGGTGGACACCGCCGGTACCGCGAGGCAGAGGTCCGCGCACTGCTTGCGGGTATTCCGCAGCAGCGCAGCGAGGCCTGACACACCCCTGCCCCGCAGCAGTCAGCAATACAGCAGCACAGCATCACAACCGGGCAGCTGCCAGGTCCCCCAACCTTCGGCCGCCCATCTACAGCTCCACCCTTATAGCTCCACTCGACGGACGCCTGCCCCAACGGGCGTCATACCTGTGTATGGGTGCGTCGATTCGGTCGCGCTGGACTCCGCCGGGTCCAGCGCGATCTTTTTTATGCCTTCGCGCGTTCGGGCGCCTTCGCGCCGTGCGCCTTCGCACCCGCCGCCCCGCGCCTCTGTGCCCGCCGTCCCGCGCCTCTGTGCCCGGCCGCCCCGCGCCTTCGCGCCCGCTGCCTCATGCCTCCGTGCCGCCGCCTTCTCGTGCCCCCGCATGCCCTCCGCACACCCCCTGAAGGCCCCGGAGGCGCGATGCGCGATAACCGGGCGGTCGGTCGGCTTGCCGGGTTCGGCGGCCCGTTCGGGGGTGCCCCGGAGGCGCTCCGGAGGCTCCCCGGAGGTCGAGTGCCCGCCGGTCCGTCCGGTGCCGTTCGTGGGCCTGTGGGCGGGTCTGGGCGGGAGTGTGGGTGAGCGTCCGGGACGCGGGGGGACTACCCGGACGGAACGGGCCGGCCGAGCTCGGTCGGCGGTGCAATTGCACATATTAAATTCGCCAGTTGTAGGAGAGGCGTAAAGTGCCCTGTTCTGAAAACTCTTTCAGTGACACCCGTCACACTGTTCGATACTTGCCAACTGCCCGCCCGCCCCTGTCGGACCGCCGTCCGCCGACCCGCGTCCTCTACGAGCCTGCCACCGCCCGGGCGCGGAAGCACCCGGCCGATGGTCATGTCGTGGCAGGTCTTTCGTCCTCGCCGCCGTCCGGCGGCGCGGCGGCGCTCTCGGCGGTCCGGCGCTCCTCGGGGCGTTCGCGGGTCTCCCGCGCCTCCCTGTCGCCGTCCCCGGGCTCCATGGCCAGGCGCAGCAGCCGGTGGCAGACCGGGCAGTGCCGGGTGAGGTGCCCGTAACCGGAAGCGGCCGCCAGATGGGCGCGCAGCAGCGCGCGGGTCTCATGTCGTGCTGTGGACGCGGACATACGAGCCACCTCCCGGTGGACCCGGCCGCCCCTGCCGAGGGAAACGGGGCGGCCTCGTCTCTACGGGGTACCGGTGGCGGAAGGAGCCGTCAAGACGCGAGAAAGCCCGGATCGAAACGATCCGGGCTTTCTTCTACTGCGGTCCTGACGGGATTTGAACCCGCGGCCTCCACCTTGACAGGGTGGCGAGCACTCCAAACTGCTCCACAGGACCAGGTTTTCGCCGCTTGCCTTGCGGCTTGCTGCGAAACCAGACTGTACAGGAGGGAAGAGGCCCAGGTCGACTTCACTCCTGGTGGTGAAACCGTCACCGTCCTGCCGCCCCCGGACCGGCCCCGTACCGGCCCCGCCTCAGGGTGCGGCGGCGTCGATCGCCTTCACGATCCGCTTGTCGGAGACGGGGAACGCGGTGCCCAGGGCGTGCGCGAAGTAGCTGACCCGCAGCTCCTCGATCATCCAGCGGATGTCCAGCACCTCCTGCGGCACCGGCCGTCCCTGCGGGAGCTGTTCGAGCAGCCACGCGTACTCGTCCTGCATCTCGTGGACCTTCGCCATCCGCGTGGTGTCCCGCTGCACGGCGGTCGGCATCTGCTGGAGCCGCCGGTCGGCCGCGACCAGGTACCGCATCAGGTCCGGCAGCCGGCGCAGCCCCGTCGCCGTAACGAAACCGGGCGGTACGAGACGGGCCAGCTGCTCCCGTACGTCGGTGACGTTGGCCACCAGCGTCAGGCTGCCGGTCGACTTGAGCCGGCGCTCGCACGCCTGCCAGGCGGCCAGGATCTGCTGCACCTGGTCGATCGTGCGGACGGTCAGGTCCACCAGGTCGGCGCGCACCTTGTCGTACAGCGTCCGGAACGCCTTCTCGTCCCACGCCGGGCCCCCGTGCGCGGCGATCAGCCGGTCGGCGGCGGCGGTGGCGCAGTCCTCGAAGAGGGCCTGGACCGAGCCGTGCGGATTGCGGGACAGGGCCAGCTTCTGCTGGTTGGTGAGCCGGTCGGAGGCGAACTTCGCCGGGTTGACCGGGATGTTCAGCAGGATCAGCTTCCGCGTCCCGCGCCACATGGCCTGCCGCTGCTCGGCCTCGGTGTCGAAGAGGCGTACGGCGACGGTCTCGCCCTGGTCCACCAGCGCCGGGTACGCCTTCACCGGCTGCCCGGCCCGGCGCGTCTCGAAGATCTTGTTCAGCGTGCCGATCGTCCAGTCGGTGAGGCCCGAACGCTCGATGGACTCCCCCGAGGGGCCCGCGGTCGCCGCCGCGGCCTTGGAGAGCGCCTGGCGGGCCTTGGGGCGCAGCTGGAGCTTCAGCGCCTCCAGGTCCTTGTCCTCGGCGACCTTGCGCCGCCGCTCGTCGACGATCCGGAACGTGATCTTCAGGTGGTCCGGCACCCGCGAGAGGTCGAAGTCGTCGGCGGTGACCGGGACGCCGACCATCCGCTGGAGCTCCCGGGCCAGGGTGAACGGCAGCGGCTCCTGGAGCGGGACCGCCCGGTCCAGGAACTTGTCGGCGTAGTTCGGCGCGGGGACGTAATGCCGGCGGACCGGCTTCGGCAGCGAGCGGATCAGCTCGGTGACGACCTCCTCGCGCAGCCCCGGGATCTGCCAGTCGAAGCCCTCGGACGTGACCTGGTTCAGCACCTGGAGCGGGATGTGGACGGTCACGCCGTCCGCGTCCGCGCCGGGCTCGAACTGGTACGTCACCCTGAACTTGAGCTTCCCCTGCCGCCAGGAGTCCGGGTAGTCGTCCTTGGTGACGGCCCCGGCCTTCTCGTTGATCAGCATGGAGCGCTCGAAGTCGAGCGCGTCCGGCTCCTCGCGCTTCTTGTGCTTCCACCACGAGTCGAAGTGCGCCCCGGAGACGATGTGCTCCGGAATGCGCTGGTCGTAGAAGTCGAAGAGCGTCTCGTCGTCCACGAGGATGTCGCGGCGGCGGGCGCGGTGCTCCAACTCCTCGACCTCACCGAGGAGTTTGCGGTTGTCGTGGAAGAACTGGTGGTGGGTGCGCCAGTCGCCCTCGACCAGGGCGTTGCGGATGAACAGGTCCCGCGAGGCTTCCTGGTCGATACGGCCGAAATTGATCTTGCGCTGGGCGATGATCGGCACTCCGTAGAGCGTGACCCGCTCGTACGCCATCACCGCCGCCTGGTCCTTCTCCCAGTGCGGCTCGCTGTAGGTGCGCTTCAGCAGGTGCTGGGCCAGCGGTTCGATCCACTCGGGCTCGACCCGGGCGTTGACCCGCGCCCACAGCCGGGAGGTCTCCACCAGCTCCGCCGACATCACGAACCGCGGCTGCTTCTTGAACAGCGCGGAACCGGGGAAGATCGCGAACTTGGCGCTGCGCGCGCCCAGGTACTCGTTCTTCTCGGTGTCCTTCAGCCCGATGTGCGACAGCAGCCCGGCCAGCAGCGAGGTGTGCACCGCCTGCTCGGGAATGGACGCGTCGCCCTTGGGCTCCTCGACGGCGATGCCCATCTGCTTCGCGACCGTACGCAGCTGCGCGTAGATGTCCTGCCATTCGCGGATGCGCAGGAAGTTCAGATACTCCTGCTTGCACATCCGGCGGAACGAGGACGAGCCGCGCTCCTTCTGCTGCTCGCGGACATAGGCCCACAGGTTCAGGTACGCCAGGAAGTCGGACGTCTCGTCCTTGAACCGGGCGTGCTGCTGGTCGGCCTGCGTCTGCTTCTCCGAGGGCCGCTCGCGCGGGTCCTGGATGGAGAGCGCGGCGGCGATGACCATGACCTCGCGGGCGCAGCCGTTCCTGTCGGCCTCGATGACCATGCGGGCCAGGCGCGGGTCGACGGGCAGCTGGGAGAGCTTGCGGCCCAGCGGGGTGAGCCGCTTTTTCGGATCCTTCTCGCCCGGGTCGAGCGCCCCCAGCTCCTGGAGGAGCTGCACGCCGTCGCGGATGTTGCGGTGGTCCGGCGGGTCGATGAAGGGGAACCTCTCGATGTCGCCGAGCCCGGCGGCGGTCATCTGGAGGATGACGGAGGCCAGGTTGGTCCGCAGGATCTCCGGGTCGGTGAACTCCGGCCTGGTGACGAAGTCGTCCTCGGAGTAGAGCCGGATGCAGATGCCGTCCGACGTACGGCCGCAGCGGCCCTTGCGCTGGTTGGCGCTGGCCTGGGAGATCCGCTCGATCGGCAGCCGCTGGACCTTGGTGCGGTGGCTGTAGCGGGAGATGCGGGCGTTGCCGGGGTCGATCACGTACTTGATGCCGGGAACGGTCAGCGAGGTCTCCGCGACGTTCGTCGCGAGGACGATGCGGCGTCCCGTGTGGCGCTGGAACACGCGGTGCTGCTCGGCGTGCGAGAGGCGCGCGTACAGGGGGAGCACCTCGGTGTGTCTGAGGTTGCGCTTGCCCAGCGCGTCCGCCGTGTCCCGGATCTCGCGCTCGCCGGAGAGGAAGACCAGGACGTCACCGGGGGCCTCGTGGCTCAGCTCGTCCACGGCGTCGCAGATCGCGGTGATCTGGTCGCGGTCGGAGTCCGCTGTTTCTTCGTCGGCCCCTTCGAGCAGCGGGCGGTAGCGCACCTCGACGGGATACGTACGCCCGCTGACCTCCACGATCGGCGCCT
This sequence comes from Streptomyces sp. cmx-18-6, assembly GCF_046548915.1. Lineage (NCBI taxonomy): Bacteria > Bacillati > Actinomycetota > Actinomycetes > Kitasatosporales > Streptomycetaceae > Streptomyces > Streptomyces sp. cmx-18-6. Next base: position 36,936 of record NZ_JAEBEP010000006.1, on the reverse strand, counting down.
CGCCGAAGTGGCGCGCGAACCGCTCCGGGTCGATGGTCGCGGAGGTGATGACGACCTTCAGGTCCGGGCGCTTCGGCAGCAGCCGGGCCAGATAGCCGAGCAGGAAGTCGATGTTGAGGGACCGCTCGTGGGCCTCGTCGATGATGATCGTGTCGTACGCCAGCAGCTCGCGGTCCGTCTGGATCTCCGCGAGCAGGATGCCGTCCGTCATCAGCTTCAGATACGTCGACTCCGGGTTCACCTGGTCGGTGAAGCGGACCTTCCAGCCGACCGTCTCGCCCAGCGGCGTCTTCAGCTCGTCCGCGACCCGCTCCGCGACCGTGCGGGCGGCGATCCGGCGGGGCTGGGTGTGCCCGATCATGCCCCGGACGCCGCGCCCCAGCTCCATACAGATCTTCGGGATCTGCGTGGTCTTCCCGGACCCGGTCTCACCGGCGACGATCACGACCTGGTGGTCGCGTATCGCCTCCAGGATCTCGTCCTTCTTCTGGCTGACCGGCAGCTCTTGCGGATACGACAGGGCCGGCAGCCGGGCCGCGCGCGTCGCGAGCCGTTCGGCCGCCTTGCCCGCCTCGGCCGCGATCTCGTCCAGCACGGTCTGGCGGGCCTCGGGCTTGCGGATGCGGCGCGCTCCTTCGAGGCGCCGGCCGAGCCGGTTCGCGTCACGGAGCGAGAGCTGTCCGAGCTGGGACTGGAGATCGGCGAAGGAAGTAGACATACGGATCCCAGGATCTCACCCGGGCGCGAGGAGTGGCGACCCCATTTCGGGCGGGCTGCGTCACGCGGCGGGGCGCGGGGGGCGCGGGTGACCGGCGACCGATGCGGCGGGCGCGATCACGGCACGTACCATTTCGGGCAGTCGAACGCTCAGCCCCTTGGTGAGAGGCCCGTCCCGTGTCCCGTACGCAGTGGTGCTGTCTGACGGCGCTGCTCGCGGTCGTGATGGGACTGCTGTGCGGGCCGGCGGGGGCGGCTTCGCCGTCCGTCGCCGGGGCCGCCGCGCCGGAAGCCTCGACCGCTTCCGGCACGCACGCCGTGACGGCCGCGGTGGCAGATGCATCCCCGGCCGTGGCCGCCGTCGCGGTCCCGGACGCTTCCTTGGCCGTGGCCGCCGTCGCGGTCCCGGATGCCTCCTTGGCCGTGGTCGCGGCCGCTTCCCCGGCCGCCGTCGCGGACGCCTCCCCGGCCGCCGTCGTCGCTGCCGCCGCCGCTTCCGGTTCCGGCCCCGGTGTCCCCGGCTGCCGGCCGCCCGGCGGCCACGACAGCGAGCCCGCCGTCCCGACCCGGGCCCGTGCCGCGCACGACCAGGCCCCCGGCCTCGCCCCGTGGGGGCTGCCCGCCGCGACGGGAGCCCTGCCGGCCGAGCCGCCTCCGGGGATACGGGTCCGGGTCCCGGTCCCCGCCACGCCGACCCCGGTCGAACTCTCCGTGCTGCGGGTGTAGGGCCTGTCCGGCCCGCACCCTCACCCGCCCCTTCCGCACCACCAGCACGGAGTGCCGCATGCCCACGCCCAAGAAGCCCACATCCACGAACACGAAGGGCTCCCCCCGCAAGCCCCTGGTCTACGGCGCGGTGGTCGTCGTCGCCGCAGGTCTCCTCGGGTTCGCCTCCTACAAGGCCACCGCCCCCGCCGACTCCACCCGGAACACCTCCACCGGCCCGGCCGCCGAGGTCTCCGCGAGCGCGGAGGAGGGCGTCTACCCCGAGCTCATGAAGCTGGCCCGCCGCGACGCCGACGACAAGCTGGCGGTCGGCCGCGCGGACGCCCCCGTCGTCCTGATCGAGTACGCCGACTTCAAGTGCGGCTACTGCGGCCAGTTCGCCCGGGACACCGAACCCGAACTGATCAAGGAGTACGTGGAGGACGGCACCCTGCGCATCGAGTGGCGCAACTTCCCGATCTTCGGCGAGGAGTCGGAGAACGCCGCGCGCGGAGCCTGGGCCGCCGGGCAGCAGGACCGCTTCTGGGAGTTCCACGCCGCCGCCTACGCCGAAGGGGCGAAGGAGAAGGGTTTCGGCAAGGACCGGGTCAAGACCCTCGCGCGGGAGGCCGGGGTCGAGGACCTGGGCCGGTTCATGAAGGACCTGGACGGTCCGGCCGCGCGCGCCGCCGTCGCGAAGGACCAGGAGCAGGCGTACGGGATCGGGGCCACGTCCACCCCGTCGTTCCTGATCAACGGCCGCCCGATCGCGGGGGCCCAGCCCAAAAAGGCGTTCACCCAGGCCATCGAGGCGGCGGCGGAGCGGGCGAAGACCACCGGCGAGGCGGGCAGCGACGCGGCCGAGAGCTCCGGCGACACCGAGGGCTCCAAGGGCTCCAAGGGCTCCGGGGACACCGCCAAGTGACGGCGGACATCGGCTACTTCGCGGCCTTCCTCGGCGGGCTGCTCGCCCTGGTCAGCCCGTGCAGCGCGCTGCTGCTCCCGGCCTTCTTCGCGTACTCCATCGACTCCGCCTCCCGCCTGCTGGCCCGTACCGGCATCTTCTACGCCGGGCTCGCCACCACCCTCGTACCGCTCGGGGCGGCCGGTTCGTACGCGGGAAGGCTCTTCTACGGCCACCGCGACGCCCTGGTCACGGGCGCGGGCTGGCTGATCATCGCGCTCGGCACCGCCCAGATCGTCAGCCTCGGCTTCGCCTCCCGGCGCATCGCCGCCCTCAGCGGCCGCATCCGCCCCACCACCGCGTTCTCCGTCTACGCCCTGGGCGCGGTCTACGGCCTGGCCGGCTTCTGCGCGGGCCCGATCCTGGGCAGCGTCCTGACCGTGGCGGCGGTCAGCGGCAGCCCGGTCTACGGCGGTCTCCTGCTGGCGGTCTACGCGCTCGGGATGGCCGTCCCCCTCTTCGTGCTCGCCCTGCTCTGGGAGCGCTTCGACCTGGGCCGCCGCGCCTGGCTGCGCGGCCGGACCGTCCGCCTCGGCCGGTTCGAGCTGCACACCACGTCGCTGCTGTCGGGCCTGTTCTTCATCGGCCTCGGCGCGCTCTTCCTCGCGTACGACGGGACGACCGCGCTGCCCGGCCTGCTCGGGGTCGACGCCTCGTTCGCGGTCGAGCAGTGGGCGCAGGAGCTGGGGGAGCGGGTGTCGGACGCGGTGCTGCTGGGGGCCGTGGTGCTGGTGGTGCTGCTGGCTCTCGGCGTACGGGCCTGGCGGCGGCGCGAGCCGGCGGCGGAGGAGCGGGAGCCTGCGGCTCAGGAGCGCGATCCCGTGGCGAAGGAGGGGTGAGAACGCCGAAGGCCCCGTCCATCGGACGGGGCCTTCGAGAAGTGGCTGGGGCCGGGATCGAACCGGCGACCTATCGCTTTTCAGGCGATCGCTCGTACCAACTGAGCTACCCAGCCACGCAGCCGCTGGGGCTGCAGCGGTCCTGACGGGATTTGAACCCGCGGCCTCCACCTTGACAGGGTGGCGAGCACTCCAAACTGCTCCACAGGACCAAGCAATGTGCGAAAACAAGTCTCGCACACGGTAAAGCGTGCCCCCAACGGGATTCGAACCCGTGCTACCGCCTTGAAAGGGCGGCGTCCTGGGCCACTAGACGATGAGGGCTATTGGCCCGCCGGTTCGCTTTGCAGCGCGTCGGGGACGTGAGAAGCATATGGGATGGGTGGAGCTATCGCCAAAACGGTTTACGGCGAGGGCGTGGGCCGCCCCGGAGTGCCGGTGGGAGTGGTCGCGGGGGAGGGCGTGGGAGAGGGGGAGACGGGTGCGTCCTTCTTCAGGTTCTCCTCCGGAAGATGGCGGCTGACCTCGGCGGTCGTCAGTCCGAGACCGCCGAGCGTGATCTCGTCCCAGGCTTGGAGACGGCGGGTGGAGCGGTCGAGGTAGAGCACCGAGGCGCGGACCTTCTCCGGCTTGTCGTTCTGCACCGCGCGCAGCCCGCCGCCGCCCGTGGAGCCCTCGACCTTCAGCCGCGTACCGAGCTTCAGTTGCTCGTTGACCCGGTTGTGGACATGACCGGCCAGCACCAGCGGAACCGTGCCGTCCGTCTGCCGGGCGGTCTCCGGGTCGTGGGCGACGGCGATGTCGACCGGGGTGCCGGCCTGCTCCTGGTCGCGCAGGGCGGTCGCCAGGCGCATGCCCTCCAGACGGGCGGCCTCCCTGCCGCCGACCGGCTTGGAGCGGTCCGGGGTGAACTGGGCGTCGCCGGTGCCGGCGATCCGCAGCCCGGCCACGTCGACCGCCTTGCCGTCGTCGAGGACGCGCACGTTCTTGAACTTCTTCAGATAGCCCTGGGTGACCTTGGAGTCGTGGTTGCCGCGCACCCAGACGTACGGCGCGCCGAGGTCGCGGATCGGGTCGAGGAAGCCGTTCTCGGCGGCCGAGCCGTGGTCCATCGTGTCGCCGGAGTCGATGATCACGTCGATCTCGTACTGCTCGACGAGCGAGGCGATGATGTGCCAGGCCGCCGGGTTCAGGTGGATGTCGGAGACGTGCAGGGCGCGGATGGTGCCGGGGTCCGGCCGGTAGACGGGGAGCGTGGAGGTGGCGTCGTACAGCCGGGTGACGTTGGTGACCAGGCGGGCCAGTTCCTGCTGGTAGATGTCGAACTCGGTGACGATCGAGCGCGCGTCGCCGACCAGGGACGGGGCGCTGGAGAGCAGCCCGGAGAACCGGGGCTCCAGAACGGACTTCGGGTTCCAGGTGGCGTACGCGCTGACGCCCGACGCGGCCAGCAGGGTCAGGGCGAGCCCGCCGGCGGCCAGGGCGCGGCGCGGGCGGCGGTAGACGACGAGGCCGAGCGCGGTCGCCCCGGAGATCACGGCGACGCAGGAGCGGACGGCCAGCTCCCGGGTGCCGGCGGCGACGTCCCGGGTGACCTCGTCCTGGAGGCCGGAGAACCGTTCCGGCTGGTCGACCAGGGCCTGGGAGCGCTCGGGGTCGAGGCGGTCGACGTCCACGTCGAGCCGGAGCGGGGCGATGTGCGAGTCCAGCTCCAGCGCGCCGAGCGGGGACACGTTGATCTTGCTGCCGCCGGTGAGCGAGGGGCGCAGGGTCATGTTGGTGTCCATGGGCCCGACCGGCGTACGGATGGACCCCACGGCGAGCAGCCCGAGCCAGGCCCCCAGCACGACGACGGCCAGCATGCCGAGGGCCCGCGCGAGGGGCCTCGGGGCGGCACTCGTGAGCCCCGTTCCGGGCGCGGGTCGTGCGCCGGAGCGCTTACGGGAGCGGGGGCGCGACTTGGGGGAGCGCGGCTCGGCGGAGCCGGGGTCGGCGTCGCCGCGGGAGGGGGTGCGGGCCGGGGGCTTCGGGCGGACGAGCTGGGCGATGCGGTGCCGGACGCGGTCGGCTGCGGCACGGAACGGGACGCGGACCATTGGGCGCGTATGCCCCGGTACGGCCCCGGCCATGCGGAAACCGGCCGGTGGAACGGGTGCGGCCGCCCGGGGACCGGGTGCGGGGGCGGATGAGGCAGCCCAGGGGCCGGGTCCGGGGGCGGCAGCGGCCCGTCTCGTGGAGCGCTTCTGGGGATCGGGCAGAGGTTGCCGGGAGCGGCCGGTTGTCGCCGGTTGTCGGAGTGCTTCCGGTCAGCCCCAGCCCAGTTCGTGCAGGCGCTCGTCCTCGATCCCGAAGTGATGGGCGATCTCGTGGACCACGGTCACGGCGACCTCGTGGACGACGTCGGCCGGGGTCGCGCAGTACCGGAGCGTGGGCCCCATGTAGATGGAGATGCGGTCCGGCAGCACACCCGCGTACCACTCACCGCGCTCGGTGAGCGGCGTGCCCTCGTACAGTCCCAGCAGCTCCGGATCGGACGAGTCGGGTTCCTCCTCCACGAACACGGCCACGTTGTCCATGACCCGCGTCAGCTCCGGGGGGATCGTGTCCAGGGCCTGGCTCACCAGTTCTTCAAACGCTTCCCGCGACATTTCCAGCACAGGGCCATTGTCCGTGATGGACGAGCCGCCGGTGGTGCGCGGGCGGACCGCCGGTAGTGCGATGGCTCGGTCGGCGGCAGTGCGACGGTTCGGCCGGCAGTGCGATGGCTCGGCCGGCGGCGGCGAGCGAGAATGGGCGCGTGCTGACACCCGAACTGCCCACCGCCCCGCAGGGCCGGATCCTGGCGGCCGTCGCGGCGGGCGGGGCGCTCGGAGCTCTCGCCCGGTACGGGGCCCTGGTGCTCTGGCCGACCCCTGGCGGCGGCTTCCCCTGGACGGTGTTCGCGGTCAACGTGAGCGGCTGCGCCCTCATCGGCGTACTGATGGTGCTGACCGTCGAGCGCGGCCGGGTGAGGCGTCCGCTGGTCCGGCCCTTCCTCGGGGTCGGCGTACTCGGCGGGTTCACGACCTTCTCGACATACGCCGCCGACGTCTCGGGCCTGCTGGTGCGTCAGGAGCTCGTGGCGGCCCTGGCGTACATGGCGGCGACGGTCGTGGCGGCGCTGGCGGCCGTGTGGGCCGGGGCGGTGGCGACGCGGCGGCTGCTGGACCTGCGCGCCCGGACCGAGGGGCGGGCCGCGTGAACCGGCCGGCGGCGGTCGGGCCGCTGGGAGTGGCCGCGTGAACGGGCCGCTGGGAGTGGCCGGGTGAACCGGGCGCCGGTGGTGGTCGCGTGAACTGGTTGCTCGTCGTGATCGGCGGGGCGGTCGGCGCGCCCCTGCGGTATCTGACGGACCGTGCGGTGCGGGCGCGCCAGGGGCCGGGAGTGGCGTACGTCTTCCCCTGGGGCACCTTCACGGCCAACGCGGCGGGCAGCCTGCTGCTCGGGGTGCTGACGGGTGCGGCGGTCTCCGGCCCGGTGTACGCCCTGCTGGCCACGGGGCTGTGCGGGGCGCTGACGACGTACTCGACGTTCTCGTACGAGACCCTGCGCCTGGCCGAGACGGGGAGGCCCTTCCTCGCCGCGGCGAATGTGGTGACGTCGTTGCTGGCGGGGCTGGGAGCGGTGTTCCTGGGGGCGGAGCTGGCGGGCGGGTTCGGGGGGTAGCGCGGGGCGGGTGGGGTTTCGGGCGTGTCTCCGGCGGGGTCCGGGGAGTTGGGCACGGCACCACACCACCGCGTACGGCGCGCTCGGTGCCGTACGGCTCGCTCGGCCTCGCTCTTCTCGGCCTCACCCTTTCCCGGCCTCACTTCTTCTCCGCCCCGCCCCACTCCGCTCAACTCCGCCGCACCCCTCCCCCCGTCCCTCCCCGTCCCGCTCTCCTCGCCCCGGAGGTGCCACCCGTGCGCCAGTTGTCCGTCCCTGCCCGTTGGGCAGCCGTCACCGCGCTGACGATCGCCGCGTCCACCGGCTGTATGAGCGTCGGCGACGACGGCGCCCGGCCCGGGCCCTCGCGGTCCGCCGATCCGAAGGGCCGAGCCGCCGAGCCGGACGGTGACACCGTGTCCGGGTCCGGCCGGGCCGGGCACCGGGGCGGTGGTGACGCCCACACCCACTCCGACTCCGACCGCAAGGCCCCCGGGGACAAGCCGAGCCCCGACGCGTCCGGTGCGACGCCTTCGGCGACCCCGAAGGGCCCGCGCCCCGAACCCGGCGACCCGCGCCCCACCGCCCGCCCCGGCCGCCCCGGCGGTCCGCCGGCCCCGACACCCTCGACGCCGGGCCCGGGCGAGCCGCCTCCGGTCGTCCCCGAGCCGCCGGCCCCGCCCGCTCCGGACCCGGACCCGGAACCCGAGCCGGAGCCCTCCGAGCCGCCGGAGCCGCCCCCCTCCGCGTCGCCCGCCGCACAGTTCCGGACGCAGGCGATGAGGAGCCCGGGGGACGCCGGCCCGCTGCGGACGCCGGAGGCATCACCGCAGGTGGGGCCGGTATAGCGGGGTGCTCGATGAGGTCGGCTTGCGCGATCCGGGTGAGAGTGCGTATGGTAGTAGATCGTTTGATCCCATTGCCCGGCGCCGACACAGAAGAGCGCCGTGTGGCGCGTACTCTCCCTTGCCGTGGCTGGACCGCATTGAGGCGGTCGAAATTGCGAATCACGGAGTTACGGGCGCGTGCCGAGACTCCGGAAGGTTTCGCATTTCGCATGTCAATTTCCAGTTCTGACCGCACCGTCATGCCCGAGAACATCGACGACGTCGAGCTCACCGAGCTCGTCGAGGCCGCTGTGACCGAGGCCCCCGCCGGCGCCACCGCGTCGGCGGAGAAGGCCCCGGCGGCCGAGAAGTCCGTCGCCGACTTCCTCAACGACACCAAGGCCGAGGACGCGCAGGCCGCGGCTTCCGCCGACGTCGAGGCTTCCGCCGACCAGGCCGAGGCTCCCGTCGACGCGGAGGTTTCCGCCGACGCCGCCGCGATCGACGAGGCCCCCGTGGCCGAGGCCGACGCCGAGCCGACGATCACCTTCGGCTCGCTGGGCCTGCCCGAGGGCATCGTCCGCAAGCTCGCGCAGAACGGTGTGACCGCCCCCTTCCCGATCCAGGCGGCGACCATCCCGGACGCCCTGGCCGGCAAGGACATCCTGGGCCGCGGCCGTACGGGCTCCGGCAAGACGCTCTCCTTCGGCCTGCCGCTGCTGGCCACGCTCTCCGGTGGCACCACCGAGAAGAAGAAGCCGCGCGGCATCATCCTCACCCCGACCCGTGAGCTCGCGATGCAGGTCGCGGACGCGTTGCAGCCGTACGGCGACGTGCTCGGCCTCAAGATGAAGGTCGTCTGCGGCGGTACGTCGATGGGCAACCAGATCTACGCGCTGGAGCGCGGCGTCGACGTCCTCGTCGCCACCCCGGGCCGTCTGCGCGACATCATCAACCGCGGCGCCTGCTCGCTCGAGAACGTCCGAGTCGCCGTCCTCGACGAGGCCGACCAGATGTCCGACCTGGGCTTCCTGCCCGAGGTCACCGAGCTGCTCGACCAGATCCCCGGCGGCGGCCAGCGGATGCTCTTCTCCGCGACCATGGAGAACGAGATCGGCACGCTGGTCAAGCGTTACCTCTCCAACCCGGTCACGCACGAGGTCGACAGCGCCCAGGGCAACGTCACGACCATGTCGCACCACGTCCTCGTCGTGAAGCCGAAGGACAAGGCGCCGGTCACCTCCGCCATCGCCGCCCGCAAGGGCCGCACGATCATCTTCGTCCGCACCCAGCTGGGCGCCGACCGCATCGCCGAGCAGCTCATCGAGTCCGGCGTGAAGGCCGACGCGCTGCACGGCGGCATGACCCAGGGCGCCCGTACGCGTGTCCTGGAGGACTTCAAGAAGGGTTACGTCAACGCGCTCGTCGCGACCGACGTGGCCGCCCGCGGTATCCACGTGGACGGCATCGACCTGGTCCTGAACGTGGACCCGGCCGGTGACCACAAGGACTACCTGCACCGCTCGGGCCGTACCGCCCGCGCCGGCAAGTCCGGTGTGGTCGTCTCGCTGGCGCTCCCGCACCAGCGCCGCCAGATCTTCCGCCTGATGGAGGACGCGGGCGTCGACGCCTCGCGCCACATCGTGCAGGGCGCGGGCGTCTTCGAGCCGGAGGTCGCCGAGATCACCGGCGCGCGTTCGCTCACCGAGGTCCAGGCCGACTCCGCGAACAACGCCGCCAAGCAGGCCGAGCGCGAGGCCGCCGACCTGACGAAGCAGCTGGAGCGCGTCCAGCGCCGCGCCGTCGAGCTGCGCGAGGAGGCCGACCGCCTGGTCGCCCGTGCCGCGCGCGAGCGGGGCGACGACCCGGAGGCGGCGGTGGCCGAGGTCACCGCCGAGGCGGAGGCCGCCCTGGTGGCAGCCGTGTCCGTACCGGAGCAGCCGGCCGCCCGTGACGAGCAGCGCCGCGACGAGCGGGGCAACTACGAGCGCCGCGACAACCGCGGGGGCGACCGTGGCGGCTACCGCGGCGGCAGCAGCGACCGCCCTTCGGGTGGTTTCCGCTCCGGTGGCGGCGACCGTCGCGATGACCGTGGTGGCCGTCCCTTCGAGCGTCGTGACAACGACCGTCCGTCGTTCAACCGCGACCGTCGCGACGACCGTCCGTCCGGTGGTTTCCGCTCCGGCGGCAGCGACCGTCGCGATGACCGTGGTGGCCGTCCCTTCGAGCGTCGTGACAACGACCGTCCGTCGTTCAACCGCGACCGTCGCGACGACCGCCCCTCCGGTGGCTTCCGCTCCGGCGGCAGCGACCGCCCCTCGGGTGGTTTCCGCTCCGGCGGTGGCGACCGTCGTGACGACCGTGGTGGCCGTCCCTTCGAGCGTCGTGACAACGACCGTCCGTCGTTCAACCGCGACCGCCGCGACGACCGCCCCTCCGGTGGCTTCCGCTCCGGCGGCAGCGACCGCCCGTTCAACCGTGACCGCCGCGACGACCGCCCCGCGGGCGGCTTCCGCTCGGGCGGCGGCACCGACCGCCCGACCGGCCGTCGCGACGACCACCGCGGCGCCAACACCGGCACCAACACCGGTACCTTCGGCCGCCGCGACGACAAGCCGCGCTGGAAGCGCAACGGCTGACCACCACCGCCCAGCCGCTGACCAGCGGCTGAGCAGGTCCGCCTGACAGACCGGCAGGGCCCGTACGACACCGAACCGACTCGGTGCCGTACGGGCCCTGTTGCTGTTCCCCGGGACTCCTCCTGGGCTCCTCCGGGGCTTCGCCGGGACCTCTCCGGGCGTTCCCCGGGTGCCGCCGAGGTGCGCACCCAGGGCGCACCAAGGGCGCATCCCGGCGCGAAAGGGACGCGACGGGGGGCGTGACAGGGCCCGACACCGATACCGGATCGGCTGCCGGGATCGGGCGGGCTATGCTCGGGGGTGATGTTGCAGGGGCCGTTAGCTCAATTGGTCAGAGCAGCGGACTTTTAATCCGTTGGTTGTGGGTTCGAGTCCCACACGGCCTACCTTTGGACCCCAGGTCAGAGCGTTTCTCTGGTCTGGGGTTGCTGCTTGTTCGGGTTCGTTTCGGACAGCCGCTCCATGATCTCCGGGGCATAGTCCGTCGGGTCGTACCCGGGGAAGTGGTGGACGGGGTTCCCGCCGAGTTCCTCGCAGGCGGCGACCGCCCGTGGGCGGCGGTCACGGCCTGTCCGGTCTGTGAGAGCGCGCCGAACTCCTCGGCGGCCCGACTGGAGGCGGGCCCTCTGGGGAACGGCGGCTTTCGCCTCCGAGCCGTACTGCCGGAGCCGACGAGCACGGGGGACTCCGCCGAGAACTCCCGGGTGGGGGACGCTGATCCGTCGTGGACCGCACGTGCCGCGCGCTTCGTCGTGCGCCGCTGTGAACCGGTCCTCACCCGTGTCCGCCGCCCTGCCCCGCTCGCCGACCGAGGGAAAGAAGAGGTCGTGGCATGCCCGATGACCGCCTCATGCGTATCCACAGCCCCGAGTTCCGGGCCATGGCCGAAAGGGTCCTGCGGGCCACCGAGCTCACCTCGCGGCTGAACGTCCTGCCGTTCGAGGACGAGGCGGGAAAGGCGGAGCTGTTCGAGCGGATCCTCGGCAGGCCACTGCCGAGCAGGGTGACGGTCTATCCGCCCTTCTACACGGACCACGGCCTCCATCTGGACCTCGCCGAGCGGGTGTTCATCAACCAGAACTGCACGTTCCTGGATTACGCCGGCATCCGGCTCGGCGAGGGCGTGATGGTCGGTCCGAAGGCCACGTTCATCACCGTCGGTCATCCGGTCGATCCCGAGGAGCGGCGGGGATGGCTGAGCGGCGGGCCCATCGATGTGGCCGAGAACGTGTGGATCGGCGCCGGCGCTACGATCCTTCCCGGCGTCAGCATCGGCCGTGACGCCGTGGTCGCCGCCGGCGCGGTCGTGGCCGACGACGTGCCGCCCGCGAGCCTGGTGACCGGCGGGAAGGCGGCCGTCCGGCGGCAGTGGTGACGGTCGAGGAAGTCCGCGATCAGCGGGGCCACCGCTTCCGGATCGGCGGTGCCGCCCTCGTACTGGACGCGGGTGGCCGGCAGCGTCAGCAGGTCCCGTACGCGGTCCTCCGCGCCCGGCACGTCCGGGCGCAGGGCGATGAAGTCACGGGCCCCGTCCGACAGGCCCTGCTCATAGGCGTTGCCGTTCTGGACGACCAGGCCCGCGATCCACTCCGGGCGCCGGAGCGCCGGCCGGAAGCCGACCGGGGCGCCGAAGTCGAAGACGTACATCACCAAGCGGGTCAGCCCGAGCCGCTCCACGAAGCCCTCGGTGATGTCCGCGAGGCGGTCGAAGCTGTACGTGAAGTCCTCGGGGGCCTGGGTGTGGCCGAAGCCCGGGTAGTCCGGCGCGATCAGCCGGCGTCGAGCACCCCGGCGCGTCGGGACGGTCCGGGATCGACGAGCGGGGGTGCTCGACGCCGGCGATCTGGCGGCGGTCCACCGCGTACGCGAGCACATCGCCGCGGCCCTGTACGCCGCCCGGGACGGGGAGCCGCCCTCCCCGGAGGCTCTCGCGGGCATCAACCGGGCGCTGGCCGCCGCCCCGCGGGTCCCCGAGCTGGTCCGGGACGGTGCGGGGCTCGCGCTCGCCCCCCGGCGCGCTGACCCGCCGGCCCGCTGACCTGCGGAGGGCCGAGCGTGGGCCGAGCGGGTGCGGGCGAGGGCGAGGCGAGGGGCGGGCGGAAAAGTGGTCGGAGGCGCGTCCCGCATGGCGTAGAGTGATGTCTACCGACGCGGGGTGGAGCAGCTCGGTAGCTCGCTGGGCTCATAACCCAGAGGTCGCAGGTTCAAATCCTGTCCCCGCTACTGAAGATCCGGGCCCGGCACGCACAGCGTGCCGGGCCCGAGTCGTTTCCCGGCACGACCCGTGCGGATGTTCCGGCTTGACCTTGACGCAACGTAAAGATCTAGCGTTTCCGGCATGGAGTGGTCCATTCAGGAAATCGCCAGACAGGCCGGCACCACGAGCCGCACGCTCCGGCATTACGGAGACCTCGGCCTCCTCACGCCGAGCCGGGTCGGGAACAACGGTTACCGCTACTACGACCAGAACGCCCTGGTCCGGTTGCAGCGCATCCTGCTGCTGCGCGAGCTCGGGCTCTCGCTGCCCGCCATCAGGGACGTACTGGAGGGGCAGCGGGACACGGCCGTGGCGCTGCGGGCGCATCTGCGGCTGCTCGAACAGGAACAGGCGCGCATCGGGCGGCAGATCGCCTCGGTGCGGACCACTCTCCACAAGACGCAGGAGGGGATGGAACTCATGGCCGACGAAGTGTTCGACGGCTTCGACCACACCGCCCACGAGCGGGAGGTGACCGAGCGCTGGGGCCGCGAGGCGTACGAGAAGGGCGACCGGTGGTGGCGTTCGCTCGGGGAGGCCGGGAAGAAGGCGTTCCAGGACGAGCACGAGACCATCGCGCGGGACTGGGGGCGGGCCAGGGAGGCAGGGCTCGATGCCGGTGGTGACGAAGCGCAGGACATCGCGCGGCGGCACTGCGCGTGGCTGTCGACGAGCACGGCCCCGTCCGGCGGGCCGAGCCGGTCGTACGTGATCGGGCTCGGCGAGATGTATGTCGCCGATCCGCGCTACGGAAAGAACTACGATCGCTACGGAGACGGCACCGCCGCCTTCGTACGGGATGCGCTGACGATCTACGCGGAACACCGGCTCTCCGACTGACCGCCGAGGGCGCGGCGTTCCCCGCCGCTTCCCCCTATTCGGCCGATGACGAGTCGCGCACGGCGCGGCTCCGGGAAGCCTGGACGGGGCGCGGTACCGTCCGCAGCCGTGGCCGGACCGGGCAGGAGCACACAGGTGGGGATGGCGGATAAGGGGCGTGGACGCCTGAGCGGGAGCTTGGGCGTCCCGGGCCGCGGCATGTCCGGTTCCATGGGACGGGCGATGTCCGGCTCCGCGAGCCGTGCCCTGTCCGGTTCCGCCGGGCGGGGGCGGCCGGTGGTGGCCCGGAGCGCCGGTACGCGGCGGTTCGTCCGGCTGCTGCCGCTGCTCCTGATCGGCGGCGGGCTGCTCTTCGACTCGCTCGCCCCGCCCAACTTCACCGCCGTGCCCCTGTTCGTGGCCGCGCCGCTGATCGCCGCGCCGTTCTTCTCGCTCGCCAGCACGATCCGTACGGGTGTGGCCTCGGTCCTCTCCGTCATCGCGATGCGGCTCTCGGACGGGACGTCCACGCACGTCGTCCCGGTCATCGAGATGATCACGGTCCTCACCGCGGCGGCTCTGGCCCTCGTCATCAACGGGGTCGTGCGCCGCAGCAACGAGCAGCTGGCCTCGGCGCGGGTCATCGCGGAGACCGCCATGCGGGCCGTGCTGCCCACCCCGGCGGAGCGGATCGGCGGGCTCCAGGTGGCGGCGCGGTACGAGGCGGCGCAGGCGGACGAGTTCGTCGGCGGGGACCTCTTCGCGGTGGCCGACACCCCGTACGGCGTACGCCTGGTGGTCGGCGACGTACGCGGCAAGGGGCTGGACGCGGTGGAGGCCGTGGCGGTGATCATCGGGGCGTTCCGGGAGGCCGCCGAGCAGGAGCGGTCGCTGGAGGGCGTCGCGCAGCGGCTGGAGCGGGCGCTCGCGCGGGAGGGCACACGGCGGTACGGGCTGGACGCCATGGAGGGGTTCATCACCGCCGTACTGGCCGAGATCCCGCCCGGTTCGGCCTCGCTGCGGCTGGTCAACCGCGGGCACCCGGAGCCGATCCTGCTGCACGCGGACGGGGCCCTGGAGGTCCTCGCGCCGTCCGTGCCCGCGCTGCCGCTGGGGATGGACCTCGGGGTGTGGCCCGACCGGTCCGACGAGTGGGAGCTGCCCGCCGGTTCGACGCTGCTCGCCTTCACGGACGGGCTCTCCGAGGCGCGGGACGCGAACGGGGCCTTCTACGACCCGGCGGCCCGGCTGCGCGGCCGGATCTTCCCGGGGCCGGAGGAGCTGCTGTCGGCGCTCACCGACGACGTACGGCTGCACACCGGAGGGCGGTCCACGGACGACATGGCGCTGCTCGCGGTGAGCCGGCCGGCGGAGGGGCAGCCGGTGCGGCGGACCACGGTGAAGATCGTCGGACGGGGCGATGACACGGTGCGTGACTGAAGGGCATCGCTCCGCATAACATTTGACATACCGTCAGAAAAAGTAGTGTTGCCGAGCCACCGTCAAGTCGCCCGTTTCCACCCGCTTGTAGCCGGTAAGTCCGTGCCGGGGCCGTTAATGATCAACAGGAACGGCTTGGAATCGGGCCCGTCCGTCTATTAACGTTCGATAACGCAGCGCGGTCGTCCCAGCCGTCGTCAGAGACGGCGCCGTGCGCGAGCGCCGAATTCCGCAAGGAAACCGGGGAACCACCTACATGGGGTGAATCGGGCACCTGCGTCTCGTGAGAGGCGGAGGGGCCCGTAGGAGACCTTCCTGCTCCGAACCCGTCAGCTAACCCGGTAGGCGAGAAGGAAGGAAAGGAGTGCGCCCACGTGGCGTCCAACAAGCCTGCCCCTGAGGCCCCGTCACCCTTCAGTGTCGACACCTTCGGTGACGAGGAACGGACGTGGGAGGAGTGGAATCCCACCGAGGAGTCCATCCGTCCCGTGCGCGGCAGGCACCGCGTAGCCAAGCAGCGGGGGCTCGCCCGTAGCTCCACCGTCCTCGGGGTCGGCGTCATAGCGGCGGTCGGAGCGGGTGGCATGGCCACCGCTCAGGACAAGGCACCCGTCTCCATCTCTCTTCCCGATTCCTTCGTGGACAACCTCCCCGACGCCAAGTCCCTTCCCGGCGTCGGGTCCTTCATGTCCCAGGAGGCCGAGGCGGCCCCGGTCGTCGCCGCCTCCGCGCCGCTCACCACCGCGGGCATCACCACCGCCGAGGCCGAGCAGGGCACGACCGACGCGGGCGAGGCCCTGCGCGCCCGGATCCTCCAGCAGGCCGAGCAGCAGCAGGCCAGCGCGGACGCCGAGGCCAGGGCCGCCGAGGAGGCCGCCGCCGCCGAGAAGGCCGCCACCGAGGCGAAGAAGCAGCAGGACGAGGCCGAGGCCAAGGCCAAGGCGAAGATCGCCGCCGAGAAGAAGGCGGCGAAGGAGGCGGCGGCGAAGAAGGCCGAGGAAGAGCGCCTCGCCAAGCTCCGCGCCAGCTACACCCCGCCCACCTCCGCGTACACGCTCACCTCGACCTACGGCCAGTCCGGCGCGATGTGGTCCTCCGGCCAGCACACCGGCCTGGACTTCGCCGGGGCGGCCGGTTCGCCGCTCAAGGCCGTGCACGGCGGCACGATCACCTCGGCCGGCTGGTCCGGTTCGTACGGCTACCGCACCGTCCTCCAGCTCGATGACGGCACGGAGATCTGGTACGCCCACCAGTCCTCGATCGACGTCTCGGTCGGCCAGCGGGTCGACACCGGCGACACCATCGGCCGCATGGGCGCGACCGGCAACGTGACCGGCGTCCACCTCCACCTGGAGGTCCGCACCGCGGGCGGCTCGGCCATGGACCCGGCGGCGTGGCTGAACAGCAAGGGCCTGGGCGTCTGAGCCTGGCGGTCTGAGCCGCTTCACGCCCTCTCGTGCGCCCTCGCGGTTGTAGGCGCGCCCCCCGAACCCCGGCAGCCCTGACGCTCACCCCCCGACGTCAGGGCTGCCGGTCTGTCCGGGGACCGTATTCCAGGGCGGGGGCCAGGGTCAGGGCCGGGGTGCCGGGGGCAGGGTGAGGAATACCCGGCTCCGCCTCCGCCGTTGAACACGCACATGACTTCACTGCGTACGCTCGGCAGCTCCGACCTCCAGGTCTTCCCCCTCTCCCTCGGCGGCAACGTCTTCGGATGGACGGCGGACGAGGACCAGTCCTTCGCCGTCCTGGACGCGTACGCCGCGGCCGGCGGCAACTTCATCGACACCGCCGACGCCTACACCGCCTGGATCGAGGGCCACCAGGGCGGCGAGTCGGAGACCGTCATCGGCAAGTGGCTCGCCTCGCGCGGCAACCGCTCCGACATCGTCGTGGCCACCAAGGTCGGAGCCCACCCCGACTACAAGGGGCTCTCCGCCGCCACCGTCAAGGGCGCGGCCGAGCAGTCGCTGCGCCGGCTCGGCACCGACCACATCGACCTCTACTACACGCACTTCGACGACGAGACGGTCCCGGTGGAGGAGATCGTCACCGCCCTCGACCAGCTGGTGAAGGAGGGCAAGGTGCGCCACATCGCCGCCTCCAACATCAGCCCCGAACGCCTCCAGGCATCCCTCGACTTCTCCGAACGCGAGGGCCTGGCCCGGTACGTCGCGCTCCAGCCGCACTACAACCTGGTCTCCCGCGACACCTACGAGGGAGCCCTCCAGGACACCGCCGCCCGCGCCGGACTCGCCGCCCTCCCGTACTTCGCGCTGGCCGCGGGCTTCCTCACGGGCAAGTACCGCCCCGGCGCGAACGTGGAGAGCGCCCGCTCCGGGAAGGCCGGTGGATACCTGGAGTCGGAGCGGGGGCCCAAGGTGCTCGCCGCCCTCGACCGGATCGCCGCGGAACGGGACGCCGAGATCGCCACGGTCGCCCTCGCCTGGCTCGCCGCCCGCCCCACGGTCGTCGCCCCGATCGCCTCCGCCCGCACGGTCGACCAGCTCCCCGCGCTCCTGGCCGTCGCCGACCTGCACCTGACGGACGATGAGGTCGCCGCGCTCACGGAGGCGTCCGCCTGACCCGCCCGGCGCTCGCCCCGCCTTACGGGGGAGGCGGGGTGGGGCCGGACCGGGGGCCGGACTGGGGGTGCGGGTGCGGGTACGGGTACTGATGCTGGGGCGGGACCGGGCTGCCGTGGCCGGGGCCGTACCCCTGGCCGTAGCCGTGGCTCTGTCCCTGCCCGTGGCCGTACTCGGGGCCGTAACCCTGGCGCCGGCCCTGCCCGTAGCCGTATCCGGGTCCGTACCCCTGCCCGTAGCCGTATCCGGGTCCGTACCCCTGCCCCTGGCCGTATCCGGGTCCGTACCCCTGCCTCTGGCCGTATCCGTAGCCGTACGGCATCGGCGGCCGGGCGTGGGGGCGGGGTCTGGTGCTCGTGACGCGGGCGGCGTGGGTGAGGGCCGGGCCCGCGATGGCGCGGCGCTGCCAGAGGTGGTGCAGCAGTTCCCGTTCCCGCTCGGCGAAGTCCGGGCCGACCGCGCCGTGGCGGGCCCGGCGGCGGAGGCCCGCCAGGGAGGTCGCGAACGACTCGTACTCGGCGACCGCGCGGGCCGCCGCCCGGCCCCGGGACCGGTCCGGCATCCCGTGCCAGTGACGGGCGATGTCGCGGGCCACGCCCCGGGCCCGCATCGAGGAGAGCGCCTGCGGTTCGGCGGGGCTCAGCCAGCCGGCCGCCGCGTACACCGGCAGTTCGGCGGCGAGCGCACGCAGCTCCCGCTGGCGCGACCAGATCGCCAGCCACGTCACCAGGCCGAACAGCGGGACCATCACCACCCCGTACACCGCGTAGAAGCCGAACGGGCCGAAGACCGTCGAACCGTTCCACAGGGCGTGCAGGCCCATCGCGAGCAGCAGGCCGAGCAGCGGCAGGGCGATCCGGCGGAACCGGTGGCGGCGGGCGCTGACGGCCGCGAAGCCGAAGCCGAGGCCGGTGAGGACCGTGAACAGCGGATGCGCGAACGGCGACATCACGATCCGTACGAAGAACGTCCCCACGGTCACCGAGGCCAGCCCCGAACTGCCCAGGTGCTGGTCCTCGCCGAAGGCGTTGCCCAGGTAGAGGATGTTCTCGGTGAAGGCGAAGCCCGTCGCGGTGAAGCCGGCGATCACGATGCCGTCGACCACCCCCCGGAACTCCCGCCTCCGGAAGACGAAGACCAGGAGTACGGAGACCGCCTTGGCGCTCTCCTCCACCACCGGGGCGATCACGGTCGCCCCCAGGGTGTCGGCGCTCGCCGGATCGGCGGTCGCGGTCGCTATCCAGCGCATCGCCAACGAGTTGGCGATGATCGAGACGAGGGCGGCGGCGCACGCGCCCCAGGCGAAGGAGAAGAGGAGATTGCGCCAGGGGCCCGGTTCGACCCGGTCCAGCCAGCGGAAGGCCGCCATCATGAGCGGCACCGGAAGCACCGCCAGGCCGAGACCGACCAGGAACCCCTCCGGCCCGGTCTCCTCGCGGACCAGGGCGAGGATCACCAGCCCGCACAGCGCGAGCGCCACGATCACCGCCCCGGCGCGGAACACCTTGCTGCGCCACACCATGCCGACGCGGCGCGGCCGGTACTTCCATCGGCCGCGCTCCGGCACGGCTCCCAGCACCTCGTCGAGGCGCTGCTCGTGGAGGACCGGGACCGCCGGCTGCCGCTGCTGGTACTGCACGGAACCGTCGGACACCCCTCGACCCTAACGAGCGGCACTGACAACCGGCGACGGTGCATCCGGCCAGGACGGCTCAACGTTCGGCCGGGACGTCCTACCGTTCGGCCGGGACGCGGCCGTCGCAGGCGGTGCGCCGGGTCCGGTCCCGTGTCCCGGCCCCGAAGCGTGCGTCAGACACGGGCGAACAGCAGGTCGTGCACCACATGGCCCTTGTCCAGGCCCTGGCCCTCGAAGCGGGTGAGCGGCCGGAACGCGGGGCGCGGCGCGTATCCGCCGTCCGCCGCCGTGTTCGCGAAGCGGGGGTGCGCGGTCAGCACCTCCAGCATCTGCTCCGCGTACGGCTCCCAGTCCGTCGCGCAGTGGATGATCGCCCCGGGCTTCAGCACCGGGGCCACCAGGTCCAGGAACTCGGGCTGGATCAGCCGCCGCTTGTGGTGCCGGGCCTTGGGCCACGGGTCGGGGAAGTAGACCCGCAGGCCGTCGAGCGACTCGGGGGCCAGCATCTCGCGCAGGAGGATGACCGCGTCGCCGTTGGCCACCCGTACGTTGGTCGAGCCGGCCTTGTCCGCGAGGCCCAGCAGGTTGCCCTGGCCGGGGGTGTGGACGTCGACGGCGAGGATGCCGGTGCCCGGGTCCTCGGCCGCCATCTGCGCGGTGGCCTCGCCCATGCCGAACCCGATCTCCAGGACGACCGGCAGGCCGTCGAGGAGCTCGTGCAGATCCAGCACGTAGCTGCCGTCGATGTCCAGGCCCCACTTGGGCCACAGCCGCTCCAGGGCGTCCTGCTGACCGGTGGTGACCCGGCTGCGGCGCGGCTGGAAGCTGCGGATCCGGCGCTCGTGGTGCGAGCCGGCCGGGTCGGCGGCGGGACCGCCGGGGAAGCGGGGCTCCTGGCGCAGCCGGCGCGCACGCTCGAAGGAGGCGGCCCGCAGCGCGGCGGCTTCGTCGGCGGCCGTGACCTCGGCGGTGGCCGTGGCATCGGCGGCCGGGGCTCCGCCGGCAGCGGTGGCTTCGGTGGCCGTGGCCTCGTCGGCCATGACGTCGGCGGCCGTCGATCCGGTCGCCGACGCGTGGACCGTGGTGGCGTCGGCTGTGGCTTCGGCGTCGGCCGCCCCGGACTCGGGGGCCGCGGCGGTGCTGGGGTTCAAAGGCTGCTCAGACACAATGACCCGATTCTACGGCGGGCGGCCTCCACCCCGTCTCCCGAGCCCGGCGCAGCGCCCGCCGCGCCACCTCCCGTCCGATGGGCAGGGCCGCCGTCGCGGCGGGCGAGGGCGCGTTGAGCACGTGCACGGTGTGCGGGGCCTCGCGGATCAGGAAGTCGTCGACCAGCGTGCCGTCCTTCAGCACCGCCTGGGCCCTGACCCCGGCGGGCGACGGGCGCAGGTCCTCCTCCCGCACCGCGGGCAGCAGCCGCCGCACCGCCCGGGTGAAGGCGGACCGGGAGAGCGAGCGGTGCACCTCGCCCGCCCCGTACCGCCAGTGCTTGCGGGCGATGGTCCAGGTGCCCGGCCAGCTCAGCGTGGACAGCAGTTCGCCGGGGCGCACCACCGGCCAGCCGTACCCCTCGCGGGCCAGGGCGGGGACCGCGTTCGGCCCGACGTGGACGGAGCCGTCGAAGCCCCGGGTCAGGTGGACGCCGAGGAAGGGGAAGGCCGGGTCCGGCACCGGGTAGACCAGGCCGCGCACCAGCTCGGGGCGGGCCAGCTCGTAGTACTCACCCCGGAACGGCACGATCCGCATCCCCGGGTCGTCGCCCGCCAGCCGGGCCACCCGGTCGCAGTGCAGCCCCGCGCAGTTGACCAGGGTCCGGGCGCGGACCACCGGCCCGTCCGCCGTGCGCACCGCCACGCCCCAGGCGCGCCGGTCTATCGCGGTGACCTCCGCCCCGTACCGCACGACGCCGCCCGCCGCGGTGACCTCGCTCGCGAGGCGGGTGGCGACGGCGGTGAAGTCGCAGACGCCCGTGGTGCCGACCCGGATCGCCGCGAGGCCCCGGACCTCGGGCTCGTACTCCGCGATCTGCGCCGGGCCCAGCTCCCGCACCGGCAGTCCGTGCTCACGGCCGCGCTGGACCAGGCTGTGCAGCCGGGGCAGCTCGGAGCGCTCGGTGGCGACGATCAGCTTGCCGGTGGTGGCGTGGGCGATGGAGTGCTCGGCGCAGAAGTCGGCCAGCTCGGCGGAGCCGCGCAGCGCGTACCGCGCCTTGAGCGAACCGGGGCGGTAGTAGATCCCGCTGTGGACCACTCCGCTGTTGCGGCCGGTCTGGTGGCGGGCGGGGCCGTGCTCCTTCTCCAGCACCGTCACCCGGGTGCCCGGAGCGGACCGCTGGAGCGCATACGCGGTCGACAGACCGACGATCCCGCCGCCGATCACCAGCACATCGCAGTCGTACGCCGCGTGCGTCATCATCACGCCACCTCCCACCCCGATAGTGCACTGACCCACTGACAACGGGCTCAAACCCGATCCGGGCGGGGCGTGGCGCACACCCGGGCCGGTGCCGCTCCGGCCGCGGGCCCCGGCTCAGCCCGGGGTCATCAGCAGCGGCCGGGCCCGCTCCCGCAGCTCGGCGACGCGCGGCTCGTCCCCGTACGGTTCGAGGCGGTGGAGCAGATCGCGTACGTACTCGGTGGTGCGGGCCGAGGAGATGCGGCCCGCCACCTCCACCGCCCGGGTGCCCGCAGCGCAGGCCGCGTCCAAGTTGCCCGACTCCAGCTCGGCGACGGCGGAGACGACGAGCCGCAGGCCGTGGCTGCGCACGAACTCGTCGGTCGGCCGGGACAGCGCCTGTTCGGTGAAGCGCCTCACCTGGCGGGGGGCCTTGAGGTCGCGGTAGCACTCGGCGGCGTCGGCGGCGAACCGGTCGTAGCTGTAGAAGCCCAGCCAGGGGGGGTCGGCGTCGCCCGTGCGGGACCGCTCCAGCCAGCTTTCCGCGCCCTTGAGCGCGGCCCCCGCGGCCGGTGCGTCGCCGGCCTTCGCATGGGCGCGCGCCTCCACCAGGCGGAAGAAGCTCATGGTGCGGGCGGTGGCCAGGCCCCGGTTGCGCTCCACGGCTGCCTGGGCGAGGTCGACGCCCTCGTCGGCGAAGCCGCGGTAGGTCGCCTGTAGGGACATCGAGGCGAGGACATAGCCGCCGAGGGGTACGTCGGCGGCGGCGCGGGCCAGGCGCAGGGCCTGGATGTAGTAGCGCTGGGCGGCCTCCTGCTGGCCGGTGTCGAACGCCATCCAGCCCGCGAGCCGGGTCAGCTCCGCCGCCGCGCCGAACAGCGCCCGGCCCACCTCGTCGGTGTACGAGCCCAGCAGCAGGGGTGCGGCGTCGACGCGTAAGCACTCCGGGACCATGGAGGAACGCCAGTCGCCCCCGCCGTACTTGGAGTCCCAGCGCCGGGCGTCCTGGGCCGCCTCGCGCAGCTTCATCACGTCGCTGTGGCCGACCCGCAGCGGCGAGGCGTCCGCGACGGACTCCGGGCCGGGCTGCGCGGGCACGGAGCCGCTCTGCGCGCCCCCGGGTGTGTGCGGAATGTGTGCGCCGCGGCCGTCCGGTGCGCCCTGGGGGCCGCGTGGACCCGGTCCGTCGGGTCCGCCGCCCCGCGCGCCGAGGATCGCCGCCTGTGCCGCCGTCGGGTCGCGGGCGACCGACGGATCGGCGGGGGTTATCAGCCAGCGGGAGGCGGGGGTCGCGTACGCGCTCACCGCGAACGAACCGGCCAGCGACTGCCAGATTCCGCCGCCGCCCCTGCGCCCGGCCAGATCCAGTCGGTACAGCTCGGTGGCCGACCTGACCGCCTCGCCCACGTCCCGGGGGAAGGCGAGGCCGACCTCCGGCGCGGGGTCCGCGTCGGCGAGGCCGATCTCGTGCAGCGGGACCGGCCGGCCGAGCTTGGCCCCGATCGCCGCCGCGATCAGATGGGGCGCCGCTCCCTGCGGCACCATCCCCTTGGCGACCCACCGGGCCACCGAGGTCTTGTCGTAGCGAAGTGTCAGACCGCGCTGTGCTCCGAGGTCGTTGACCCGCCGGGCGAGCCCGGCGTTACTGATTCCCGCGAGGGCGAGAACCGTGCCGAGCTTCTCGTTCGGCCCGCGTTGCTCCCTGGACATGCGCCACCCCTCGACACACAGACAGCCGCCGCGTCACCGAGGACGGCGCGCGGCATTCGTACCGATCCTCCCCAGGTTCGAACCCTCGTACTCCGCCTGCACACGCATGTGGCTGAGCCCCGAGGAATATGCCCCCTGCTGAGAACACCGGTAAACACAGCGTAGTTCTCCCCATCCCCACCGTTAAGGGGCGGACGTCCGTATGGCGGGATTGTTGCCCGTCCGGGCGGTCCGGGCGATACCCCGGGGGTGCATGGGCCGGGGAGCGGCGTGCTCCTGGCGTGTGGCCGTGCGCCCGGCCGTGCGCTCTGGCCCGGGCCGTGGGCGAGGGGCTTGGCTGGGTACCGCGTGGGTCGGCCCGCTGCACTGGACTCAGTGGGCTGGGGGATACCGCCGCTCCATTCCCCGCGGGCGGCGGACCGGTCCGGGAGGTGAGGCCCACCTCCCGGACTGTGCGTGGCAGGGTCCGCCGCGGGGGGCGCGGACAGGTATGCGCGGGCGGCGGAGCCTCATGAGAATGGCTGAATAACGACCATCGGGTGATGGTCTGGCCAAGGGTCCGGCTATGGCCGGATTTCGACCGCTCTTCCCGGGCGGCGGCGACCCCTCCGCATTCCCGGCGCGGAGCGGTTCGACGCCGCCCGGTGGAGGGCGATACGGCCTCCCCGGCCCGTGCGGCGGCCCGCAACTCCCGGAATGCGGTGTTCCGTTGCTGTCGCCGCGGTGAAGACTCCCGTGAAGATCCTGTCGGGCCTTTGCCAGGGGCGCATGCCCTTCCGGCGTGCGCTGCCCGTACCCCCTCTCGTGCGGCGTTGTCGTGGCAGCATGTCCCGCAACGGCGGCGCGTTCATCAGGTGCGCCGCTCGTCCACAGCCTGTGGAGGCGGCGATGCGTTGGTTGGTGGGATGGAGCAGTATCGCCGCGAGCTTCGGCACCGTCGGCGCGGTCGGCCACGGCGGCGAGGGGCGCACGGTCCACCCCGTGGGCTCCCAACTCCTGTGGGGCGACCCCGATCCGCTGTGGGCGGTCGGCGACTGGCGCCCCGACGAGATCCGGATCATCGGCGTCGCGACCCCCGAAGGCGCGCCCACCGCCCGCCTCGCCGTACTCGGCTGCTGCGGAGCCACCGACGAACAACTGCGCGTCGGCCTGCTCGCCGCGCGCGGCGGGGCGATGCGCCACCTCACCGCCTGGCCGGGCAGCTACACCGCCGTCGTCCAGATCGGCCGCCGCATCACCGTCGCGGGCGACCTGGCCGGCGCGCGCCCCGTCTTCCACACCCCCTGGGCCAACGGCACCGCCTACGCCACCGCCGCCCTGCCGCTCGCCGACCTCATCGAGGCCCAGCTCGACATCGGGCACCTCGCCGCCCTCCTCGCCTGCCCGGAGACCCCCGAGGCGCTCGGCGACGGCACTCCGTACGTCGGTGTGCGGCGGGTCCCGCCGGGCCACGCGCTGATCCTGCGGGAGGGCTCGCGGGAGATCACCGGGTACGAGGCCGTCGCCTCCCTGGCCGTCGCCGCGCCCCAGGTCGACCCGGTGCACGCGGTGGAGGGCGTACGGGACGCGCTCGTCGAAGCGGTACGCGCCCGGCTCACGGCCCCCCGCCACGCACCCGAGACCCTGCCGCCGGACCCGGGGCCCGTCCCCGGCATGGGACCCGCCGACCGCCGCGCGGCCCGGGGCGGCCCCGTGGCGGGCATCGGGGCCGACCTCTCCGGAGGCAGCGCGTCCGCCACGCTCGCCCTGCTGGCCTCCGGACTGCCGGGGCTGCCCGGCACCCTCCTCGGCCACGGGACCGGCGCGGGGGAGCGGCTCCTCGCCGTCACCTTCAACGACCTCACCACCCGCGGCGACGAGGACGAGCTGGAGCGCGCCCGCGCCATCGCCGCCAACCCGCGCCTGCACCACGTGGTCGTCGCGGCCGGCGAAGAGGCCCTGCCCTACGCCTCGTTGGCCACCGGCGCGCTCACCGACGAACCCTCCCCCTCCCTCGTCGTCGCCGAACGCCACCGCCGCCGGCTCGCCGCGGGCAGCGCCGACCACTTCGTGGGCCACGGCGCGCGGCAGGTCCTGGACGCCCACCCGGCGCGCCTCGCCGACCTCCTCATGGACCGGCGCAGACGCCACCTGCTGCGCCCCGTCGCCGCCCTCACCAAGGCCGAAGGCCCCACGGCGCACTCCCTGTTCGTCCCGCTGACGCTCTACCGCGCCGCCCGCCGCCTGGCCCGTACGTCGTACCGCACCGGCCTGGAGACCGCCGCCGGACTCCTCCCCGACGCCAACCGGCACGCCCCCGACCTCGCCACCCCCGCTGACGCCTCGCTCGCCGCCCTCGCCTGGTCCCGCCCGGGCCCCGCGGCCCGCTGGCTGACCGGCGAGGCGCTGGCCGAAGTATCGGTTCGCCTCCAGGAAGCGGCGATCCGGCCCACCTCCGTACAGCGCCCCGGCGAGGCCCGCGCCCGCGCCGCCCTCGCCCGCAGCGCCGCCGACCACCGCATCCTGGAGCAGGCGGCCGAGATCCGCAGCCAGCGCCTGCACGCCCCGTTCCTGGACAACCAGGTGGTCCGGGCGGCCCGCGCACTGCCCGAGTCGCTCCGGGTCCAGCCGGGCGCCCGGGCCGCGATCCTGCGCCGGGTGCTGGGGGGAGCGGGCATCCACGACCTGCCGCCCGGCTGGGGCACCCCGTCCCAGGCCACCTCCACCGCCGTCACCCACACCGGCCTGCGCGCCGCGCTGCCCGACCTGATGGCCCTGTTCGACGCCCCGCTCCTCGCGGACGCGGGCCTGGTCGAGGCGCGGGTGGTCCGCAAGGCCCTCCGCGCCGCCTCCGAGGGCGAACCGCTTCCGCTGGACGGCTTGGCGGACCTGGCCTCCACGGAGCTGTGGCTGCGCCGCCTGGTCACCCGCCGGGGCACCTGCTGGACGGGCACGGCCGCGCCGCGCCAGCGGGCGGTGGCGGGCGGAGTGGTCCCGTCCCGGCGCACGCTCCAGCCGTGAGGGCCACGGTGTCGCGGAACGGCATGTGACGGCAGGGCGGGTGCACGGTGTCGCGGGACGGCATGCGACGGAGCCCAGGGGGGCCCGGCGTCGATCGAAGCCGGGCCCACGGCCCAGGGCCCCCGCGGGGCCACGGCCCACGGCCCGGGCCCCCAGCCCCCGCCCCCGACCCCCCGGCCTCAGGTGCAGCTGATCCGGGACTCCGCCCAGTCCGCCAGCGCCACCCCGCCCAACGGCCCCTCGGGCTCCACCACCAGCCGGATCGACGACAGGCCGCCGATGCCCACGCTGACCGGGACGGCGGGCGCCCCGCCCTCCATCACGGGGGAGCGCCACAGCCGCGTCCCGCCCCCGTCGAACACGGAGAAGCGCACCGCCCCGAGCCCCATCGTCAGGTCGTCCACGCCCACCATCGCCTCGTAGCGGGTGCACGGGCGGTTCAGCTGGATGGTCACCGATGACCGGGCGTGCACGGTCACCCCGTGCGCGTACCTGGTGTCGGCGATCGTCACGTTCGAGCGCTGCCAGACCCAGCTGCTCCGGCCCACCACCACCTCCGGCTCGGTGTGGTCGCCGAGCAGCGAGTACGGGAGTTCGCTGACCCGGTAGACGGTGGGCGCGGGCTGCGGGGGCGGCTCCGGACTCGGCGTCGGCCGCGGGGACGGCGGCGGGCTCGGCGCCGGCGGCGCGGGCTCGGGCGGCTCCGGAGCGGGCGGGGGCTCGGCGCTCGGCTCCGGATCGGGAGTAGGCGGCTCCGGTTCCGGTCCCGGCTGCGGTTCCGCCTCCGGCTCCGGTTCCGGTTCGGGCTCCGGTTCCGATGACGCCGGGGGTACGGGGGCGGGCGCGGCCGGCGGTTCCGGCTCGGGCTCCGACGCGGGCGGCTCCGGCGAGGGGTCGGCGGGGGCCACCGCCGGGGGCTTCGCCACGGGCTTGGGGTCCGGCTTGGGCTGGTCGTCGCCGACGAGCGCCCACACCAGCCCGGCAGCGGCGGCCACGACCACGGCGGCGGCGATCCCGGCCTTGGCGGGCGCGCCGAGCCCCTCGGACGCCGCGGCGCCCGAGGAGGCGTTCCCGGCGGCCCCGCCGGCCGCGCCCGAGGAGGCCCCGCTCCCGGTCGCGGCAGCGGCGGCTCCCGCCCCGGCCGCCCCGGCGGCTCCGCCCGCCACGACGCCTGCGGCCTTGAGCGAGTACCCGGCGGCGAACCAGCCGATGACCGCGATGGGCAGCAGCGCCGGAATCCCGGCGTTCACATGTTCCAGTTCGCCTGCGGCCACCCGGCACTTCGCGCACTCGTCGAGGTGCTTGCGCAGCCCGCGCTCCGCCCGCATCCGCAGCCCGCCCCGGGCATAGGCCCCGAGCCGGTCGGCGTACTGCGCGCAGTCGCCGCCGGTCGTGAGCGCCTGGCTCACATGGGCCTGGAGATAAGCCTGCTTGAGCCCCTCGCGGGCCCGGCTGGCCAGTACGGCGGTGGCGTTGGCGGTCAGCCCGAACAGCGGGGCGACCTCGCTGGGCGACTCCTCCTCCACGGTGGTGTGCCAGAGCACCGCCTGCCAGCGCTCCGGCAGGCTCCGGAACGCCTGCATGGCCATCGACTGCTCGGCCTCGTGCATGGCCAGCACATCGGCGCCGAGGTCGAGGGTGTCGTCCTCGCCGAGCTCCGAGGTGCGCGAGGCCGACGCGGCGAACACCGCGAAGTCGTCGACCAGCTGCTCCCGCTTGGCGCTCTTCGTCCAGGCGGCGGCGACATGGCGCACGGCGGTCATCAGGTAGGCCCGGACGGCCTCCTGCGGCCCCTTCCCGCCCCGTACGGCCTGGAGGGTGCGCGCGAACACCTCGGCGGTCAGGTCGTCGGCGGTGTGCCCGTCCCGGCAGCAGGTGCGGGCGTACCGGCGCACCGCACCCGAGTGCCGCCGGAACAGCTCCTCGTAGGCGAGGTTGTCCCCGTCGCGCATGCCCTCGACCAACTGGGCGTCGGACAGTCCGAGATCGGCGGACCCGCCGCGCCCCTCGCGCTGCGACGGCACCGCGTACGCCGCGCCCCCCGCGGAGGCGTCGTCCTCCTGGCCGGCCGCGGCCGGCCACGGCCCGGGGAGGACGGTGCCGCCCTCGCCGTCGCCGTCCGGGTCCGCAGGCCCGCGTACGGGCTGGACCGGCACCTGCCCGGAGGACAGCCCGGCGGCCGACGTGCCGCCGACGGCCTTCGTACTGTCCACGGCCTTCGTGCCTCCGGCGGGAGTCGCGCCTCCACCGGCCCTCGTGCCGCCCTCGGCCTGTGTCCTGCCGCCGGCTTTCGTACCCCCGCCCGGCGCAGCGATCTCGTCGAGCGGCTCTTCGTGCTGCTCGTTACCGCTCATCGCGGAAGCCCCCGTATACACCCTCGGACCCGAATATCGGCCAAGACTGCCACATGGCTCAATCGCGATGACCCCTCAGTACTGCCAACCACTCATCCGGGGCGTTTTCTCGAATGTAAGTACTGAAGACCCCTCTTGCGGGGAATAGATCCTCACGCCTTTCTGTCTTCCGGCACCCGTTGGTCTGTTCGTCCGACCGGTACGGCCGGTAGGACGAACAGACCAGCAGACCCACAGACCCGCACGAGCTCAGGCGCGCGGCCTCCCATGAGATCCGGCCCGAGCCTCGGGCACGAGGTCAGGAAGGCCGGGACCGCAGCCCCTCCAGCAGGATGTCCAGCAGCCGGGACGACGCCGCCGCCTGCTGGGCGGCGTCCGGCAGCGACGGAGCGGCCGTGGCGATGACCAGGAGCACGTCGGCCACGGTCACATCCCCGCGCAGCTCACCCGACTCCCGCGCCCGGTCGACCAGTCGGCCCACGACCTCCAGCAGCTCGATCGCGCCCGTCCCCTCACCGAGCCCGTCGAGCTCGTCGGAGCCCCCGGTGCGCGGGCCGGCCGCACGGAGGTCGGCCTGACCGACGCCCTGTCTCTGCTGCGGAACACGGGTCTCGTCCACCGCCTCGCCCGCCGACGAACCCGTCCCGGGCGACGCCGGCAGACCCGGCTCCTCCTGGTCGGCCCCGACCCGCAGCACCTGCGGCGGCAGCAGCCTGCCCGCACCCGAGGCCACCGAGGTCCGCAGGAAGCGGGAGAGCGCCGACCAGGGCTCCTCCTCCTGCCCCAGAGCCGTACGCGCCTGCTCGGTCAGCCGGGAGGTCTCCTCCTCGGCTATCCGCCGCACCAGCACGTCCTTGCTGGGGAAGCGGCGGTAGACGGTGCCGACCCCGACCCGGGCGCGCCGTGCCACGTCCTCCATCGGCGCGCCGTACCCCA
This sequence comes from Streptomyces sp. cmx-18-6, assembly GCF_046548915.1. Lineage (NCBI taxonomy): Bacteria > Bacillati > Actinomycetota > Actinomycetes > Kitasatosporales > Streptomycetaceae > Streptomyces > Streptomyces sp. cmx-18-6. Next base: position 7,433 of record NZ_JAEBEP010000006.1, on the reverse strand, counting down.
GCTCACCGAACACCTCACGCGCGGCGCGCAGAACGTGCTCCAGATTGCGCTGCGCGTCGACGCGCAGCGGAGCCGAACGCGGAGCGACCACAGGCACTGCGCCCGCCGCTCCGCTCGCGCCCGCCCCGTTCGCAGCCACCCCGTTCGCGCCCGATCCGGCCGGGGACGGCCCGGCCGAAGCAGAACCGAGCGAAGCCGTTCCCACGGCCGTCGCTCCGACCGCCGTCGTTCCTACCCCTGCCGCTGTTCCGATCGCCGCCGCGCTCACCGCGGCCGCGGACCGGACGGCATCGGCCGAGCTCATGACGCCGAGCGCTCCCACGGAGCCCAGGCGTCCTTGGTCCTCGGAAGCGTGCGAGAGCGCGGACTGCCCATGCGAATCCTGAATGTGCATAACTTTCCCCCGGTTATGACGTCTCCCCCCGGAGACTTCCCGCCGTGTCAGCCGGGGAGCGGAGCCATACGAAATCCGCACCCGACACCCCGACGGGTTACGAACATAGTTGAGCCCGCGTCAATTCAGAAGGGGGTAGTTCCGTATGGGGCGGCCCCCGCCCGGACCAGGAGCCGGTCGACCCTCTGTGGTTCCCCGCCCGCTCGCCCCTTGCGTAGTGCCTGACCTGCACGGCTGCCGGATCACCCGACCGCCCGGGCGCGAGTGGCCCTGAGGATCCTCCGGTCACACAATTTGCCGGGCCTGTGGACAAACCACTGACTCCGTTGCGTCATGGGGTGGTGATGGCTCCAGATTCCCGGGGGACGACCCCCGGCACCCGGCCAGGTGTGCGCATTCTCGTCGTCGGCGGCGGCTACGTCGGGATGTACACGGCACTGCGTCTCCAACGGAAGTTGAAGCAGAGACTGAAGACCGGCGATGCGGAGATCGTGGTCGTCACCCCCGAGCCCTACATGACGTACCAGCCGTTCCTGCCCGAAGCGGCCGCCGGCTCGATTTCGCCGCGCCATGTGGTCGTACCGCTGCGGCGCATTCTGAACCACTGCACGATCGTTATTGGCCAAGCCGAACGCGTGGATCACGCCAAACGCACGGCGACCGTCACCACCCTCGCCACAGCGGAGGACGGCACCGGCGCCCGGGAGATCGCGTACGACGAGATCGTCATCGCCCCGGGGTCCGTGTCGCGCACGCTCCCCGTTCCGGGACTGGCTGATTTCGGCATCGGTTTCAAGACCGTCGAAGAAGCCATCGGACTGCGCAATCACGTCATCGAACAAATGGACATCGCCTCGGCCACCCGCGACCCCGCGATCCGCGACGCCGCCCTCACCTTCGTCTTCGTCGGCGGCGGCTACGCGGGTGTGGAGGCGCTCGCGGAGCTGGAGGACATGGCCCGCTACACCTCGCGCTACTACCACAACATCAAGGCCACGGACCTGAAATGGATCCTGGTCGAAGCCTCCGACCGCATCCTCCCCGAGGTCGGCGAGGCCATGGGCAGGTACGCGATCGGCGAGCTGCGCGACCGCAACATCGACGTACGCCTCGAAACCCGCCTCGACACCTGCGAGGACCGGATCGCCGTCCTGAGCGACGGCTCCCGCTTCCCCACCCGCACCCTCGTATGGACCGCCGGTGTCAAGCCCGCCCCGCTCCTGGCCGCCACCGATCTGCCCCTCACCGAACGCGGCCGGCTCCGCTGTACCGCCGCCCTGGGCGTCGAGGGCATGCCGCACGCCTGGGCCGCGGGCGACGCCGCCGCCGTCCCCGACCTGACCGCCGCCCAACCGGGCAGCGAGACCGCCCCCAACGCCCAGCACGCGGTCCGCCAGGCGAAGGTCCTGGCCGACAACGTCCTCGCCTCGATCGAGGACCGGCCGCTCAAGGAGTACCGGCACACCTACGCCGGATCGGTCGCCTCCCTCGGTCTGCACAAGGGCGTCGCCCACGTCTACGGTCGGAGGCTCAAGGGTTACCCCGCCTGGCTGATGCACCGTATGTACCACCTCAGCCGGGTGCCCACGTTCAACCGGAAGGCGCGCGTCCTTGCCGAATGGACCCTGGCCGGGCTCTTCAAACGGGAGATCGTCTCCCTCGGCTCGCTCGAACACCCGCGCGCCGAATTCCAACTCGCCGCAGGCGGCGGCAGAGCCCCCTCACCACGCCCCGGCACCCTGCCCCGCCCCGACGCCGACACGGGCGCCGGGACCGGCGCCGACGAGAGGCCGGAGACCCCGCCGGGCGACCTGCCACCTCAGGCTTCCCCCTGACGTCCGTACCCGCCGTACCCGCCGGACCAGCCGGACCAGCCGGACCCGCCGGACCCGCACCCGTACGCCGCCCGACGAGCGAACGGACCGCCGCCCGCACCCCGTTCGGACAGTGCACAGGACAGCGCCAGTGACAGCGCCAGGACAGCACCCGGACAGGGCCAGGACAGCACCCGGACAGGGCCAGGACAGCGAACGGACGACGACTGTCAGTACGGTCGGTCACACTGGACGTGTGACCATAGGTGGGCCCACACCTGCACAGAGTGACCCGGCCGGCAGTGACCAACAGTGACCAGCAGCGACGCACCGACAGGACGACGAGGCCCGGCTGCGCCTTCCCGGGGGCACGGCCCCCGGCGCTTGCCAACCCGGCGGAAGAACCGGCGGAAGAGCCGCCGGAAGAATCAGCCCGCCCGAGCGGACCAGACCGACACACGAGGCCAGAAATTCCGTGAACTTCACGCGTTGGAGCGCCCGCCTTCCCGGTACGCAGCGTCGAGCCGCCGCGCGGGACGACCGCAGTTCCGTACCTGCGGCCCGAGCCGAGTACGCCCAGGCGCAGGAGGCGTCCGACCCGCCGGACGATGCGCCCCCGGCACCACCCGGGCCCGCCCCCGCGCCGGCCGTCCCCGGACCCGACCCGGACGACCTCTCGGCCCGCGAGATCCTCGGCCGGCTCCCCGCCCCCGTCGCCCTGCTGCACGGCCCGGACCATCGGATCGCGTACGTCAACGACGCGTACGAGGCCGCGTTCGGCCCCCGCCCCACCGGCGCGCCCGCCGCCGACGCCATGCCCGAGCTCGCCGAGCTGAGCGTGCTGCCCCTGCTGGACCAGGTCCTGCGCAGCGGCACCGCCCGCACGGTCAAGTCGCGCAGGACCGCCGAAGGCGGCTCGTACACCGTGACCTGCACCCCGGTGGCCGCGTGGGGCGACACGGAGGACGGGGAGGACAAGGACGGCGAGAGGGAGAAAGGGAAGGACAGGGACGACAGGCGCGAGGGAGGCGTCCTCGTCCACGCGGCCGACGTCACCGACCACGCCGAAGCCGCCGAGCGCCTGCGCACCAGCGAGCGCCGCCAGCGCGAGACGGCCGTCACCCTCCAGCGCTCCCTGCTCCCGCAGGAGCTGGAGCAGCCCGACGACCTCCGCATCGCCGCCACCTATCAGCCCGGCGGCACCGACGCGGCCGTGGGCGGCGACTGGTACGACGTGATCACCCTCGGCGCGGGCCGCACCGCCCTGGTGATCGGCGACGTGATGGGCCGCGGGGTCCGGGCCGCCGCCGTGATGGGCCAGCTCCGCACCGCGGTCCGCGCCTACGCCCGGCTCGACCTCCCGCCGCACGAGGTGATCCAGCTGCTGGACGGCCTCGCCTCCGAGATCGACGCCACCCAGATCGCCACCTGCGTCTACGCGGTCCACGACCCGAACGAGGGGCAGCTCGTCTACGCCTCCGCCGGCCACCTCCCGATCCTCGTCCGCGACGAGGACGGCACGGTCCAGCGCGCCGCCGAGCCCACGGGCCCACCGCTCGGCACCGGCGGCTGGATCCACACCTCGGGCACGATCGCGCTGCCGCCCGGCTCCACCGCGGTCCTCTACACGGACGGCCTGGTCGAGCGGCGCAGCGAGGACATCGACGAGGGCGTCGCCTCCCTGGCCCGCGCCCTCTCCGGCGCGAAGGGATCCCCGCAGGTGGTCTGCGACCGGCTGATCCGCTCGCTGGGGGTGACCGCCGAGCACGACGACGACGTGGCGGTCCTGGTCGTCCAGCACCCCGCGCGCACGGGGACGAACGCCGAGCTGTTCCACAACGCCGCGCTCGACCTCCTCGGCGGCATCGAGGCCACCCCGCGCGCCCGCGCCTTCGCCACCGGAGTCCTGACGTCCTGGCGCTTCCCGGTCGAGCTCCGCGACCTCGGCGTCCTGGCCGCCAGCGAGCTGGTCGCCAACTCGCTCCAGCACGGCACCCCGCCGATGCGCCTGGGACTGCGCCGCACGGACCGCCGGCTGATCATCGAGGTGACCGACGGGGACGACCACCTGCCGCGCCGCCGCCAGGCCGAACCGGCGGACGAGGCGGGACGCGGCATCGAGATCATCGCGTCGATCGCCACCTCATGGGGCAGCCGCCGCACCCCGGGCGGCGGCAAGGCGGTCTGGTGCGAGTTCGCCCTCCCCCGCTGACGCGGAAGAGGGCCAGGTGACTCAACGACCTGGGAGCCGGCCCGGCGACCTGGCTCCACGACTCCCTACGCCGCCGGGAGCCGGGCTCAGCGACCGGCAGCGGCGGACGCGGCCGCCGGCGCGGTGACCGACACGGCCCGCTCGGCCGCCTCCGCACCGCTCTCCCCGCCCTCGGGCAGCGACACCGCCACCACCCGCGAGGGGGTGTGACCCAGTGAAGGCTGATCCTGTACGGGGGTGAGCTGACGCCCCAGCCGCAGCGCGAGCACCGTGATGCCCAGCGAGAACAGCACGAACGTCACGATGTACGGGCCGTGCAGCGCGGCCCCCATCGGCCCGCCGACAGCGGGACCGACCGCCAGCGCGAGCTGCTTGCACAGGGCGAACGCCGAGTTGTACTGCCCGACCATCGACTCCGGCGCCAGGTCGGCGACCAGCGGGGCCACGGTCGGCGACAGCATCGCCTCACCGAGCCCGAACAGCGCGTACGTCGAGATGAACGCGGCCGTCGCCATGGTCTGGCTGCCGTGCCCGAGCCCCGCGTACCCCGCCACGATCCAGGCGAAGGCCCAGATGAGACCGACCGCCGCGATGACCCGGCTGCGCCGCCGCCGCTCCACGAGCCGCAGCACGACGAACTGGGCGACGACGATCACCGCGGTGTTGGCGGCCAGCGCGAAGCCGAGCGTCGACGGCTGGATCCCGGCGGCCTCGGTGCCGTAGGCGGCGAGACCGGACTCGAACTGCCCGTAGCAGGCGAAGAACAGCACGAACCCCAGCACGCACAGCTGGACCATGGCCCGGTGCGAGAGCAGCGCCCGCATCCCGCCCTTGGCGGAACCGTCACTCGGACGGGCCGCGCCGATGGAGGCCGTACGAGGCATCCGCACGGTCCCCGCGACGACGCCGAGGACCACGAACATCACGGCCTCGATCAGGAACAGCACGGTGAAGCTCGCCGGACGGCTCACGTCCACGAGCTGCCCGCCGACCAGCCCGCCCAGGCCGAGGCCCAGGTTCTGGAGGAAGAACTGCGTGGCGAAGGCGCGCGTACGGGTGGCGGTGCTGGAGCACCAGACGAGCATCGTGGCCAGGGCCGGCTGCATGACGGCGGTGCCCGCACCGAGGACCGCGGCCGACAGCACGGCGGCGGGCACGCTGCTCGCGTACCCCAGGGCCGCGGCGCCCACGGCGGCGAGACCGGAGGCCACCACCAGCACGGGCAGCGGGCCCCGCCGGTCGATGGCCCGCCCGGTGAACGGCAGAACGGCCAGCGCTGCCATGGCGAAGACCGCCAGCACGACTCCCGCCGTACCGGCGCCCAGATCCCGCACCTGCGCCACGTAGACGTACAGATACGGAACGGTGAACCCGAGCCCGAACGCGCTCAGCGCGCTGCCCAGCTGGATCCGCCGCAGCGCTGCGCCCATCTCCCTGGTCACACTCACCTACCTCAAGGTCTAGAAGGTCTCAAAGGTCGTCATCAAAGATCCCGAACGAATCAGACTCGAAGACTTTAGCACTAAACTTAGAAGGTGAAAACTTCACCCTGAAGGACTTCAAGGCTGGTAGGGGCATGCGATACTGCCCGCCATGTCTGAGAGCACCGAGGAGCCCGGCCCCCACGAGCCGAGCCTCGACGAGCAGATCGCCGCCTACCAGCGAGAGTTCCGCGACCTCGACCCCCAGGTCGAACAGGTCGTCTCCGCGCTGGGCCGCCTGAACCGCCGGATGAACGTCGCGTACGGGAGACAGGTCGCCGCCCTCGGCATCAGCAGCGCCGAGTGGGAGGTCCTCAAGACCCTGGTCCTGTCGGGCGCCCCCTACCGCCTCGGCCCCGGCGAACTGGCGAAGCGCCTCGGCCTGACCCCGGCCGCCATGACCCACCGCATCGACCGGATGGCCGGCGAGGGCCTGGTCACCCGGGACCGCGACGAGAACAACCGGGTCCGCGTCATCGTCGAACTGACCGACGAGGGCCGTACGAAGTGGCTCGAGGCGATGCGCATGGCCAGCGACTTCGAGGAGGACCTCCTCCAGGACCTCTCCGGCGACGAACGCGGAGTCCTCGGCGAGCTCCTGATCCGCCTCCTGCGCCGGGTGGAACACGCCCAGCCGGACGCCGGCGGCCGTCTCACCGACCTGGACTGACCGGACGTGGATCCGGGGCTGAAGCCGGGGCCGGGGCCGGTACTGGGGCCGTGGTCGAGGCGGGGTTGACACGCCCCGGACCGATCCGTAAAGTTCTTCGAGTTGTCATGGGGCCGGAACGGTTCTGCGACAACCGATCCCGCCGCATCACGCGGCAACCAAACTTCAGCACGACCTCCCACTCGGGATAATTTCGGCATGCCGGAATTCATTTCGAACGGCCCGATTATGAGCCACCGGGGGAATCCGCTAGAGTTTGGGCGTCGGAACGGCCCAAGGGCCGGGAGGACAAGCCCCGCTGACTGGGAATCAGGCCCGAAAGGATCTGGTAGAGTCGGACTCGCCGGAAAGGGAAAACGCGAAAGCGAAGAACCTGGAAAGCGAAAAAGTACGATCGCTCGACCCGCTTCGACCGGGAATCGGACAGGAAACAGTCTGATAGAGTCGGAAACGCAAGACAGCAAAACAGCAAGAAGTAAAACGAAGGGAAGCGCCCGGAGGGCCCCGGTGATACGGGACCGAAGGAAGCGTCCGTTCCTTGAGAACTCAACAGCGTGCCAAAAGTCAACGCCAGATATGTTGATACCCCGGCCTGCACTTGGTGCAGGTTGGTGGTTCCTTTGAAAAGTCCTACGGCCGCTATGCGCGGCGGTAGGCATTACACAGCGAGGACGCTGTGAACAACGGGTCTTATTCCGACTTGTTGTTCCGCTCTCGTGATGTGTGCACCCGATGACGGGTAAACATTCACGGAGAGTTTGATCCTGGCTCAGGACGAACGCTGGCGGCGTGCTTAACACATGCAAGTCGAACGATGAAGCCTTTCGGGGTGGATTAGTGGCGAACGGGTGAGTAACACGTG